>JAKSAW010000193.1 GCA_022361455.1 Pseudomonadales bacterium | reverse complement strand
TTGAATAGATCCGATTCTTGGCAAAGCCGGGAAGGTTTTCCCAAAATATAGCTGAATATTGCATTCCTACTTCATTCATTATGCTCTCAACCAAGAGCTTTAAGTTTGGTTGCAAAATATCTGATATTTCCTGCGCATCGACACGGTCAAGAACCTCCTTAATATCAACCAAGCCTTCGACTTGATCCATTTGTAAAGCGGCAAATTTCTTGGCACGCGCGGGAATAATTCCCTGCCAGCCAAACACGGGCTTAACACCTACAAAATCGAGGGGTTTGAACATCATTTGGATTCCCAATGCATTTGTAACACAACCTACAAAAGCACTAACTAAGGGAATTAGCAGATAGTAAAGCGCGTCAGAATTTGCGATAAAATCAGTTATATTCGTCATTATATGTTGGTTGTTGAAAGCCATTTTTCAGCCAATCGGCCGAACTCAGGCTTCCTATTACAGCAAAATTCTCACCCTCAACCTCATTGACACATCGAGAGTATGACAATTGTTAAGTTACCAAAGAGTGGGATTTAGATATGAATAAGAAGAGTTTTTGTAGTCTCAGAACAAACGAAACAGTATATATTTCTTAGCTAAAGAGAACTATTTTCTAAGATGAATAGCAATAATTGATTAAAGAAACGTTAAACTCTAAAACGCCACCATTATAGAGTTAAGGATAATAGGCTATAAAAAGAAGCGCCTCCAATAAGGTATCCAAACATACCGTTGATTCCTTCCCCTGAGACATATATAAATTCAAGCTTCACAATTAAGTAATAAAGTGAAAGCACTACCAATATCAATGCTAGTTGCGCGATCTCTATACCTAAATTAAACGCCAGCAACTGAACCAGTGTTGATTGGTAGGATTGAGAATACTCCAAAAATGCTCCAGCAAACCCTAAGCCATGGATAAGACCAAACAAACTGGTGAGTAAATATGGGTGCTGCTTCACACTGATTATTGAGGATTGGTTTGTTGATAACACTTCCAACGCCATCCAGATCAAAGTCGCTAAAATAAATAGCTCTACTATCAATCCGTTCAATGACACTAGCCCATTGGAAGCAAAACCAAGGGATATTCCATGACCTACGGTAAAACAAGTTAAGCTTAGTATTAGTTTGCGAATTCTTTTGCGCAACAAAACTAATAAACCAAATACGAAAAGCATGTGGTCGTAGCCTGCCGAAAAATGATATGCCCCTTTAAACAGATAGTGTTGAAAGCTCTGCCAATTACTAATGGACTTAAGCGCCCTGTATCTAGGATTATTGGCATCCAAAAGTGAAAAAATCTGCTCACCAGTTAGATAGTGAATTCGAACTAACACGTAAGTCGAACTGTTTTGCAAACCGGCAATAAAGACTTCTATACCACTTGGATCTGCTGGACATTCAATTTCCCAGCGCTGCTCAAATGCATCAACGTTTACCCTACCCAAAGAACTACTTAGCGAAGAACAGTTAATGATATTTGGGGTAAGTATAACACCCTTGGCCTGCTTAATTGGTTGCTTCCAAAACACTGAATATCTTGCTTTAGTTTGCTTCTCCCCAAGGCCCTGCTGTAAATCTATTTGTTTTAGCTCGAGTAATGATGGCGCCAAGGCATGCGCGAACAATGTGGTGCTTAAGGACCACAACACTGCACAGACCATAAAATCTAACAACAACCTACTCATAAATAGTCACCTCATAATGTACCCGCACCTGGTCTAAGTATTGTGCGATTACTCTCTTCTCTAGCGACTTGAGAAAGTCTTGTTTCACTTTTGGTAAGGCTTGAGCATAGGTGAGTGGTTGTTTTTCAAGAATTTCGAGAATGGTCACAAAGTGTGTGCCGTTAGCTGTCTGATAGGGATCAAGCTCGCCAGTAGAATGACTATCGCTAATTCCTTTTACTAATTCCACTGGTAGTAACTTCCGTAGATTGGCATCAGAAACCGGATCTTCTGGTGAAAAAAGTACTAAACCTTTGCTTATATCCTCATCAGAGAGCTGTTTTTCTGACGATGCCTGCTGGCTTACGTAACGATGCTGAATACGAAATTGTCTTGGCTTTAAATATAGTTGTTGATTCGCTTGGTAATAAGCCTCTAGCACCGAGAGGTCTTGAAGCGAGCCTCCCTCTTCACTTTTTAGTAAGGCCTTCATTCGCTCAAGCAATCGACGCTGCACCACTAAATCTTTTTCAAGCATTGATTGATTTAGTAACTCTGAGCCAACTCCTAGACGATAATTAGAGTCTAGTAATTCAGCGAAACTTAAATTCTTACTCAGTCTTTGCTTTATGACTAAATCGTGACGATGAATGCCTAATCTTAAGGCTTCAGCCAATAAAATCTTCTCATCAACCTTACCAGCAACGAGCTTAGCAAGTTCTAAGGCAGACGGCATTCTCTTGGTGCTGTTGAAGAAAGAAGTTTTAATATTGGTAATATCGCTAGCCGTAACTTCTATCTGACCAATAATATTTGGTTGATTCGGCGCCAACCATAGCTCAGTAAAATAAATAGTGGCCCCAATAATAAAGAAACCAATCAACCTTTTAAAAACCAACAGCATTTACGGTTTATACCAAATAGGTGAACTCCAAGCTCGCTCTTGAATCACCGGTGGGTAGGTTCCAATTTGTTCTTTGCGTAGATGGTTAGGATAATTATTTGCTACAGGTTCATGGAGACAGCAATCTCGATAACCTTCTGGAATCTGTGTTGGATCTTTACAGGCTTCACTAAACTTTTCTAAAGGATTTTCAGGGTATAAATCCGTGCATTGCTGCCAAGACCAACGACAAGTTGGTTGCTCAATAGCGCGCGCATAGTAGAAAGCTTTATGAGCGGGATTAAAGTCTGGATCAGTCCACACCTGACATAATGCAGATTGGCTTTGTTGCGTGACTTGGCAGGAGTTCAAATCTAAACCTAAATCTGAAGAGGGTTTTACCCTATCACTATAAATAATATACGTCTTTTCATGGGTGTTACCTTGACCATCCACCCAACCCTTTACTATTTGTAAATGTGCTAAGCCTTTGGCTTCGGCACTGGCATCCTTCAATGCACCAATGGCAATCGTAGGTGCTCCACCTTGATTATTTGAGCCTGATAGGTCGCCACCCATGGGCACACCTTGGCTATCGCCTACTCGAACAAATGCACCATATTTTAACGACAATGCATTTTCATCAAAGCCAAAGCCATTACAGATTTCCGACTCTTGCAAGTCCCACCCGGCAAACATACGTAAAAGAATTCTTGGGCCACTAGTTCCCTGGGCCTCTTTACGCTGCATGGCATCAAATAAATAATCACGGGAGTTTTCTTCCGCCCATAAGATCGCTAACCCGCCAGGACCGAAGCTGATTAGATCTTTAAGTCCGTCCACTACCTCGGAACCATTATCAGCCCCAGCGCCTCCATGACCAGGATAATCACTTTCTTCTACCAGACCTGGTGTGCCAAGATGGGTATCGGTGCTAGCAATAACGCCATATTTAAATGGATTAATTCCGTACCTATCTTCTAGTTTAAGACCATCTTTTAGCGCAGTACGAACAAAACTATTTGACGAAGGCTCCCCTGACAAAAAACCTGCATAGCGATCCGCAATCAGGTTATTAAAAGGAAACTTCTCGAAGCCACAAAATTCGTCCGCACTTCGATCACATTCTGAATCACCCTTATGTTGAAAAATCTCAATCAAAGGCTCGTATTTGTTTCTTAACCTGACATAGTTTTCGTCATAGTCAGAGTAACCCAATACCCCTTTAGCACGATGAAAAATAAAATCGCCACTCATATTCGAGTTATGAGGAATAGTTAAAGCTTCACAGTTATTCTTATCGTTGCAGTTTTCTTCTAATGCTGCCCAGAGATTTTCAGGACGTGGATATTCTATATAGCTCAAGGGTTGTCCTGGCACATCCGAATTTTTGAATACTACGTTACGATGCAAGTTAAAAGATAAAGGGGCACCTGTATATTCGTATCCAACCAGCGCTGTGAATTCACATTGACTGGTTTTGTCATAAGCGGCTTCGGCAGCATCAATCATTTCTTGCCAAACCGATGCAGCCTTATCTAAGCAATCTTTTGCGCCTTCACCACAGAATTCGAAACGACTTAAAGCGCCATCTGGCTGCATTATTCCTCCGAGGTAACGCAAATTCCAATTAACGAATTTAGCACGAGGATCTTCCCTAAATTCCGCACATTCCTGCGAATCGTAGGCATTTGGGTTTGATACATCATTGCAGAGATGGGTTTCACCAAAAAACTCTGCATGGTCAGAGACCATTGCAAAATCCAGAGGCGTTTCTAAGTGAACGCTGCGCAACGCTTCACCCTCGCTAGTCCAAGGCTGTATTCCTAAAGGTTGACCTTTAGCAAACTGGTAGGCCTGGGCAGGCGAGGTTCGAGTATCTTGTATACCGGCATCTAACGAGCGCTCTGTGTGGACATGCAAATCCCCAACATACGGATTACGAAAAGGGTTATAAACGGCGCAAGGCTCCCTACGCTCTGAATAATCCAACCGCTTTTCAGCTAGTTGACCCTGGATATTTGTGTAACTACCAGAATCGATAACTAAGCGTTCTTTGGGTTCTGTAGGCACGTCAGGAACAGCTTGCTCTTTGCACCCTGTAGACAGTGATAGCATTGAGATTAGCACCAGTATCAGGCGACTATTGGTAGGTAATCGATTCACGGGTTTTGCCCTATTTATTATTCTTGGAACTATTCTAGTCACTAGTGAGTTATTGTTATTTTATAGCGTTCAATGGCCCAACCTAGCAGCTATCTTCTAAGCGATAATGAACTATATTATTAGAGCCTAACGGACTTTCTTATTTATTTAAGATTTGTAAAGCCAATACACCAAATAATGATGCATTCAGTAAACTTACAGTGTATAGTTTTACTGGTATACAGTGTAAGCTTATTGACAATTTAAGCAATAAAAAACATTAAAACTCGGCACAATGAAAGCCCAAAAATATTAATGCCTAAAAGCATTAATACCTAAAAGAAAGGAGCAAAATATGTCTGCAGAAGCCACCGCTATCGATTGCGTTTGGGATATCACCGTTCAAGTCCCAGGGAAAGCACAACAAAGCGTTGTTACCCTAAAGTCTGACGGAGAAACTGTTACTGGTACCATGGACAGCGAAGAATACGGTGTTCAAGAAATTGAAGATGGCAAGTGGGACGGCGAAACCCTTGTTTGGAAAAGCAAAACAACTAAGCCTATGAAGCTTACTTTAACTTATACAGCCACTCTAGATGAAAACAACAACCTAGAAGGCCAAGTAAAGGTTGCGATGGCGAAGTTCAAAATTAGCGGTGTTCCTCGCTAGCTTGATTCGCCTAACTAACCTACAAAAAAGCCGGTTTCTTTCGAAACCGGCTTTTTTATTTTGAACATAAATTCTCGAGCGGCTCTGTAAAAAACTAAATAGCAACCGCCTGAGTATTTTGCTTAATTATTTCACCTATTTGTGCGGAAAACTTATTGGCTCCACCCATATAGTTTTCATTCTGTTTGGCCCAAATAAAGAACCGATGAGCAGGATAATCCAAGTCTTGTGCAATTCCACCATGTATATGCAAGAAGATATGAGCAGCAATATGACCTGCTTCTGCAACCCAAAACTTTGCGACCCTAGTGGACAACTTTGCATCTCGACCAGCTTCGACATCATCAAGGGCACGCCAATACACACCCCTCAACGCCTCTATTGCCATATATGCATCTGCAGCTTGCTGAGCAACTGCTTGGAACGACGCTAATGGTCTACCAAATTGTTTCCTTTCAACAGTGTATTCGGCAGCGCGTTTAATACCTTCCTTGAGGATTCCAACCTGTTGCGCTGCTAGCGCAACATAAGTTCGCTGTTCCTGCCATTCTACGAATTCTGCAACAACTTCAGCGGTCGCTAGCACATCATCGGCAGTCACTTTGACATTGTTAAAACTTAAGTGACCACATAACTCACCACTAACGCTACGCTGCTCAGTAACCTTTACACCTTCGGTATTTGCATCTACGTATGCGACTAACTCAGGTGTAACAACTAAGAAGCCATTGGCGGCCGGCGCATAGCTAACCAAGCTTGAATAGCCGTTTAACTGCCATCCACCTTCTGCTTCTGTAGCGCCTAAGGGCATTTTCTCTAAAAGGCCTTGATAAGGTCTCACAGCGCTAAGCATTAACTCACCACTAGCGATGCCTGGTAAAACCCTTTGTTTTAGCGCGTCGGAACCGAATTCTGCAATTGGCATTGCGCATTCAACGACAGTCTCTAAAAGAGGAATAGGTGCAACCGCTGTGCCCTGCCCCTCTATAATTAAACACATTTCAGTGAGTCCTAGTTCTGAACCACCGTATGCAGCTGGAAGCGGCGCCGCTAATAAGCCACTTTCGCCTAGTTGCTGCCATAGGGTTTTATGAAGAGGCTGTTCTTGCTGGAAGCAAACTCGAATCGCTTCGTCATCGCACAAATCACGAAAGATCTTATCGGCGACATCTTTAATGGTTAGCTGATCTTCTGTAAATGAAAAATCCATGATGATTCCTTAAAAATCTTTGCGGTTATACGATAGTGTTAGGCATGCCAAGGCCAAGTGAGGCTGTCATGGAACGCATGACTTCTAACACACCACCACCCACTGTCATGATTTGAGCTGAACGATAATCGTATTCTAGATGACCATCGAAAATTGAGTCTTCGCTAGCGAACTGCACGATTGCATCTTCGCCAACCAATCCAACTAATTCACGCAGTACTTTAATTTGCTCTAGCGTATTGATGACTTTGGCTCCTGACGCTAAAGCAACATCCATTTGATCATTGTCCACCATACTCGCAGTACGCAGATTGATAACTTCCATAGACTCTAAACGTGCATAGATTTCGCCGATCTTTGCAGAGACTAACGGATCATCTAAGCGGCTATTACCATTGGCATCCTGTTTCTCCAATAGCTTAAGCACGTAGCCGAATTCTTTACGTGCAATCACCGTCATTGCCGCTAATGCAATACGCTCATGGTTTAGTTGAGACGTAATTACCTTCCAGCCTTTATTCAAACCGCCAACGATTCTATCCGGAGAAACTTTTACGTTATCGTAATAAGTCATATTGGTATCAACACCAGCCACTGTGTGAATAGGTGCATGACTAAAGCCAGGATCTTTCGTGTCGACAATAAACAAGGTAATCCCATCTGAAGGTCGCTTACCTTCATTACTGGTTCTAGCAGCCAGCCAAATATAATCAGCATCGTGGCCAGCACTGGTCCAAACTTTAGTACCATTGATTATGTAGTTCTCGCCATCGAACTCGGCTTTAGTTTTGAGCGATGCTAAATCGGTACCGGATCCTGGTTCAGAGTAGCCAACAGCAAAAGTGGACTTGCCTTGTGATATAGGAGGCAAGAATTCTCTCTTTTGCTCTTCGGTGCCAAACGCCATGATGGAAGGCGCGACAGAATTCAGCGTAATTAGCGGGAACGGGGTGTGAGTTTTCCAAGCTTCTTCGAACAAGATCATCTGCTCAACGGCGCCATAGTTTTTCCCGCCATATTCTTCCGGCCAACCTAAAGTGAGCATGCCATCTTCACCCAAGCGTTCGATGACACTTCTGAATACAGGGCCACCCTCTTTGCCGATGCAAGCCATTAAAATTTCAGGCGTCATGATCCCAGTAAAGTAATCACGCAGTTCTTTGCGTAACTTGATTTGCTCTTCGCTATATCTTGTATCCATAACTACTCGTCGTTTTAGTAATGGGCGATTCGCCGCAATTGAAATGAGTGTTCGATTTTTAACAGCTTATCTATTTTGCATTATATTTGCAATACCATTGCAAATATAATGCAAAAACTGTCTAGGTAGGTTTTGCGTAGTATTTTTATTATATATTTCAGGTGGTTAGATCAAACCGAGAACATTTTCGCCCATATATTTTGCACCTGTTGCACTGGTAATAAGCGGTGCAACCAGGGCAGCGGCGCCACACCGGGGCCAATTAAATAACTGGGTTTTACTTTCCTAGGCTTAATCACTTGCTGGTAAACCTTGTTAGCAAAGGTTTCAGGAGAATAGAGTTTAAAGTTTTCGCCAACTGCAGAAGCTCCATCCAAAAAATGCTTGGCATACTCAGCGCGAATGTTTGCTGGTATTGCCTGCCATTGCTGCTCTGCGACTTCACTACCAAGATCCGTCATTGGTGTTTCTACTCCACCAGGGTGCAGTGTCGTGACCTGAACACCAAATGGAGCCATTTCTAAACGCAAATGGTTCGTTAGTGTTGTTAGCGCAGTTTTTGAAACAGGGTATGAGGACCCCATAGGAATGGTTAAATAGACCGATGCTGAACCAGTATTAACTATTTTACCTTTGGCCTTTTTAATTAAATGTGTACAAGCCTGTAATACATTCAGCGGTCCCCAGAAATTGATTTCCATGGTCTTTCGATAGTCTTTCATATCTACGGCTTCGATAACACCAGAATTGCTTGGGTAAGCAGCATTATTAAGCAACAAATCAAGTTGACCACTTTTCCTTTCAATTAATTCAGCGGCAACTTTAACTTCATCAATATTGGTTACATCACACTTAACCGGTATTGCGTTCTTATGGCCATACCAACTTGTGTCCTGAGGATTTGTCGATCGATATCCCCCATAGACCATCCAACCTTCATCTAAAAGTTTTTGCACAATAGCGGCGCCAATACCAGTAGCAGAACCTGTAATAAATGCGGTTTTCATAAGATCCCTTTCGAATGCTTAGTTTTCACGAACGCTTACGCTTCAACTTTAGATTGTGAACCAACCGCCTTAGGCGCTTTGCTTTCTAATGCTGCATTTTTTCCGCAACGCCTACCAGAGAAAACACCGTCGGCTATTGATAATCCGCTGACGTAGGCATTAGACGCTACTCCAATCGCAGCACGACCCGCAGCATACAAACCACCTATTGGCTTGTTGTCAGGACTAACCACTTCGCCGGACGTTTCATCCACCTTCAAACCACCTAGAGTGATCACGGAAGTGATATCGCCCTTACCGACTGACATATCAATGGCGTAATAAGGCCCATCAACAATTTCCTTCATATCGGAAGGCTGCTTGCCAAATACATCAGGAATTTCACTGTTAGCGGCAAGATTATATTCACGTACGGTTTGCTTTAGGCTATCGGCATCGATTTTACACTTAGCCGCCAGCTCATCTAATGAATCTGCTGATTTAGCAATACGTATAGCGGTTTTGGCCTGCATTAGATTAACTAAACGCGCATTTTTTAAGTTTAAACTAGCAACACTGGCATCAAATAATGGCTTATCCATGATTAGTATGGCTTCACCGTTATTTTCTTCCATCATTCGCGTGCCTATCGTTGCACCGTATAAAGCTTCGTTAACATAACGCTGGCCTTTGCGATTAACCAGAGCAGCCTTTGGCCACTCTGCTGGTGGATTGATAAAACGCCACGCGGTAGCCGTACTCATTCTTTCTGCTATACCACCCACCGAAACGCCAAGTGCATGGCCTTCACCTAGATCACTAGGAGTACCCAATCGCATCGCTCGTTTGTATTTAGGCAAATAGTTTTCGGTCATTTTACGATTTAAAATGAAACCGCCAGTCGACAAGATCACACCACCCTTTGCATGATAGCGAACAGTTTTAGACTGGTACTTTTCCAGTTGTTCAATCTTTTTCACCAAACCTTTCGCAGCTGGGGCAAAGTAAATTTGCAACATCGCAGCTAATCGAGAAAGAATTCGATGTCGTATCCCCGCCCAGGAATTTGCTGGAATTTGTTGAGCTTCTAGTCCGACAACACGGCCTTCGTTATTTGTAAGCAATCGTGTAACGCGAGTTTGTCTTAGTGGAGTAACACCTTTGTTTAGAGCGCTTTTAATTAGTGGCCCGATAAAAGCGGGACCAAAAGCAGTAAAGCGTTTAATTCCATCGGGCAAATGGCCACGCGGTGCCGGCGTTATTTCTGGTGCATAAGCTAGTTCATTACCGGAATAATAAAGGCTGTTTCCATGAACCGGGTAACTTATCTTCTTAGAAAAAACCTGACCAGAATACTTTACACCGTTGTCCATGGCCCATTGCAAGTTACCCACACTTTCATCGCAAAAGGTTTTTAATGTTTCTTCAGAAACAGCATCTTGCACTTCATTCTTCAGGTACTTGAACATGCTGTCCGCATCATCCTCTATACCTAGTCGCTTTTGCAAAGCCGTGCCGCCCCCCGCGTACATGACGCTACCGCTTCGCGCTGTGGTTCCACCACCTTCGAAACGATCAACAAATGCAACATTAGCGCCTTGATCTGCAGCTTCAATGGCAGCGGATACACCTGCCGCACCTAAACCGACAACGAGAACGTCGTAGCTTCCATCCCAGTTTTCTTTAACCTCATCAACTATCTGGGATTCCTTTACCCAGGTCCCCGGCAACTCAGAAAGTGCTGTTGCAACTGTGGTATTTGTCATATTGTTTCCCCTACCCTGCAGTCCGACATGGTCAAATAACCCTCCATTTGGAGGTTCCATGCCTGATTCGTATTGCGGCAGAATAACATTTCGCTATATTATTGCAAATATGATGCATAATTAGCTTTTGCCCGTTAGAATCGGGTTTAAAGACCAACTGAATCGGGAATGATTCATAAACCTAACGCCCACAGGGCCGCGGAGAGACAGCTGTGAACAAGCTAGATTTATCAGATAACAAAAACCGCATATTGCCTAAATTGTTAACGCTACAAGCAGAACAAAATGGGGATATGGAGTACCTTATTACCGATGATCGCCGTGTCACATTTGCAGAAGCGGAATCCATTACCAACTCTCTCGCCGCTGGACTGCTTGAGTTAGGCCTAGAAAAAAATCAACGGGTTGCCTTCTATTTAAAAAGCGGCATTGAAACCATCCTGACCGCGCTTGCTGTTAACAAAGCTGGTGGTATTTGGGTTCCGGTTAATACTGATTACAAAGGCGCTTGGTTAGCAGACACCATTGAGCGCAGCAAAGCCACCATACTCATCACCGAGGCCAGCCTTCAAGATCGCATCAAAGATGTAGAATCTTCGTTGAATAACGAGAAGCTTGTAGTACTTGGCGAGGAAAGTGAAATATCCCTAAGTAACGCCACTACGTTTGCATCACTTCTGGATCACAGTCCCTTAACGCCTAACTATGATGATATGGATTATGGCGACACCTGTGCTGTGCTCTGGACCTCTGGTACCACCGGCAAATCTAAGGGCGTTTTGCAAAGCCACAACAGCTGGATACGCCCAATAGCGGAAGCCGCGTCTGTTTATTACAACTCACAGCCTGGTGATATCATTTATAACGTATTGCCCCTGTATAATTCTGGCGCTTGGATTACAGCCATTTTTCGCGCGCTCTATGAAGGTATTCCAGTCGTATTAGAAACCAAGTTCTCAGTTTCTACTTTCTTGGATCGATTAAGAGAATTCAAAGCGACACAAACCTTTACGCTTGGCGCCATGCACATGTTTTTATTCAACTCTCCTCCTAAGCCGGATGATGCTGATAACCCCTTGCGTGTTGCTCAGATGGTGCCAATGCCAGAACAACTAAAAGAGCCTTTCTCGAAGCGATTCGGTGTTGAGCTTTTACCCATGGGCTATGGGCAAAGTGAAGTCATGGTAGTTCTGACCCCTGCTTTCTGCATGGGTGAAGTACCTTTTAGTTCATTGGGCAGGCCATTGGATGACATGGAAATAAAGCTATTCGACGATGACTTTAATGAAGTACCTCAGGGCCAAATCGGAGAAATATGTATTAAGCCGTTAAAACCCAATGTGATTTTCAATGGCTACTTCGATGATGACAAAGCCAACGAGGATGCCTTTACTGGGGAGTGGTATCACACCGGCGACCTAGGAAAAATCGACAACAACGGTGCCTATTGGTTTGTCGACAGAAAGCGAGATGCCATTCGTTTTGCTGGTCGTAACATTTCGACCATGGAAGTAGAAATGGTATTGCGCAAGCATCCATCTGTTAAAGATGTTGCTGCTTTTGGCTTACCGTCTCCACACGTAGAAAGCGAATCAGAGCTAGCAATTAATATCGTATTGCAAGATGGCGCTGATATTACTTATGAACAGATGGCCGAGTATATCAATGACAATGCGCCACACTACTTTGTACCTCAATATATGGAGTTTGTTACCACGCTTCCCTATACACCCACTAATAAGGTACAAAAATTTAAACTAAGGGAAAAAGGTGTTGGCGAAAATACTTGGAAACTAAAAGAATCCAGTTACGAAGTTAAACGCTAAACAATAGGGGGCCTGTTTCCTTTGGTAACAGGCCCCCTAATTCATCGTTATTCTAACAAACCTCAGCCCACCAGTTACGGCATCTCAAGCAAACAACAAAACCAAACCTAGCAATCCAGTCACGTTACCTTAGGTATCAACTCACGTTAATCTCGGTATATCCGCAGCCAAAATTCGCAAAATATTCGCGCGTATTTTTTCGCAATTTTTCGTTTTCTAGACTACTTTAATTATTTGATTTATCTCAGCTTTAACGCTGCTTCCTATTATTTTCACGTCAACACTTGATCTGAATCAAAGACTAGTATACGGTGTAAACCATGCAGCTATACACTGTACACTAAGTAAGTGATTTATTAGTTCTAACAAAGAAAATATTTCTAACAAAAATTGAGAGACCTGGAGAGGAATCATCATGTACGTTGGCAAAACTATCCCTGAACGCCCAATCCCCTTTGAAGAATTCGACACCACTTATCTTGCCAACTGGGTAAAAGAAAAAGTTTATCCAACACTGCAAACCGATCGTCAGCGTTTGGTGTGCCAAAACTTTATTGATCACGCTTGGGCAGAAGCTCATGGTGATTACGATGCACTAATGAAGACTTGCTCTTTAAAGGCACAAGACTATCGCCGCTGGGGTCAAGGTGACGACGGCAAAATGGATGGTATCCAACCTTCTTCATACGAAGAGCTTGAAGTTTTTTATCAAAGCCTTATCACTTTCAACGTTTTCTGCATTCATCTAGAACCCGAAAAAATGATTGTTGGCGACGACACCATCGTTATCGAAGGCAACGTACATCAAATGTATCATGGCTCCATGCTTCCTGTTGCATTCGGTATTGAACCAGACGATGAAGAAGCTGTTTATATGCTGACTATACGCATGGCTCTATT
>JAKSAW010000385.1 GCA_022361455.1 Pseudomonadales bacterium | reverse complement strand
TAAACATCATTTTAAAAGACGCTCAGCCGGCAATGATTTTTGTAGAGCCCGAGTTCTTTGATGCACTTGGTCTTTATCTTGATGAGTTTGCGGTGCCGGTAATTGCTGTGGCAGATACTGATATCCAACAGGCAAATCAATCATATTTTGCTTGGCGAGCAAGCCATAACGATGTAGATCCGTTATTAGAATCTGAAAATGATAAAGTGATTCTGCAAATGTACACCAGTGGTACCACCGGCCAACCAAAAGGCGTGCGGTTGACGCTGGGTGGCCTACTGTTCTTGCGTCATGCGGAAGAACAGGTAGGAGGGTGGGCTGATTGGCAGCCTGAGGATGTTTCTCTTATCGCTATGCCTGTTTTCCATATTGGCGGCACCGGTTGGGGATTGTCGGGATTATTTAAAGGCGCCACCAACGTGATTATGAAACAAGCCGAGCCAGTAGAGTTGATAGAGCTAGTGCAGCGTTATCGAGTGAGAAAGCTGTTTGCAGTGCCAGCCTTGTTGTTATTTATTTGTCAGTATCCTGAAAGTCGTCCGGAAGATTTTAGCCATGTCGACGTCGTGCTCTATGGTGCTTCGCCTATCCCAGAGGAATTACTCCTTCAAGCCATGGATATGTTTAGGCAAGCGGAATTTGTGCAACTTTATGGTATGACCGAGGCTGGCGGCACAATGACTTACTTGCCACCCGACCAACATAAAACCGATGGAAGTGGTCGCTTGAATTCCTGCGGTAAACCGCTTCCTGGTATACAAATTAAGGTGGTTGATCAAACAGGTAAAGAAGTCGATATGGGTGCTGTAGGAGAAATCACCATTAAATCCGCATCTATGATGGTTGGTTACTGGCGCAAGCAGCAAGCGACTGAAGAAGCCTTTAAGAATGGCTGGTACTTTAGTGGGGATGCTGGCTATGTCGATGCTGAAGGCTATCTCTACATTTATGATCGTGTGAAAGACATGATTGTTTCCGGTGGCGAGAACATCTATCCGGCGGAAATAGAATCAGTACTTTATGGTCATGAAAGTGTTGGCGATGTTGCGGTAATAGGTGTGCCGAATGATCGTTGGGGTGAAGCTGTTAAAGCTGTGGTAGTCGCTAAAGAAGGTTCACAAATAAGCGAGAACCAACTTCAAGACTATTGTCGTATGCAATTAGCGGGATATAAAGTCCCTAAGAGCATCGACTTTGTGGCTGAGCTGCCAAGAAATCCATCGGGTAAATTGTTAAAGAAAGAATTGAGAAAGCCTTATTGGCAGCATCAAGAGCGCATGGTCAATTAGGGTTTTTAACTTAGATAAATAAAGGAACATCTCAAAAAGATGTTCCTTTATTTACCGTGACCCAAAGAATTACTCTGAAAAGGTGATATGTAATTCTGTCATTCCTCTCAGAAGAACATTGGGTGGATACTCTGGTTGTTTGCCTTTGTATTTAATCTCCAGATTCTTAAGGCGTTTTAGCAAGACATTAAACGCGGTATTCATTTCCATTTTTGCTAACTGGGCCCCCAAACACATATGAATGCCTTTACCAAAGGCCAAGTGCTTAGCGGCATTTTCACGGCAGATATTTAATTTATCTGGATCCGAGAACAACACTTCGTCACGATTAGCAGATGCAAAGCGAATAATCACCGCGCTATTTTTGGGGATTTTAACACCGCCTAGTTCAGTATCTTGGGTGGTGATACGCCACATGTTTTGTGTTGGTGTAGAAAGTCTTAATATTTCTTCTGTGAAATTAGGTATTAGTGAAGGATCCTGTTGAAGCTTAGTAAGCTGGCCAGGGTGGTTCAGTAATAAATACATGCCTTCTGCAATCGCAGAGGTGGTGGTTTCATTCCCTGCTACCAGAATTTGCTGCAAGATGCTCAAGCTTTCTTTGGTATCCAATGGGCGTTCATTTTCAATGGCTGCATTGGCAATATTGCTGATGATGTTATCGGTAGGGTGCTGTTTATAGTACTCAAGTTTTTCTGCGAAGTATTTTTGAAATTCAACAATGCCTCGAGCTGCATCTTCTTCCTGTTCAGGCGTTGCCATACCACTTAGTCGAACAACAAAGTCAGTGGTCCATTTTTTAAAGGTAGGCATCATTTCTCGGGGAATTCCCAGCTGATCAGCAATGACTGTTAGCGGTAATTTAATACAAAACTCGCTGACAAATTCACATTCACCTTTCGCTATAAATTGATCCACCAAATCGTTGGCTAGGGCCTCGCAATAAGGTTGTAAGGCTTTTACACGACGAGGTGAAAAGGCATCATCAACTAGGCGACGATAACGACGTTGTTCAGGTGGATCTTGGGTAAGCATGGTATCCACTGCTTCCCAGCCTTCTGCGAGTATCGCCTTTACTTTTTCGCTCGGTGCCTGACCGCCTTCTAATGCTTGCTGAAATTTTGAAGAGAAAATCTCAGGTTTTTTTATGACCTCTAATACTAAATCGTAGTTGGAGACCATATATAGGCCGGTGTTTTTATCAAAGTGCACAGGTGCTTCGCTGCGAAGTTTTTTGTTGTAGGCGTGCGGGCAGGCAATAACTGCGGGATCAAAAGCATTTATTTCTGAAAGAGGCTTTTCAATAACAGCTTGGGTATCTAGGTCGGTCACGGTAGTTCCTCTCATAAGATCTTTTCAAATAGCGTGCATAGATTGAGCAAGATAGGTTCAGCGCGGATTCCTAGGCTCATCTGTGTGTTTTATAGAAACAGTCACAAATAACTAAAACAAACACAGTTGACTGTTTTGTTTTAGGAGCATATATTGTTCGTACGCTAATAACAACAATGCATCGCCAAAAAGTGGGGTGAGGGTATGACCAGCAAGGAATCGACATCGCTTACGTCAGAGCAGTTGCTTGACGCTTATCGCTCGATGAAAACCATCAGAGAATTTGAAGAGCGAGTTAATGTGGAATTTACCAATGGCAATATTCCAGGATTCGTTCACTTATATACGGGACAGGAGGCTGTAGCTGTTGGTGCCTGTATTCATCTAAATGATCAGGATTACATTTCAAGTACTCACCGTGGCCATGGACATTGCATTGCTAAAGGCTGTGATGTACACGGCATGATGTTAGAGATTATGGCCAAACAAGGTGGTCTATGTGCCGGTAAAGGCGGCTCTATGCACATAGCTGATATGGATAAAGGTATGCTCGGCGCAAACGCTATAGTTGGTGGCGGGCCACCAATTACTGTCGGCGCTGCCATGACTTGCAAAGCAAAAGGTCAGCAACAAGTTTCACTTTGCTTTACGGGCGATGGAGGTTCGAATCAAGGTACGACTTTTGAAGCGATGAACTTAGCAGTGGTGCTAAAGCTTCCAGTTATTTTTGTTTTTGAAAATAATGGTTATGGGGAAGGAACCCATGCGAGTTACGCAGTGGGCAGTCCTGATATTGCGAGTAGATCAGAAGCATTTGGGATGCCGGCAGAAAAAGTCGATGGCACTGATTTTCTTGCTGTTGAACAAGCCATGAAGCGCGCCATTGATCGAGCGCGAAATGGCGAAGGGCCGAGTACTATTGAGTGTGATGTGGTCCGTTTTCATGGTCACTTTGTTGGCGATGCTCAACTCTATCGTGGCGAAAATGAGATCCAAGATGTTCGTCGAAAAAAAGACTGCTTAGCAAACTTTAGACGAGATTTGAGTAACGACATACAACAAGACGAATTTGAAAAAATTGATAGTGATGTATCTGATCTCATAGAAGGCGCAGTCTCTAATGCTATGGATGCGCCACCCCCTTTAGATTCAGAGCTTGAAACTGACGTTTACGTTTCTTACCAATAATAATCACAAAGGATAGGATCATGCCGACTACGACGATTAGAGAAGCGATAAATCAAACACTATTTCAAGAAATGAGTCGCGATGAGAATGTTATCGTGATGGGTGAAGATGTTGCTGGTGGTGCTGGTGCAGAGGGCATTGATGATGCTTACGGTGGTGTTTTTGGTGTCACTAAAGGGTTAATGCCTGAGTTTGGTAGAGAGCGTGTCATTGATACACCTATTTCAGAATCAGCGTTCGTAGGTGCTGCTGCCGGCGCGGCAATGACCGGTTTGAGACCCGTGGTTGATTTAATGTTCGTGGATTTTTTAGGTGTTTGTTTCGATCAGCTTTATAACCAGGCGGCTAAATTCCGTTATATGTTTGGCGGTAAAGCCAAGACGCCAATGGTGCTAAGGGCAATGATTGGTGGCGGCCTGCGTGGAGCGGCGCAGCATTCACAAACGCTGCATAACATGGTCACTATGGTGCCGGGTTTAAAAGTTGTGATGCCATCCAATGCCTATGATGCTAAAGGCTTACTTGCTCAAGCAGTTCGCGATGATGACCCGGTTGTTTATCTCGAGCATAAATGCCTATATGACGATGCTTGTGAAGTGCCTGATGACGAGTTTTTAATTGACTTTGGAGAGGCGAATTTTACGCGGGAAGGTGACGACGTAACGGTAGTGGCCTTATCTGCTGCAGTAAAAACTGCCAATGCTGTCGCCGACCAATTAGCAAGTAAAGGTGTATCCGTGGAAGTGGTTGATCCAAGAACCACTTCACCATTGGACGAAGAAGCCATTTTAGAAAGCGTTGAAAATACCGGGCGGTTAGTGATTATCGATGAGGCACCGCCTAGATGCAGTGTTGCAAGAGATATCGCAGCTATTGTTGCCGACAAAGGGTTTTCTGATTTACGGGCACCCATAAAAACCGTGACCTGCCCCCATACACCTGTGCCGTTCGCTCCAAATCTTGAAGATCTTTATTTACCCAGTGAAGCAAGACTAGCTGCGGCTATTAACGAAGTGTTGGAGCAATCAAAGTAATGTCATCGATACAAGCGATTATTGTGCCCAAGTGGGGCATGGAAATGGAAGAGGGCACCATTGCTGAGTGGCACGTTGAGGAAGGTAGTGTTATTCACAAAGGCGATGAGTTGGTTGATATTGAAACCAGTAAAATCGTTAATACGGTGGAATCAAATTATAGTGGCGTTTTAAGGCGGCGAGTTGCTCAAACAGGGGTGACTTTACCGGTAGGCAGTTTGTTAGGTGTATGTGTGGAAGGTGATGCCAGTGATGCCGATATCGAAAGCTTTATCGGCAGTTACATCCAGCAATTGGATTCAGTTGATAATGATGTGCAAGGCGCAGCAGAAGCGTCAGCGACAATTGTTGATGCTAACGCATTAGCGTCCAACGATGCGTCTGAATCAAAAGCTCCCGAAGCTGAAGTAAAAGCAAGCCCCAGTGCAAGAAAGCTAGCAAAGCAGTTAGGTATTTCGTTACAAGATATTCAAGGTACAGGTCCTCGGGGCAGAGTCTCCAAAGAGGATGTGCAGAGAGCATCGGAATCTAACAAATGTGCTGATCAATCATTAAAAGCTGACGAAGTTGTTCAAGATCATCGAGCGGAAAAACACGTGGCCAAGTCAAGCAGTGTGGTGAGTATTGCTACCGAGCAACAACAGCCAAAGGTAGCCGAGTCGGTGAGAGTAAGTGGTCAGGCTTTCACGTCACAAAATGAGCGAACCAATTATTTGGAAATACCGGTATCGCCGGTTCGAAAAACTATTGCTAAAAGGCTGGTGGAGTCGAAGCAAACTATACCTCACTTTTATTTAACTTCTATTTGTCAGATGGATACTTTGCTCACATTTAAAGAGCAAATGAACTCCCAAGAAGAACAAAAGATCTCTTTAAATGATCTAATGATAAAAGCTGCAGGGCTCGCTTTAAAGAAAGTACCAGCACTAAACAGCGAATATTCAGAAACTGCTATAAAGCGTTTTGAAGATGTGCATATTGCAATGGCGGTCTCTACCGATAAAGGTCTATTTACTCCGGTTGTGCGGCAAGTCGATAAAGAAGGCTTGTTGGGTATCGCTTCGCAAAGTAAGCGCCTCGCGGATCAGGCTCAGCAAGGCGCTCTGCAATTGAGTGACTTGGAAGGAGGGACCTTTAGTATTTCCAATCTAGGTATGTTTGGTGTCGACGAGTTTTCAGCAGTGATTAATCCGCCTCAAGCAGCAATCTTAGCGGTTGGTGCTGTGACTAAGCAGCCCGTGGTTGAAACTACCCCAGAAGGCGACATGGTTAAAGTCAGATCGATGATGAAAGTCACCTTGTCCTGCGATCATCGTGCTGTTGATGGCACCGATGGTGCCAAATGGCTGCAGTGCTTTAAACAGTTTATAGAGAAGCCGGCAACAATGTTGTTATAGATAGTCCCAGTTATCTGCAACCCTTGGGGCCTGATGGCCCCTTTTTTTATTTGTTTTCTGGGGGCATATTTAGTAATTTTCTGGCATGAATGAACCAGATGTCTTAAATCACTTTAAAAAAATTCTCCATGATCAGCTACCGGGTGCGGGAGTTTCGATTCAATCGCTTCCTCGAGCAAATCCACTAAAGTTAGCGCTAATTGATCCAGCCTTTGATGATTCCTGCTTATCACAAGACGTACAGAACAAACTCATGGACGATCCACCCTATTGGATATTTTGTTGGGCAAGTGGTTATGCCCTAGCGGAACTAATCCTAAAAGAGCAAATTGATGTATCTAACAAAGTGGTCGTGGATTTTGGCGCGGGCGGTGGTGCGGGTGCTATCGCTGCAGCTTTAGCCGGCGCAAGTAAGGTTTATGCCTGTGATATTGATCCAGTCGGCAACGAAGTTCTAGCTCTCAATGCCTTGATTAACAAAGTCTCAATTGAGATTGTTGATGACTTAGCTAAAGCAGACGGCGTTGATCTACTTATCGCCGCTGATGTGCTCTATGAACGGGCTAACTACCATTTCTTAGATTTATTTTTAACGGCAGCGCCAGACATTGTGGTGGCAGACTCTAGATTGAAGTCGATGCCCAATGAAAACTACACCTTGGTAGAGACAGTGAACACAACATCGTTCCCTGATTTTAATGAGGCGTTAGAATTTAATGAGGTGAAGTTCTATCGCAATACCTGATTTACAAGATGTTTTGGTGACGATCCAGGTTTCTTTTATGCAGTTTTTTGTTCACCCATAGGGCGGTACTCCAACCACTCTTCGATAGTTGAGTAGAGCTTGTAACGATCCACTGGCTTCGCCAAATAATCATTCATGCCGGCATTGATACAGCGCTCTCTATCTTCAGACATGGCATTAGCTGTAACCGCGATAATAGGAGGGTAACCGTACTTAGATTTACGATCCCGGATAATACGACTAGCTTCAAAACCATCCATGACAGGCATTTGGCAGTCCATAAGAATAAGATCAACCGCTTGTTGGTCTAAACACTTTAAGGCTTCCTCACCATTCAGTGCAGTTAGGACTTGATAATTCTTTTTCTTGAGTATGGCGCTAATGACTTTTTGATTAATCAGGTTGTCTTCAACCACTAGAATACTTGGGTGCTCTGCAACTACAGATGCTTTTCGTTTTATTGGCTCTTTAAAGGCTGCGGCGTCTCGTTCGTCGCCTTGCCTTAAGGGGAGTGTAAGGGTGAATATGGATCCTTTAGGTGCATTCTCTTGATAACTAATATCACCATCTAATACCTCAGCTAATGATTTGCTGAGCGCCAAGCCAATACCAAGTCCACCGTGCCGGCGTGAAAAGCTGCTATCAGCTTGCATAAAAGGTTGAAATAGAGAATCTTTAAGGCGCTTTGGAATTCCGGATCCAGAATCAGTAATCTGGAACACCATGTCGAGGCGATCTTTTTTACCCATGTCAACGTTGCAGGCCACGCTTAACTCAACATAACCTGCATCTGTAAACTTAACGGCATTATCGAGCAAATTACTCAAGACCAATTTAAGTTGTTGCGCATCACCTTCAACCGCGTTGGGTAGGTTGGCCGCCTTATGGATGCGGAAATCAATAAACTTTTGTTTGCAACGGTTTTCATAATCAGTCGCTAAATCGTAGATCAATTGACTCAGCTGGAATGGAGCATTTTTTAATTTTACCCGCCTTGATTGTGCCTCTGAAAAACACAGTATGGATTCAATATGCTTCAACATTTCCTTGGTGGATAGTTGCGCGTAGCCTAAATACTCGTTCTGTTTGTCATCAATTTGAGTTGTATTGAGCAAATCAAGCATACCTTGAATGCCATTCATTGGCGTTCTTAACTCATGGCTAATGGTCGCTAGGAATTCGTCTTTAATTTGATTACTGCGCTGTAGCTCCAAGTTTGATCGTTCCAACGCGAGAGCGGCTTGTTCTTGAGCTTCACTCTTTTCTTGTTCTATTCGTTTTATCCGATCAGCCAGGGCGAAGGAAAGCAGCACAGTTTCTAATGCCGTCCCAAATTGAGCGGAGTACATCGTTATTAGCGTGGCTTCGATTTGGCCTGTTGCTACTAGTGCACGAATAAGTAGACCTAAAGTAAAAGTTAACCAAGCGAATAGAAAGAATCTTGCGTTTGGGGCGTTGCGGAAAAAGCCAATTAAGGCGGTCAACAACATTAAAGAAGCAAATGAAACTGCGATCGATACACCGCAAGTCGCTGCGAAAGCATAAGGGGCAAATAGTGCTATGGGCATTACGAGTGCTGCCAGCCCTATATGTGCGAGTAAGAATTTATCTAGTAGTGGTAATACAGTTTTTGTATTTAAAAATACGCGCGCGAAATAGGTACCAAAAACGGCCACGGAACCACTAAAGAACACCACTGAGCGATTTGACCACCAGGGTGAGTCTGGCCATAGGTATAGATAAGATAATCCATCGAACCCCATTTGCGCTGGGATTAATACGCCTAAATAGAGGCAATAGGCTAGATAGGATCGCTCACGGGTAGTTAAGTAAATAAACAAGTTGTAGAACAGCATTACACAGATGGTGCCATAGTACGCACCTAGAGCGAGGACTTCAGTGAAGCTGTCTTCGGTATAGGCCGACTCGGAATGTAAGGTGAGGGCGACTTGAATAGGGTCTTTCGAACTTAGCCTTAAGTAATAGGTTGTTGTTTCACCCGGTTGCCCGGATAGTTTAAACACCGGGCTCCGTGACTTTACTAAGCGATCAGCATGAGCGGTGTCTTCACCGGCTCTTTGTAGGGTGAACTCGCCCAATTGATTCACCGCATAGAGATCAGCTGAGTCCATTAGTGGATCTGATAACTTTAGATACCAATCTTCCTTAAAGGGCGTTTCAAATTTGAGCGAAAAAGTAATCCAATAACTACTATTGGTATAACCATAGTTAAGGACTGGCTTGTCACTTATGGTAAAGCCATATTTACTGCGGTTTTCTAATAAGTCATAAATGGAAACTTGGTTAGTGGGATCTTCTAACACACTAACGGCATCGCCAATTCTTTGTGATCTGAATTCATTATCAAGATTAAAGGTTGTTGAATCGGCGATAGCGGAGGACAGAGGTGATAGCGCAGCGAACGTTAGTATAAGTAATAACCAAATAGCTGAGAGTAATTTAGCGCGCCTGTTTGCAGCTAGGTTTTTTGTTGCTCCCAGGATTACTTCAGAAAAGTATTGGTTGAGTGGCACCATGCGCTCCTTGAATCACCCGCAAACAATCTATCGTTTGGTTGATTATGTTGTAGCCGATTTAGTGCCGTATCCGTTGGCATTGATCCGTGTTGTGTTGGCTATAACAAGAGCACAAAGGTTATAATGGCGCCGATAATTTAGCAATCATAGTTTGACTGAAGTTGTTATAAACCTATGGTTTAAATGACTTTAATCAGCCAACTTATACCTCTTTTTAGTAATTCATAGTATTGCGGTGTTTCCCATGCACAGCGTTCTATTTCTGGATATTCATCCATCAAAGGCTGCATATCGTAGGTAGAGCGGGCATGGCCCAACGTTAAATAAAGCACTTCACCTTGTTTGCTTTTATCCGCCGAACTTTGTTTGTCCGGTCGATAAAGATACATCACCGATCTAGGTTCGGTGCTTGGCCAATCTTCTTGAACGAAACCTTCCTGTGCCTTGCCGCTATAATGGGTCACAAGTAGTGGTTGAATATTGCCCAGCACTTCAGAGAGATAGAGTTCGTCGCTCACGCTAAAAGCGTCGATGCCTTCCGTTAATGGGTGCGCTTGATCAGTCGGTTCAACTTTAAAAGTTTGAATTGGTGGATGGGCGATAAATTGAGATCCCATTAATGCCATGAAACCGCTCTGATCTTTTGGACTATCAACTCGGCCGTCTTCCAAGAATTCTATAATGGAGTTGGTGGCATGAAGCGCAAACCAGCGCTTACCTGATGCTAGATGTTCGGATAATACATCGACACCTTTAGCGTCAGGAAGAATATCGCAAGTGTAAGTGAGGAGGGCATCGCAATTTTTGATCGCATCGATGCAACTGTAGTCTTCGAAAACTCGTACGCGAATATCACTAACATCATGAAGTAATTTTAGTAACTCCAAACGCACAAAATCAGAATCATGGTATTTAGCATTGCAGATTAAGCATACGTCTATTCTTGAGTTCATATTGAAACTCCTAGTATTGGATGCCTTTGGTAAAGCCACCATCTATTCGAAGATTTGCTCCAGTAATAAATCCTGCCGCCGGGCTCAAAAGAAAGGCGACACCATTGGCAATTTCTTCTGCACTGGCCATACGACCCATTGGAATTTGGCCAACAGTGGTATCGTAGAGTTCTGGCATATGCTCTTTGATTTGATCCCAAGCGCCTTCTTCAATAAAAACCGGACCAGGAGAAACGGTATTAACACGTATCTTCCTCGGTGCATGCAGCTGACTTAAATGCTTTGCGTAGTTAATTAAACCCGCTTTGATAGAGTTGTAAGCTTGTGGGGCGATAAAGTTTTCAACAGCTGCCGTGGAAGATATTAAGCAAATAGCGCCGCCGTCTTTCATTAAAGGTAACAATATTTCGCAGCCTCTAACCGTGCCTAGCATGTCGATTTCGAAACAGCGCTGCCAGTTTTCTTCTCCGTCCATGCCTCCGCCAGCTGAAACGTTAGGTACAAATAAATCTATGCCACCTAATTGTTCTACTGATTTCGCCAACCAGCTTTCATAGGCCTGTTTATTTTGTATATCAACAACTTCGCCATAGGCATTTATGCCGAGTTGCTTCAGTCCAGCGATGGTGGTTTCAACTTCATCGAGGTTTCTAGCGCAAAGAGCGATATCAACACCTTCTTGGGCAAGTGTTTGCGCGATGGCTTTACCAATACCTTTGGTGGCGCCAGTAATAATGGCTCTTTTTCCACTCAGCTGCAGATCCATGACTTTGTCTCCTCTGTTGTGATGCCACTTAAGCTATCAAACCTTAAAGAATAAAACAAACAGTATTGACGGTTTGTGTTTGGTTCAGGTATGTTGAAGCCACTCATAAAAAAGGAGCGGTGCCATGTTAAATAGAAGATTTTTACTGTCTCAAAGACCACAAGGCTTACCCACTGAAGAACACGTGACCTATACCGAAGAGCCTGTTAAGGCGTTAAAGGATGGGGAGATATTGATAAAAAACGACTTTATTTCACTTGATCCAGCGATTCGTGGGTGGATGGATGATGTTCCTAGTTACCTGCCACCGATTGCATTAGGAGACCCCGTTAGGGCAACGACTATCGGCAAGGTAGTGGATTCAAAAAATTCAGAATTTAAGGCGGGTGACCTAGTGTTGGGCCTGAATGGTTGGGAGGATTATTCCGTCTCAACCGGTTTCGTTGGTCCTAATAAAATGGGCGTTATTGAGGACACCTTTGGTCTGCCATTAGAGTATTTTTTAAGTGTATTGGGCCCCACAGGTTTAACGGCTTATTTCGGTGTTGAAGACATTCTTCGTCCAAAAAAAGATCAAGCTCTAGTGGTTAGCGCGGCCGCCGGCGCTGTTGGTTCTATCGTGGGACAAATCGCAAAAATAAAAGGGGCAAAAACGATTGGTTTGGCGGGATCAGAAGAAAAATGTCAGCGCCTCACCAGTAGATTTGGATTTGATTCTGCAATTAATTACCACACAAATAATTTAGATGCCGCCATAAAAGAAGCTACTCCCAATGGAGTTGATCTGTATTTTGATAATGTGGGCGGTGATATTCTCGATACTTTGCTACTAAACATGAACGACTTTGGTCGCATAGCTATGTGCGGAATGATCAGTCAATACAATGCAACTGAACCGGTACCGGGTCCTTATAATATGTGGCAGGTGGTGGTGAAGAGCTTAACTTTGCAGGGTTTTTTGATTCGGGATTATGCTGATCGATTTGGCGAAGCTTTTGAAAGCTTAGCTCACTGGTTAAATGACGGATTAATAAAGCACGAAGATCATGTGGTTGTCGGCCTTGAAAAAACCTTGGATTCATTTGCGCTGTTATTTAATGGAGGCAATCAAGGAAAACTAACCATAAAAGTTAGGCAAGATTAGCCCCAAGGGAGTGACAGGCTGTGCGGCATTTAATATTTTTCTTGTTATTGTTTCTGCCGTTTACAAGCGTATTCGGTAGTAATGAAAAGCCAGTAAGAATGAAACTTGGTTACGCCAATGAATTAACCATTGGCACCCATTTACCTGCGTTTCCTTACGACGGGCGTGCTGGAATTAGTATGGGAACTATTGCTGATGAAGGTAATGGCTTAGCGTCTGTTTATTTTTCTGCTGAGAATACTGTGGTGCCGCCTTTGTTGATGTTTCCGCCCTTTAGCTTTGCTCGTGTGGAAATATACCCCAATGATTTAGTTGGCTGGATTGATTTTTGTAGTGGGGAGGCTGAGTTAGATTTCGATGCGCGTTTTGTACCAATGGTTTTCGGTATAGCGATGCCTGAATTGTCAGTAGTTACCGGATTAACTACTGGGATCTCTACGGGACAATCCAAGCAGCTAGAGGGTGTCCCAATGAATGGTTTTGGTGATATCAATTTGGTTGGCGTTGCGCAGGTTCCCAAAACAGATGATCCCGTAGTGGATTGGTTATTACAGTTACCTAATGATGCTGCGACCGATATGTTGGCTCATTGGGATTTCCCTCAAGGGAAATTTCCCTGTCCCACAGGTAACTCAGATCAGCCCCCAAGCGTTAAATTAACAATTGATCCTGGTGCTAAATTGAAAATTTCTCGCTGGCCGACATTTAAATATGATGCTCTTGGTGCAAGTGTAGAGGCGGTTGTTAATTGGCAATCTAATTCGCTGGTGCACGTGAGCTTTCCAGCGGATCAAATCAATATACCACCGCTTAAGTTGTTGGGAACTAAGGTCCCCGGTGGTATTGGTGTGCTCATAGAAACGTATGGGCTACAGGGAACGATCGACGTTTGTTCTGGTGAAGTGCTGTTAGATTTTGACGCGACTTTCACGCCTTATTTGTTTGGTAGGATTTGGGATACAGGGGTTCAGGTCAGAACGCAGCTGACCACGGATAACGAACAGCATGGCTCACCACTTTTGACAGCAAGCGAAATAGACGAGTGGGGAGATGGTTATTTAGCGGGCGTAGCACAAGTGCCCATGTCAGAAGACGATATAATTAATCGGTTCTTACGCTTGCCAAGCGAAGCGTTGGCGGAGTTGCCGGCTCATATCGACGTGACAGGTATCGAAGCGGATTGCGCAGAGCCCGGTATGCTTTGATGTGCAATATTAAAAGGGTAGTTAACTAACTGTTGTTGATAATCTAAGGTTAACTACCCGTTTAAAAATTAGGGGTAACGATTAGATCTCTAGCTCGATACCAACGTGGATACCTTCATCAAGGTCGCCATCGCCAGCATTTTCAATATCGATATTCGCTTTTCGATATCCTAAATACACAGAGCCGTTATCAAGTACTCGGTACTTAGCTTTAGCACCGAAATCAATGTGGTGTTCTACATCGTTGAAGGATAAAACGCTCGGTGCATAATAGGCTTCTGCTTGAATACTGAATCCTTCGACTTGCGGAATGGCAATATTTACAAGTCCGCCCAAACCGATAGCGAATCCATCTGCGCCATCAAGATCGATATAGTAGAGCTTGGCACCAAGAGAGCCGGTGGCATTCGCTTGTTGAAGCGATTGACCTTCTACCTGCGCACCCACCGCGTAGATTTCCCCATCATCATCGTGGTGTAGTATCGAGGCATTTAAGTCTAAATTAGAACCGGTATTAGTAGCGTTGTATTGAAATTTAAAGGCATCGTTATTGATGTCTGCGCTAAATGTGTCTGCGAATGCAATATTCGCGGTAGAAACAGAGATTGCTGCAACAATCCAGGCTTTTGGATTTATCAATAAGCCCATTAGGATCTCCTATGATCTAAACCAACAAAAGCCGCTAGTTTAGAGATTTATGAAGGGATTGTCTCTATGGAGGATAAAAATCGACCAGGAAATTTACAATTGTTGATGTGTATTAAATAAGCGCTACTAATAATGTGAACTTGGGGCTAAGTTGAGGTGGTGCTAGCTAGCAGCGAATCCACATAGTCAGCATATTGTTGTTTCGCTTGATCTTGGGGCAGGCCTTTTAGTTCTTGCCAAGCGTCCCACTGAACGCGCTTTACCATTTGAGTTATACCTGGGCGTTTACAGCTGGCGTCGCCGACTGTTGCTTGTTTATAGAGAGCATACAGTTTAAGCATGGCGAGTTTATCGCTTTGTGGTAGATGGTCCGCGATATTTTCTTGGGCGCTTTGGAAGCGTTCATTGATTGTCATTGTTTTCCCTTATAGCTCTAGAGGATATTGTGTTTAAGCTGTAAACCCGCCATCAACAGGCAGCGCCACGCCGGTGATAAAACCTGCTTCTTTTGAGCTCAAAAAGAAAACGGCGTTAGCAATATCTTCTGGTTCCGCAATTCGTCCCATAGGATGTACCTGTGCAAAAGACTCTTCAGCGGCTTGGCGGTCTTCGGCTAGATCCAAATAATAATCATACATAGGAGTACGTACTGCTCCGGGGTGAACGGCATTGACGCGAATATTGTACTGGTTTTCAGCACAGTGTAAGGCGGCTGTTTTAGTAATATTGTTGACCGCAGCTTTACTAGCGCCATAGGGTGTATGTATCGACATGGGCTTTATACCTAAGGTGGAGCCAATGTTAACGATGCTGCCACCGCTAGTATTTTTTATTGCCTTAATACCGTATTTGCACCCCAAGAACACACTATCGACATTGATGTCTTGTACTTTTTTGAAAAGCTCTAGAGAGCAATCTTCTATTGATCCTGGTTCAGAGATACCGGCGCAGTTTACTAATACATTAATGTGTCCAAAGGCTTCGATTGCTTTATGAATAGCTGTTTGCCAAGAGGATTCACTAGTGACATCCAGTTCAACAAACAAACAATCGGTTCCCAAAACCTGTTGGGCGGTAGTTCCTTTATCTTGATTAATATCTGCTATCACTACTTGGTAACCTGCAGATAAAAAGCGTTGCGCGGTTGCGTAACCAATGCCCTGTGCTGCTCCGGTAATAAAAGCCACTTGATCACTTGCTGATGATGCCATTGCTCTCTCCGATTAATTTATTTTTATTGTTATGAGTTAGTCGCAGCCTCGACCACCATCGATAGAGAATTCGCTGCCAGTGATATACTTAGAATCATCGCTAACTAAGAATGCGACGCCTTCGGCGATATCATTAGGTTCTCCAAGCACCTGTAGCGGTGTTTCTGTTCGCAATGTCTCTCGAACAGCTTCATCGTCGCCCATTAGGTCGACGACCATATTGGTCCAGATAACACCAGGATGAACTGAATTAATTCTGATTTGATAGGGCGCAGCTTCTAGTGCTGCACATTTTGTCATATGAGTAACGGCACCTTTGGCCGCGCAATAGGCGGTACCATAAATCAAGCCTACCTGACCCATTAATGACGAAATATTAACGATAGAACCGCCACTTTTTTCCATTGCTTCCATGGCGTATTTCATTCCAAGAAAGACACTGTCTACATCGACTCTCAGTAGATGTTGAAAATCTTGTAAGGAGATTTCTTCAATGGGTTTGAGGAATTAAATTCCTGCATTATTAACTAATGCATCAATTTTATTGTACTGAGTTTGGCAGTGTTGAATAAGTTGTTGCCATTGCTCTTCATCAGCAACATCCTGCTGGATAAATTCGACTGTATGCCCTTGGCTGGTTAATGTTGCCTCTATATCCTTGCCTGCATCTATATTTCTGCCGGTAAAAATAACCTTAGCGCCTAATGAGGCGAGCTTGGCCACGCAGCCTTGACCAATTCCTGCGGTGCCGCCGGTAACAACGCAAACCTTATTGCTAAGATCCATCATTGGGCGTGCTCCTCTTTCATAGAGAGTGCTAAACGACACGACATTCCTCCATCTACCGTCACCTCAGAACCGGTCATAAATTTAGCGCCGTCGGAAAGCAAAAAAGCGATGGTATTGGCGATATCTTCTGTATGCGCTAAGCGCTTGAGAGGGACAGACTCTTTCAATTCGCTAAGCTGGTCACTAGTTAGGTGATTGGAGAGCAGGGGAGAATCAACACTGCCGGGGTGAACTGAATTCGCGCGTATATTGGTATTGGCGATGCCGAACTCGATAGCAGCGGCTTTGGTCATTAAACGCATACCGCCTTTGCTAGCAGAGTAGCTGGTATAACCGGGTAACCCTAGTTGCCCGACGACAGAAGAGATATTGATGATTGCACCGCCTTCGGGGTTACTCTTCATGGTGGAGTGGGCGTACTTTAAACCTAAGAAACTACCCTCCAAATTGACAGAAAGGGTGTGTTGAAAGTCTTCAAGGCTGGACTCTTTAATGGGCTTCGATTCTACGATGCCTGCGCAATTAACTAATCCATCAAGTTTTTTATAAGAGCGTAGTGTCTCGGCAATGACTTGTTGCCACTTTGATTCGTTGCGTACATCAAAGCTGATGGCAATGGCTTCAGCATCAATCTCTTTGAGCTGACTTAAAGTGTTGGCTAAACCGTTTTCATCAATATCCGTGATGACCAGTTGTGCTCCCTCAGCACCAAGCTTGATCGCTGTGGCCTGGCCAATACCGGAGGCTGCGCCAGTTACCAGTACGGTTTTGTTTTGCAGTAAGCCCATGAAATCCCCCAATAATTTGCTCTTGCAGGCGGAGTTACCCCAAGAGCTGTAATAGGGGTGATCTTAGAGAATTAAAAACAAACCGTCAAGAATGAATGTTTTTATGGCTTGATCTGGATTTTGTTACCTTCAATTCTTGTTTCAAAGCGCTTGATACCTTTAAAAGCCGGTGGGGACAAGTGTTCACCTGTCTCGACACAAAACCTCGCTCCATGAAAAGGACATTGAATAATGCCGTTTTCAAAAGTGCCCCCGTCCAGTTTTTTGAAGGCGTGGGAACATTGGTTTTCCACTGCATGGGCGGTTTCTTTCCACCAAAACAGTAGGATGGAAGTGGTGCCCGAAGGAATGCATAGCTTTTGTGCTTGTTTGAGTTCAGAAAGGTCTGCGATATCAATCCAGCTCATTGTTAATACCTGTATTGTGTTAATTCTTGGCTTTGGGTTTGGCGCTCGGTATTAGGGTTGCTAAACAAGTAGCGACTTTGGTTTCTTGAGCGTTTTCAACTGCAAACACATCAGACTGGACAATGATTAAGGTGCTTCCCTCCTTAACTGGGTGGCTTCTGGCGACTAGTTCATTGCCTGCGGCTGCTTTAAGGAAGTTGATCTTATATTCCACCGTCACGGTGGGTTGCTTGCAGGCAAGATTAGCTGCGATATCCGCTAGTGTTCCTACAACACCGCCGTGTGCGTGTCCCAGATGTTGGGTAAATTCTGGTTTCAGTGGCATGCGAATCTCTGTGTATTCACTGCCAGCGCCTTGAGTGATTTCAACGTCGAGGTGCTTAATAAAGGGCGTCGCTTCCCTGATCTTTTCCGATAGCTTTTTTATGTCCATGAATCCCCCAGTTAAGTGAAATATTCGCATTCTCAGATGCGTTTTAGATAATTTAGTTAAGTTACGGCGCTTTATTCTATTTATTTTTAAAAAGTGTGCCTAAACCACTAAAAATGTGGGAAAAATTATTAATTTCTGTCTATGCTGACTTTATACTATGCAAATTCTCACTCGCAAATGGGGCTGAGTGAAAATTGCTCAAAAGCGCTGCTTTTATCTGTTCCGACCCTAGCGGCATTTTGAGAACACGAAATACCATTGCAGACTTTGCAATACATAAAGGAAAACAGGCAAGGATTAAATGATTCACGACTTTGCGACAGCACCGAGGCAATCTGATTGGCGTGCCGATCAAGCAGCGGTTAAGCGAGAGTCAAAACCAACTAAGGTGACTACTAATAAAAAGCCCTCAAAATTGTTGGCTGGCATATTAGTGGTGAGCTTGGTTGTGCTTGTGTTGCAATGGGTTTTTCAATCCAGTGATCCTCAGTTAGATCAGCAGCCAGATGCTGCGGCACGAAAAGAATATGCTGAGTCTGTCTTGTATGGCGATGCGGACAAATATGCTGACCTCGAAGAGGACTCGTTAGCTGAACCTTTGGTTGAAGGTGCTCTAGTCGAAGATGCAAAGCTGAGAGAAGAGCCAGCTAAGGTTACTATCACAGCAACTCCTCGCTTGGAGAAAGCTGCTGTCCTCAATGCATCTAAAAAGAGCGCATCTAAAATTGAGAAGGTAGCAGAAACAGCGACTGTTAAGCCTAGTCAAGTCGTAGTTGAACCGGTTGATCCGGACTATGAATTTTATGATTTCTTAAGAAAAGACAGTTGGCCGATACCAGTTAATGAGGGTGTTTATGTTGATGGCGAATTAGCTCAGCGTGAAAAGCCTATCTACAAACTCCAAGCGGCTTCGTTTAGAGATAAGCAAGATGCATATCGCTTAGTGGGTAAATTGAAGAAGCGTAAGTTGCACGCTTTGGTCCATGAAAGTGTTTCCACTAATGGTGAGTTTTGGTATCAGGTTTCCGTTGGCCCGTTTGTAAACACATCAAAGTTAAATAAAGCGCAAGATGTATTGGTATCGATGAGTATGATGCCGTTGAAGAAGCGAGTTCGTTGATATTGCCTATAATAAAGGCAAATCTTTTTCTGGATCCGCACTATGGCCTATAAAGGTATTGTGTTAGCGGGGGGCAGTGGGACTCGTTTGCACCCCCTAACACATTCTGTCAGTAAGCAGCTCATGCCGGTTTATGATAAACCGATGATCTACTATCCACTGTCTGTTCTTATGTTCGCAGGCATCAAAGATATCCTCATTATTACCACTCCTGCCGATGCCAGTGCTTTTAAAAGGCTCCTTGGCGACGGCACTCAATGGGGTGTTAATTTCAGTTATGCAGAGCAGGCTTCGCCTGAGGGGTTGGCCCAAGCCTTTATAATTGGTGAAGAGTTTATTGGTGAGGATAATGTTTGCCTTATTCTCGGTGATAATATTTTTTATACCCATGGTCTGCGTAAGAAACTTCGTAGGGCGACTGCTGTAGAAACGGGAGCAACCGTATTTGGGTATTACGTTAAAGATCCAAGGCGATATGGTGTAGTTGAGTTTGATTCAACTGGCCAAGTGGTAGATATAGAAGAGAAACCTGAGTCTCCAAAATCAAATTATGCGATTACGGGTTTGTATTTCTACGATAACAGGGTCGTAGATATAGCCAAGCAGATAAAACCGTCTAATCGTGGTGAGTTAGAAATCACAGACGCGATCAAGGCTTACTTGTCACAAGGGACTTTGAATGTGCAATTGCTGGGTCGTGGATCTGCTTGGCTTGATACGGGTACTCATGATTCCTTATTAGACGCGGCTAATTTCATTAAGCTTATCGAAGAGCGTCAGGGGCTAAAAATCTCATGTCCCGAAGAAGTCGCTTATCGTATGGACTTTATTGATGGGGATCAGTTGCGGGTCTTGGCTAGCAGACTCCAAAAAAGTGGTTATGGGCAATACTTGATGCGCCTTATCGATGATCAGTATTTCATGTTGGATGACTAAGATGAAAGTTGTCGATACCAATATCCCCGAAGTTAAAATAATTTCTCTAGATATTTATAAAGACCCGCGTGGAATGTTCGTTGAGTCCTGGCGAGATACTTGGGCAAAGGAAATTGGCCTTGAGGCTCGCCTAGTTCAGGATAATTTTAGTCGTTCGGTGGCAAACACCCTCAGGGGGCTTCACTATCAAGTTGAACAACCTCAAGCCAAGTTAGTACGTGTTACTACGGGTTCAGTGTTTGATGTCGCTGTAGATCTCAGGCGTTCCTCGCCCACTTTTGGCAGCTGGGTTGGTGTGGAGCTTTCCGCTGAGAATGGAAAAATGCTGTATATCCCGAAAGGTTTCGCCCATGGGTTTCTCGTATTGAGTGAGATCGTTGAGTATACCTATAAATGTTCAGACTATTACTATCCCCAGGGAGAAAGAACGTTAATGTGGGATGATAAAGATGTTGGTATTGATTGGCCCATACCTAATCGAGAGAATTTAGTTATCTCGGAAAAAGATCTTGCTGGTGTTTCCCTGGTTAACTGTGAATGTTTTGAATAATCAGAATAATTAAGTGTGTTATGGCAATAGTGTTGGTGACCGGTGGTGAAGGGCAGCTGGGTCAAGAGCTCAAGCAGCATGTGCCTCAAGGGCATGATCTTGTGTCTTTATCTAAGAGTCAGCTTGATATCACCCAGGATGAGCAAATTGCTGCCGCTTTTGAACGCTACCAACCTGACTGGATCATTAATGCAGCGGCTTTTACTGATGTCGAGGCGAGTGAAAGCAACGTGGAATTGGTGCAAACCATCAATGTTGAAGCAGTTAAATCATTGTTAGCTTACGCAAATAAATTCCAAGCCCGATTCCTACAAATATCGACCGACTATGTCTTTGATGGTAAATCTTCTGAACCTTATAAAGAAGATGATAAAACCAAACCAATGAATGTCTATGGTGATTCAAAGTTGAAAGCTGAAGGTATAGTGTTAGCAGAAAAAGGCTTGGTTGTACGTACTTCTTGGTTGTATAGCTCTCATCATAAGAATTTCCTAGATACCATGCTTAGACTATTTGAGAATCAAAAAGAAGTAAAAGTAGTAAATGATCAGGTGGGCACACCCACGAACGCTGCATCATTGGCGAAGATTCTCTTTCGACTAATCGATCAAAATGCGGATGGTATTTTTCATTGGAGTGGTGGGTTAGTGATGTCTTGGTATGATTTTGCTTGCCAAATACATGGTTTGGCACTCGATAAAGGTTTGGTTTCTGTTGGAGCTAAAGTCGTCCCTGTTGATTCGCAAGGATTTCCGCAGAAAGCAAAGCGTCCGGCTTGGTCTCCACTATCACGTAAAAAATGCTGTGACTTTTTAGATCTAGAACCAAATGCTTGGCGAGAAGAATTGTCTCAAGAGATCGATCTTTATGGGAAAGGTAAATTATGAGGCGTATATTGGTAACTGGCGGTGCAGGCTTTATTGGGGCCAATTTTGTTCATTATTGGTTGCTTCGCTATCCAGAGGACAAACTTGTTGTTTTAGATAAGTTGACATATGCAGGCTGTGCCTCGAGTTTAGACTCAGTAACCGAAAATGAGCGATATGCTTTTCAAAAAGGGTGTATTGGTGATAGATCATTGGTGCAGAGTCTTCTTCTAAAACATGAAATAGATACAGTGGTGAACTTTGCCGCTGAAAGTCACGTTGATCGCTCGATTACAGGGCCAGACGAGTTTATAGAAACTAATGTCAGCGCAACTCATCGCTTGCTGAATGCCTGTAGGGATGTGTGGATCGAGCAAGGTAAGAAAACTGAAAGTCATCGTTTTCATCATATCTCTACCGATGAAGTGTATGGATCGTTGGGGCCAACCGACCCAGCTTTCACTGAAAACACCCAATATCGGCCAAACTCTCCTTATTCAGCAAGCAAGGCTAGTTCTGATCATTTGGTCAGGGCTTATCATCACACTTATGGTTTAAATACAACTACAAGTAATTGCAGTAATAACTACGGCCCCTATCAGTTTCCAGAGAAATTGATACCGTTGTGCATAACGAATCTGTTATTAGGTAAGAAACTTCCGATTTACGGTGATGGCAAAAATATTCGAGATTGGCTCTTTGTGGAAGATCATTGTCGGGCGGTGGACTTAGTTGTACGTAAGGGTGTGGCGGGAGAAGTTTATAATGTCGGTGGTAATTGCGAGAGCACAAATTTGTTGCTTGTAGAAACCATTTGCAACGAATTTGATCGTTTTTATCAAGATGAGCCAGAGTTATTCGAATCGTATCCTGAGAACTGGATGGCCAAATCCACAGCTAGCGATGCTATTGATTTTGTGGTTGATCGTCCCGGGCATGATCGTCGCTATGCGGTAAACGCGTCTAAAATCTCTGTTGAGCTCGGTTTCGAACCGCTGATTGGATTGGAAGAGGGTATT
>JAKSAW010000234.1 GCA_022361455.1 Pseudomonadales bacterium | reverse complement strand
GGCTCAAAAAAGGCCCTAATGATAACCCGAACCGCCCCAACTTGGCACACAGAAGATTGGCAAAAGCAGCTATCTAATTGCATTTCCAGTGTTCAGGAACTTCTCGAGCAGCTAGAACTAAGTCTTAGCGAACTCCCAGCCCAACTGCAAGCGCACCAAGACTTTCCCATTCGCGTCCCCAGAGCCTATGCGAGCAAAATTCAACCAGGCGATGCCAACGACCCACTGTTGCTACAAGTATTACCACAGGCCCAAGAACTAACGAAGAACCCAGGCTACAGCAACGACCCGTTGAACGAACAGCAATTTAACCCGCTACCAGGCTTGATACACAAATATCAAAGCCGAGTGCTGCTCACCACCAGCACTGCCTGCGCTATCAACTGCCGTTATTGTTTTAGGCGCCACTTTCCTTATCAGGAAAATCGCATCAGCCAACAACAAATGCGCGACATCACTGATTACCTAAACGGGCACTCAGAAATCAATGAAGTTATTTTCAGTGGTGGCGACCCGCTTGCCAGCAGTAATAGCCGCTTAGCCCAATGGATAGGCCAACTGTCTGACGTTAAACACCTGAAACGAATTCGCGTGCATACACGCCTGCCAGTAGTGATTCCCGAAAGAATAGACACCCAATTACTAGAGCTTATTGAATCAAGCAGCATGCAATGGGTATTCGTGGTGCATAGCAATCACCCCAACGAACTAGACAACAGCTTTGCCGAAGCGATGAGCCTGTTGCGACAACGCAATGTGCAACTACTCAATCAAAGTGTGCTTTTAAAAGGCATCAATGACGATGCAAAAACCCTGGCCGAACTATCCGAATCCCTATTTGATTGCGGCGTAACACCCTACTATTTGCATCTTCTAGATCCGGTGGCTGGCGCAGCCCATTTCGAAGTACCACTAAAACGCGCTAAACTAATCCACTTAGAACTACTTAGAAGACTATCAGGGTACTTGGTGCCAAAACTCGTTAAAGAAGTCCCTGAAGCACCTTCAAAAACGCCCATTATTTGAAGTATTTCAAAAAGTTAGTGATTCTAAGTAGATTATTTGTACGCAAACCTTACTGGATGGTATTTGTTGCCTATACTTTCTAGATAAGGTCTAGAAGTCGGAGTCTAAGGATTCAATGTCAAATCAGGCGGAACAGCTGCGCTTGAAAATTCCTCCACAAGATATGGAGATGCTTTCGTTCGCAATCGCAAACCCTAAAAAGATCAATGAATGGGTTGATGGTTTGCCACGCATGAATATTGGCGAATGCGCCAAACAGCTCTATGCCGCCATCCAAGAAATTAACCGATTTAAAACAGATTCCGATACCCGTTTTCAAATGCTAGAGGTGTTACGAGGCCCGATTCGCTATGTATGCGATAGCCTGGGTAAACACTACCTCAATAAAGCAGTAGTGCTACCACCTAAGGAAGCAAAGATAGCCAGCCTGGCCCAAGCGCTGCAGAATCATCTGTCCATTGGCTACAAAGCCGTTATTGTTCAGCTACTGCCACGCTTAAAGGTCAACGAAAAAGATGCTAAACGGCTAGCTGCAAAATCCATACATCGTGCTTTTACCGAGCAAGCCGAAGTATTACTAAGAAGCTTACAATTATATTATCCTGCCCCGGTTAATTTCTGGCGCGAAGCACATTTGCTGTATGCCATTTCAGAACGTTTCGGCTTAATAGATGTGTTAGAAAAAGATCCCGAAATAAGCAGCGATATCGCAGCTTCTAGCTGCCACGACATGTATCGACGGATCTTATTATTGGCCACAGCGAAACCAAACCAGCTGCGCCAAAACCAGATCAAACAAGTTTACGACGCCACTGCAAAGTGGGTGCAGTTCACTAATCTCAGCAAAGATCCCGAAGGCAGCGGCCTATTCGCGATCGACCTAATTAGCGATACACCACCCATTTACAACGCCCTCATGAAGCGCCCCAATAATGTGAATGTCTGCTATTTCGATGCAGCCATGATTTCTGATCATTTACGGGTGCAGTTGCAGTTACCTTCTAACCAACCGCACCCCATTACAGAGTTCGAAATGCCGGAAGGCATGGGCAAAGACGTGATCCGCTTGTTAATCCAAGCGTGGGGTGTATTGACGGAAAGGGCATTCACTCGAATTGAAGAGGCTGGCAATCTTTCAGTTTGCATCGGCTTGAGTTCAACCCATTATTTTGTTTCTCATAAAGCGGACTTTAACGCCATGATCCGCGAAGCATCGGAACAAAGTGGTGTTATGGGGGTAGAGTTCGATAACCAGTTTATGAAAAGCGGCCCCACTCACCGTCGAGATACCATTGAAAGCCATGACGTTTGGGGTTTACAAGTCAACGCCGATGACGGTGCGCTATCTTCGAAAAACAACGCTATTGAACAAGAGATCGCCAAGTTCTCTGGGCAAGAAATTACTACAGACTCCGATAAGTATCCGAGCTATCACTGCGATATCGTTAATACCAGTCCAGGCGGTTATTGCTTATCTTGGAAACAAGACGTGCCACCCCAAGTAAAAACCGGTGAAATTATTGGCTTACAAGAAAGCGAGAATGCGCTCTGGAGTATTGGCGTGATTCGCTGGGTGAAACAGTTCAAAAATGAAGGCGCTCGCATGGGTGTTGAGCTATTAGCACCAAAAGCTGAAGCCTGCGGAGCACAAGCTATTCATAAAAAGGGCGGCGTTACTGAATATATGCGCACCCTGATACTCCCAGAGCTACGTGCGATAGGTCAACCTGCAACTTTAATTACTCCCAATATTGCGTTTCATGTGGGTTATAAAGTGAATATGAACCAAAACGGTCATGTAATAAAAGCTCAATTAGTAAAACAGGTTTCTTCTACTGCCAGCTTTAATCAATTTCAATACAAACCATTAACGGCAGTAGCCGCCAAACCTGAACAAACCTCTGCACCCACACCAAAAACTAAGCAGGATGAAGACGACTTCGACTCAATCTGGTCAAGTTTATAAAGGATTTAATTAGGTTATTGAAATAACAGGATTTTAATCTGCTTAGGTTTGCTTATAATGCTACATCGCAAACCCTGCAGTTAGAAAAAAAGAACCCAATGGCAGCAAACGATACGATCCGATTATTAATGCTTCACGAATCCCGTGACGATGCGGAGCAATTGCTCAACCGCATCCGTAATTCTGGGCGTGCCACTCGCGCAGAGCTGCTTCAGGATGATGAATCCCTCGACGATGCTTTAGAAAAAAGCGGCTGGGATTTAATGCTACTACGCCCACAAACAGAAGATTTGTTTGCCGGGCAATGCTTACTCCAAGTACAAAAATTACAGCGCGATATTCCTGCCATTTTATTAATCGATGAACTGGATCCGGAAGAGATAGTAGAAGGCCTACGAGAAGGCTATAAAGCTGTTGTACCTATTGGCCAAGAAGAATGGTTACTTCAGGTTATTCGCCGCGAATTAAACAACCTGGAAGAACGTCGCAAGCGCCGCACTGTTGAGCTCCAATTTAAAGAAGCTGAAAAACGCTGCGCTACGTTATTGGACAATTCCCGTGACGCCATTACCTACGTTATCGATGGCATGCACACCTATGCAAATGAAGCTTATTTAGAACTATTTGGTTACGACGATGTAGAAGACCTCGAAGGCATGCCGATACTGGATATGGTATCGCCACAGGATCACGAGGACTTTAAAAACTTCCTTAAAAGTTACACTAGCGGCGATAGTGAGAATAACGAATTTCTCTGTCACGGCATTTGCACCGATGGATCAGAGATTCAGTCCCGCATGATTTTCAGTGCTGCAACTTATGATGGCGAACCCTGCACGCAAATCTTGATCCGCACCAACCAAGCTGATGCGGAGCTACAAGAAAAGCTTAAAGAGATAAGCAGTCAGGACCTTTTGACAGGCCTCTACAATCGCCAATACTTTACGCAAATTCTTGATGAAACGATTGAGTGGACCATAAACGAAAGCAAGACTGCTACTTTGATCTACATGCAAATCGATAATTTTGCAGCTATTCAATCTGATGTAGGCATAGGCGGCGCTGATATCGTACTGAGCGATATTGCCAGCATGCTTCGAGAGAACTTTGATTCCGCTGAGATAGCACGCTTTGGCGATGATGTCTTTACAGTTCTTTTAAAAGACGCAGGCTTAGATAAGGGCGTGGAAGTCGCAGAAGAACTAAGAACAAAGATCGAAGATCACCTATCTGAAGTAAATGATCGCACAGTACAAGCCACTGTAAGCATCGGTGTTACCATCGTTAGCGAAGCGGCAAACGATACTCAGGTAATAATTACTCGAGCACACCAAGCCAGTGAGCTTGTTCGCGAGGACAACCCTCTGGGGAATGGGGTTAGAGCATTTGACCCCTCAAAAATTCGCAGCGGCGAAGATGCGGACACCGGCGAGCTGTTACAAGAAGCCATCGATAAAGGTTTATTCAGAGTTCTTTTCCAGCCCGTTATCGATTTACGCGGTAATAGCGGCGAGCTTTACGAAGTGCTGCTGCGCATGGTTAACGAGGATGGCGAAAAAATTTCACCCAATGAATTCCTCGATATCGCCTCTCATAAAGATCTGTGTGAAAAAATAGATCGCTGGGTGATTTTGCAGTCGATAAAAATGCTGTCAGAGCATCGTGCTTTAGGTCACGAAACACGGCTGATGATTAACATCACCGGTGAATCCTTAAAAGATCAAACCTTGCTACCTTGGCTTAGCGTAGCGTTGAAAGCAGCAAGAATGCCAGGAGACGCGGTGATTTTTCAGTTCACGGAGAATGACGCCACAACCTTCTTGAAGCAAGCCAAAGAATTCACCAAAGGGCTCAATGAGCTGCATTGTAAAGCAGCCATTTCCCGTTTTGGTTGCTCCCTCAATCCGTTCAATAATTTAAAGCATTTGAACGTGGAATATCTAAAGCTAGACGGTTCCTTTATCAAAGAATTGGATAGTGAAGAACAACGGGAGCACTTCAAAGAAATCGTCGAAACAGCACATGCCCAAGGCAAGTTAACCATCGCTCCTTTTGTAGAAAGCGCCGGCGTACTGTCATCACTATGGCAAATCGGCGTCAACTACATTCAGGGATTCTATCTACAAGAGCCCACCGAGAAGATGAGCTACGACTTTTCTAACGACGAATAGCACTCCGATCGGCAACCGTCCCTTGTAATAAGTTGTTTTTCTCATTTGGAAAAACAGTCCAACCAACGAACCACTTTGGCGCTAGCCAGCTCAAAAGAAACTACAACCAGAAACCCTCGATGGCACAACCCGCATCAGCGCAGAGCAAGTATTTGAGTTAGCGGAAAAGCATGATGACCTTAGTGATTATCGAATCTCGCAAACCTCCAGCTGATTTAACTCCCACGCTTGGTAAGCAATTCTTCGCTATCGCGATCGCGCACACCCAGCAAATACAAAATACCATCTAACCCTAAATTGGAGATTGCGTGCTCGGCATTCTCTTTCACCACGGGTTTGGCACGAAACGCGATGCCTAATCCAGCAATTCCCAACATGGGCAAATCGTTAGCACCATCGCCAACAGCAATGACCTGATCTAGATTCAAGCGCTCAATGTCAGCTATATCTTTCAATAATTCCGCTTTACGTTGGCCATCCACAACCCGACCAACAACCTCACCAGTCACCTTGCCATTTTCAATGGCCAGCTCATTGGCATGAACGTAATCAATCCCCAATTTGTTTTTCAAGTACTGACCAAAATACGTAAAGCCACCGGAGAGGATCGCCGTTTTAAATCCTAGTGCCCGCAAGGCACTGATCAGATTCTCTGCGCCTTCGGTAATGGGTAAGTTTGCAGCGATATCTTCCAATACCGACTCATCCAAGCCTTTTAATAAAGCCACACGTCTTTTGAAGCTTTCGGTAAAATCAATTTCACCACGCATGGCAGATTCTGTAATCTCCGCCACTTGCTCACCCACACCAGCACGTTTGGCTAGCTCATCAATGACTTCCGCTTCGATCAGCGTGGAATCCATATCGAAAGCCACTAGGCGGCGATTACGACGATAGGCATTGTCTTTTTGGAACGCAATGTCTACGTCCAAGTCATTGGCAACTTTTAGAAACTGAGCGCGCATCGAGGCAATATCTTTGGGCTCCCCACGCACTGAAAACTCAACACAAGCTTTTTGATCTGACGGGTTATCATCCAATGAAATACGACCGGACAAGCGATTAATGTTATCGATGTTCAAGCCGTTACTCGCGACAATATCGGTAATAGCAGCAATTTGAATTGCGCTTACAATACGCGCTAACAAGGTAACGATATAACGATCCTTGCCTTGATGCTCGACCCAATTTTCATAATCTTGTTCGTCGATTGGGGTAAAACGCACTGCCATATCCATTTCATGACAGCGGAACAACACATCTTTTAATACTGGGGAAGAATCAACCTCATCGGACATTTCCACCACCATACCTAACGACAAGGTATCGTGAATAACAGACTGACCAATGTCCAAAATGTTCACTTGGTAACGAGATAGGATTTCTGTGATTGAACTGGTAACGCCAGGTTTGTCGTTACCAGAGATATTGATGAGGATAATTTCGCGCACTTAAGCCCCCTTGCGAAAGGTTTAGGGCGCTTATTTTACACGGCCACTAGCCAGGAACAACTAAACATCCATGACAGTGGTCGAGATCGCAGCCCAACCTTAAGCTTAGGCTGCGATCTCAGCCTGCTCCAATTGGTCACGACGCTCTGAACGCTGTGCAGAAAAGATAAAGCGTTGAATGGCTTGCTTCTCTCGATAGGAAAGACCTACAAATCGACCACCCGCGATAGTGCTTTGAATACCGCCTAATTCTGCATCAGGCACATAGTGACAATGGGTAATGTCAATATTGAAACGCATTGGGTCGCAACCAGAAAGCTGCAATGTAAGGTTCGATAAATAAGTGCCCGCATAGATCGACTCTACTTGATTTCCAGCAAAAGCGACGCGTACCCCTGTGGCAGACAAATCCAATACGCTAATGACTTGCTGACCATCAACACCACTGATCACAATATCATCTACCCAAGAACCACTGACATCGAGACGGAACTGATCGCGACGCTGAACTTCTTCTACTTGGGGCCAAGCAAGACGAAAATACTTGTCACCGTCTTCCTCGATGCGCATTTCCACAACACTACGGATAATGGTGCTAAAGCCCTCACGCTCATACTCCAACACCACATCTTGGCGGAAGTTGCCACTGAGAACGCCATCGGCAGGGAAAGGCTCATCAATCACCAGGTAGCCTTCATCTGCATTTACTTCTAGTAATACGGTTTGGTAGATATGGTTATCACCACGCACCTTTAGCTTAAGCATGCGGTGATCACGCATTAATTGGAACAAAGCAAGATAGTCTTTTTGGCGAATCTCTGGCTGTTCAGTCTTTGGCTTAGAACCATACTCTCTCACGATCTTAGCGCCAGCAACAGTGCTGGAAGCATTCCCTGAGGCGCCCAGCATTGCCATTGCTCCCCACTTCATTTTTCCGTTTAGGTTGAATAGATCCGTTAGCCTTTTCATGTGACCGCTTACCCTTGATCGTCGTAAAATCTGGTTTATTTTTACTAACGTCGGTGAAGTATGAACTACGCCATCAGCCGATTATTGTTTTAAATCGGCCACGGTTCTGGAAACTTTAACCGCCCCTTGCAGAGATACCCCAAACCTCTTAAGGTGCTACCTACTATCGGCCAACAATTGTTTATTTATGAATCAGAAAAGAAATCTAGTTGTTTCCGCCTTAATCCTTGGCGGGTTCTTTAGTAGCCACGCTTTAGTGGTACAGAGTATCACCCACGAAGCTAGTAATGGCGCGGTGGCCGAGGCTGCTGTGACGGCTACCAAAAAACAAGTGCTGGTACCGAATTTTTCCGCCATTAGTAATATTAAAGAGCGCAAAACTGCCTTCTTCGATTTTCTTGGCCCCTTAGTGGAGAAGGAAAATCAGCGCATCGCAGAGCTGCGTGCAAACCTCGATGACATGTCGACTGAGCAGCTAATTGCACTATCCAGCGAATACGATCTGCCTCAGGAGCAAAAAGCAGACTTGGTGACATCCTTAAAAAGTCGAATTGATGAGATTCCACCATCCTTGGTGATGGCCCAAGCAGCGATCGAATCCGCCTGGGGCACTTCCCGTTTTGCTCAAGAAGGCAACAATTTGTTTGGCGAATGGTGCTTCACCCCCGGTTGCGGCATCGTTCCCAAAGCGCGCCCCGCAAATAAGCACCACGAAGTAAGACGTTTTGATTCCCCCGAGCACTCAGTGCGCAGCTATATGCAGAACCTTAACTCTCACAATGCTTACGATTTGCTGCGAATTCAACGTGCCGATCAACGGGCCAGACAATCCGCCCTCAACGGCTGTTACTTAGCCACGGGCCTACAATCTTATTCCCAAAAAGGCCTGGGATACGTGGAAATGGTGAAGACGTTTATTCGCAGCAATCGGCTGGAAGAGAATCGCAAAGACTGTGCTCCAACGGTAATCGCGGAACCAGATTCAGCACCAGCGACCGAAAGCACCACCAACGAATCGGCTTAACCTCAACGCAGATAGGATTCTGATGCAAACAACACTAAGCCCACCGCTTCGCTTCTTATTGGGCACCGCCTGTTTCATTGTCATTGTCGCCGGCATGAAGGCGTCTGCTGAGGTAATGGTACCTTTCCTACTGTCGGCCTTTATTGGCATTCTGTGCGCGCCGCCTCTGTTCTGGCTGGAATCGCGCAAGATACCTACGGCTATTGCGGTCATCATTGTAGTGACCGTGTTTATGCTGGCGGCGGTGATGATATCGGCGGTGGTAGGCGCCTCCATTAGTGATTTCGCCAACCAGTTACCCCAATATCAAGAAAAACTGCAGGGAGAAAAAGCAGCATTACTCAGCTGGCTTGAATCACAAGGAATAGAAGCGCCAGCCACGGTATTGAAAGAGCAAGTGAATCCCGGTGCAGCCATGGGAATGGTGAAGCAGGTTCTCACAAGCTTAGGCGGGGTATTGACGGATTCTTTCTTAATTTTCCTAACGGTTTTGTTTATCTTGTTCGAAGCGTCGAGCTTTCCCAGCAAGCTTAAGAGAGCCTTGAATGATCCTAACCATTCTTCGGTGGAGTCCTTTAAGCACTTCAATCAATCGGTAAAGAAGTATCTCATCATCAAATCGTGGGTCAGCCTGGGCACCGGTTTAGTTATCACGATTTGGCTACTGATTTTGGGAGTCGATTACCCCATTTTGTGGGGCTTACTCGCCTTTATGCTCAATTTCGTACCCAACATAGGCTCGATCATTGCAGCCATCCCAGCGGTGATGCTGGCCTTTATTCAAATCGGTAGCGGTACCGCTCTGCTAACCGGTGCGGGATATGTTGCCGTTAACATCATTATGGGCAACGTGATTGAGCCAAGATATATGGGCCAAGGCCTGGGCCTCTCTACGCTGGTGGTGTTCTTATCCTTGGTGTTTTGGGGATGGGTTCTGGGGCCCGTGGGCATGCTTTTGTCCATTCCACTCACCATGATTGTGAAGCTCGCCTTGGAAAATAACAAAGAAACCCACTGGATGGCGGTGATGCTAGATAACAAGTGAGGTGAGATTTTGGTATCATGCCCTAAATCTCATATTTAGAACTAAGTTAACTAGGTTTCAGTAGTATGCTTAAGAAAGACAAACAGAAGGTAATTGGCGTTGAACTGGATGAAGACAAGGTAAGAGCCTTTCTTGATTACCAGCCCTATGAGGACGACCACAGCGACTTTCATATCCTAACCAAAGCTTATCGAGGCCTACCACCTCACGAATTCGAACGATTCGTTGCCATCTATAAAGAGGCTGGCCACGCGCTAAACCCAGTCGATGCTGCGGGCACTAACTTTATCGACAGCATTAGCGCTAACACCAGTCAGCTTGAATACATCGAGCTATTAAAGGCTGCTGGCGCCGAGTAGAGTAAGCTCTACGCAAATAAACAAAAAAGCCGATTCAAATGAATCGGCTTTTTTGTTGGTAGCTAAACTGCTCAGGTCCGCAGTTACTCAATTAATGGCTTTACCGTCGACATCATATTATTTAGCTCATCGGAAATATTACTACCGTAATCACAGGTATCTATAAGCTTAGTAAGAGCTGACTCAACCAGGCCAAAATAATACTGTTCCTGTTCATCAGTCAGGCCAAGCACATGCATAGATTCATTCATGCTAATAAGAAGATCATCCATAATCGCCACATTGCGGCGAGTATATTCTGTGAATTGATTCTTCACTAAATCAATAGTGCCATCCAAACGCTCTAACACAGAAGTTATTGCTTTCTTGCGCTGCAGATCCATTAAACGCGCCTCAAAGCCTTCGGTGATCACGGCTAAAACATCTCGCAATCGACCAGCCAAGTTTTCATCATCCTTGGGGAGATTTTTGATCAACAAAGACACATGCGTATCATTCACAATCATTCGCTCGCCAAAGATAAAGACCCGCCCTTTTTCCCTGAGCATGCTAAACAACTCCAACTCAATGGGGCTGCAGGGCTGATTAAAGGGGCGTAGCGATAAGGTGTTATCCGGTAAGCGGACTTGCAGACAACCGTGGAGAGAAAACTGATCCAACGCTTTGAACAGGGTATCGGCTAAGCTAGGCAAATCATTTTGATGAAAAGAATCTTTTAGAAACTGCAGCACCTGGCCATATTGAGAGGCCTCTTTCATAGACTCGAAGGCCACATTTCGAGCTTGGTCCTGTTGTTTTTCTAAGTTCTTCTTGGTGCGCTGATAGCGGGCAGTAGCATCTATTTTTTTACGGAATTCGCCCACCTGAAAAGGTTTCACCACATAGTCGTCGCCACCAACCTCATAGCCTTTAGTGCGCTCCTCTACGGAGTCACTGCCGGAGACAAAAATAACCGCGACATCGTCGCTATAGTCTTCTTCCTTAATCGCTTGGCATACCTCATAACCACTCATACCCGGCATGTTGATATCTAGCAGCACCAAATCAGGTATATCGTGGCGAAATAGACGCAGGGCTTCTTCGCCATTGTTGGCAATGGCCAAGTTGTAGTGATTTCCCAGCAGATATTCCACTAGCTGAATGTGGCTGGAATCATCATCCACCACCAATATTTTCATTTGTTCCAAGAAACACCCCGAAAACTTCACGCAATCATGGTTAAGTATAGACAGCAATGCTGAAGCTTACGGCCATATTCGTATAAGCTAAGAGACACCCAACAACTACAATATAGTTAGATCAAGCAGCGAGCGAAACCTATGAGATTTAAGCGAACCCAATGAAACTGAGGCGCCGTGTCACACTGCAGATCATTACTGCGGCAGCAATACCCTTGCTGTTGATGGTATTCCTGTCGGTCTACAATTTTTCCAACGCTAAGCGGGATAATACCCTAGAAATCATTGGCTTAACGTTAGAAAAAGAAGCCGCATTGCTGTCTTCTTACTTCGCCCAGCGCATGGCTGAGGTCTCTGCCTTTAGTGAAATTACTCCGCTAAAGGACATGCAATTTTCCCTAGCAAAGCCTTTCTTATTAGAGCAACTGCAACAGTTAACTCCACACTATGAAAAATTCATCGTGGGTCGGCCCTCTGGACACTTTCACAACACCTCTGGTGGCAACCCTGATGTAGAAATGCTGCAAACATTTAATAACCAGGATCCAGCGGCTCAGCCTCGCTCTATCCATAAACGCGATTACTGGCAATACACACTGGGCAACAATGATTTGTCGCAAAATATCACTTATGTTTCTGAGCCGATGATTTCCTACACCACGGAAGTCAAGCAGGTGGTGGTGGCAAGCACCATTGTTAATCAGGAGAAGGCTGTGGGTATGCTAGGTGGAGCCCTACCATGGGACAACATTGAAGCTCGGATGAATCGTATCAAACAACATTTCGAAGATAAGCTCGCAGGCAAAGGTAAGTTGTTTTTGATGTCACCCAAAGGTTTGTATTGGTACCACTGGAATCCCCACAAAACTGTGCATTTGAAGAAAGATGAGCGAGGCAACTATGTTTTAAATGAGATCGGTGAAAAAGTAGCAGAATTACCAACCATTCAGGACGAAGTAAATCCAATCATCCGCCAAGAAACCAGCCGAATTCTGAACGCATCAAACGGCATTATTGATTTACCAGCTAATAACGAAACTGGCCCAAGCTACCTATTATTTCAACGTATCGATCCTAGCGGCTACATTCTCGGACTCTATGTGCCAAAAACAATTATCTCAGAATCAGTCAATCAAGTTCGTAATTTTCTAGGGTTGTTGGCCTTGGCAGTTATTATCATGCTTATGATTACCTCATATTTTGTCAGCCACCGAATTGCCAATCCTATAAGAGCGCTTAGCTTAATCACCCATAATATTCGTGAAGGTAAAAAGGCAAATAAACCAGAAAGCGCCAACCATGTCGCTGAGGAAATTAAGCAGCTCTACGACGATATTTTCGCCATGATAAAAGTCTTAGAGAAAAACGAACAAGCACTCGAAGAGAGGGTAAAGCAACGCACCATAGAATTAGATGAACGTAATCTTGAGCTAGAAATAGCGAAAGCTGAGGCCATACGAGCGAACAAAGCAAAGAGTCAGTTTTTAGCGTCCATGTCCCATGAACTTAGAACACCTTTAAATTCTATCATTGGTTTTTCTACTCGTGCCCATAAATACCTCACACAAAACAAGATAGACCAAATAGGTGATGCTCTTGAAACCGTGCGCCGCAACGCAAACCATTTATTGGAATTAATTAATCAAATCCTAGATCTCTCGAAAATAGAATCTGGAAAGTTTGAATTGAACATTCAGACGTTTCAGTTCTCTGATTTCGTTAAGGAATGCCATGATGCCACTGAGCCACTTTCGGATAAGAAAGGCCTTTCGTTTGAAGCCGACATCCAATGGGATGGCCCACTAAACGCCGATAAATTAAGGCTTAAACAAGTCATGTTAAACCTGCTTTCAAATGCCATTAAGTTCACTGACAAAGGCTCCGTAAAATGCAGCGCAAACAGAATCATGCAGCATGGAAAGCCCTATTTGTGTTTAAAGGTGAGTGATACTGGGATTGGCATTAAACCAGAGGATCTGAGTAAGCTTTTTAATAAATTTACACAAATTCATCAGTACTCGCCAGAGGCAATCAAAGACGGTACAGGATTGGGATTGGCAATATCAAAAGAATTAATCGATTTACACGGTGGTACAATTGAAGTGGAAAGTGAATATCAAAAAGGCAGCACCTTTAGTGTTTACTTGCCACTGCCGCCACATCAAGATGACGACGACAGCAGCAAAGTCTAAACAATCAAAAGCAGTTAACTAGCTTAGATTTTTGTACTGTACTTCCAAGCGATCTACTTTCTGGAAACCTCTCGGTAGTTTATTCCCGCGCCTACCACGCTCACCAAGATAATGCTCTAGATCTGCAAACTTCATATTTAAATGACGCTTACCCGCGTAGACTACTAAGCTATCGACATTTGATAAGTTAACAACATCAATTACAAACTCTTCGCGATCGGCAACTCTAGCCCCTGGAATACTTATGATCTTATTACCTTTGCCGCGCGCTAATTCAGGCAGCTCGGTTAATGGGAACACCAACATGCGACCTTCATTAGTGACCGCCGCCAAATATTCGCTCTCTAAGTCTCGGATTGGCTTAGGCTGGATAACTTTGGCACCTTTCGGTAAATTCAGCAACGCCTTGCCAGCTTTATTCTTAGTGAAAGCATCAGACAGCTTCATCACAAAACCATAACCAGCATCGGATGCAATTAAGTAACGATCGTTATCGCCGCCCATAACCACACCATCAAAGGTTGCTCCAGAAGGTGGTGATAACCGACCAGACAATGGCTCACCTTGGCCTCTTGCGGAAGGCAAAGTATGTGCCTGTAACGAATAGCTTCGCCCGGTACTATCGATAAAGATGGCCGCCTGATTACTCTTACCCAGAGCAGAAGCTTTATAACTATCCCCAGACTTGTAGTTGAGTTTGTCAGCTTCTACATCATGGCCTTTAGCCGCTCGCACCCAGCCTTTTGCTGACACAACAACAGTCACAGGATCTGAGGATACTAAATCAGCAGCATCAATCGCTTGTGCTTCGGAACGTGACACTATAGGCGAACGACGATCATCGCCATATTTTTCAATGTCTTCTTTTATTTCTTTAACAATTAGTTTCTTTAAACGAGCCGGTGAACCAAGCGTTTTCTCTAAGCTGTCACGCTCTTTTTCAAGTTCTTCTTGCTCACCGCGAATTTTCATTTCTTCAAGGCGAGCTAGGTGACGCAGCTTTAAGTTAAGGACTGCTTCTGCCTGAACATCAGTTAAACCAAAGCGCTCAATTAACTTGGCTTTAGGATCATCCTCGGTACGAATAATATGAATAACTTCATCAATATTCAGGAAAGCCGTTAAATAACCTTCCAAAATATGTAAGCGCTCTAGCACTTTATCCAAGCGATATTGCAAACGTCGAGTAACTGTACTTACCCTAAACTCAAGCCATTCGCTGAGCATATCGTATAGGCCTTTAACCATAGGCCTACCGTTATTTCCAATCACGTTCATATTGACGCGATAGGTGCGTTCCAAATCAGTGGTCGCAAATAAATGGCTCATTAACGCTTCGGTATCCACACGGTTTGAGCGCGGCACAATCACCAAACGGGTGGGGTTTTCATGATCCGATTCATCCCGCAAATCCGCCACCATCGGTAGCTTCTTAGCATTCATTTGTTGAGCAATTTGCTCTAACACTTTGTTGCCCGAGACCTGATGGGGCAATGCGGTAACGACAATATCACTACCTTCCTGAATGAAGACTGCTCGCATGCGTAACGAGCCTTTACCCGTGACATACATTTTGATGATGTCATTTCGCGGGGTAATAATTTCAGCATCAGTGGGAAAATCCGGCCCTTGAACATCTTCACAAAGGTCGTCAACAGAACAACCGGGATCTTGCAGCAAGCGGATACAAGCAGTACCCACTTCACGTAGGTTATGAGGAGGAATATCTGTGGACATCCCTACAGCAATTCCCATCGCACCGTTTAACAACACATTGGGTAGGCGCGCAGGTAAGATCGCAGGTTCTTTTAAAGTACCATCAAAGTTCGGCACCCAATCCACAGTGCCCTGCCCCACCTCATTCAATAAAACTTCGGAATAAGGTGCCAAACGGGATTCCGTATAACGCATGGCAGCGAAGGATTTAGGATCGTCCGGGGAACCCCAGTTACCCTGACCGTCTACCAAGGTGTAACGATAGGAAAACGGCTGTGCCATCAGCACCATGGCTTCATAACAGGCGCTATCACCATGGGGATGGAATTTACCCAACACATCACCCACAGTACGAGCAGATTTCTTATATTTAGACTGGGACTTCAAGCCCAGCTCAGACATGGCATACACGATTCTGCGTTGCACCGGTTTTAAGCCATCGCCAATATTTGGCAAAGCCCGGTCCAAAATCTCGTACATGGAATAATCTAGGTAAGCTTTCTCTGTAAACTCCTTCAGAGCTAGCTTTTCAAAGTCGAAATTATCGGTCATGAAATTCTTATCTAATCCAACAAAATTCAAATAAAACAGCGGGGTACAATCTGCTAAATCATTCTAATGGAAGATTGAGATATGTACAGAGTTACAGTGTCGTTAAAGGTTTTAAGCGAAACCAAGCCGACTAAAAAAGCCGCTCATTGAGCGGCTTTTCATTTGAAGCAAAAATAAAGGCTGTTGAAACTTGAGATTATTGTGACTCTGCCTCTTCAGCAAGGCCTGCAAGCACCTCTTCTTGCAGCTCGTCTATCGAAGCGTCATCCACCCCTAGGTACTCGCAGACCTGGCCTTCCAAATCGGACCATTCGTCATCTTCTGCATTGGGATTTTGATATAAGGTTGCGAAGTGGCGAGCCATTTTTAGTAAAGCAATCAGCTTAAGTGTTTCTTCCGCCAAATCACCACTGGCGAAAATACCATCAGCGTAATGAACATTGTAAATCGAATCCACAATGGACTCGGGCAAGCTCCAGTCCTGGGCCATCAAGGCACCGATAGTGGTATGGGTGGTATGAAATTTGTCCATTTCCTGATTAATCATCTGGTTCCAATTACACACATTGGCATCAGTAAAGAACTCGGCATAGTCTTCGAAATGACTCATCAACAAAGGCACACCTGCGGCATGGAACAAACCTAAGGTATATGCATCATCAGCATAGGCCTGCATTTTAAGCTGCTTGCAGATCAGCACACAGCCATGAGCAACCGCCGAGCAATATTCCCAAAAATCTTCCAAATCAACACTAGTTTTAATAGCACCACGCACGGATACCGCATTAACAATCGACAAAACCCGTTTAATACCAAGCATATTAAGCGCCTGATCAATAGAACTAATCGGATTGGGGCGGCGAAACGCCGGAGAATTCACAACTTTAAGAACAGTGGCAGAAATACTCACATCTTCTGCAATCGCATGCACAATCGTTGGGAAGCTAGGCTCATCTTTTTTAGCTTCGTCGTTAACGGTCATTAACGCTTTAGGGCGCGGTGGGATCTCAACTTTATCGAGGATTGCTTGCTCTTGCGGGGTGATATCGACAGCCATACTTTATTCCCATTTATGCGAGGTCATTAAAGCAGTGTAGCAAACGATTTAAGGCTAGTGGCTATGAAAAAAAGCACTGAAAGCGCCCCAAATAGAGCGCTAAAAGCATAAGCCAACTAGGGCAACTGAATGATGTCTGAATAGAACGTTGGCAATCCTGCTCTTGATGCTACCGCAAACCGATACTGACCAGCAGCCTCAGTGGGATGGTACCAACGCAGTTCATACGCAGACATGCCTTTATCATGATCCTCTAAATAGCGAATCTGCAAATCATAACCCTCATCCGTTACCGGAATACCATCCACGACGGCTATCTGCCAGGGCTGGGATTCTTCAGTTCGAACCTGGATTTCAATAAGTGGTTCATGAAGTTTGATTTGGGAAGGGTTTACATCCAAATATTCCACCGACCAATAAGCACCTTTGTTATTACCAGGCTGCGAAAATGCGGGCTCCGTCAATTGCACTCTACTACCTTCTGCCTCCACCACTGGCGGAGAAAAGTGATGGGTCGCAAGACTAAATTGCCATTCTTTAGGCATGTCCACTAAGCCGGGCTGCGCAAACATATCAGCAACCAATTTGGCAGACTCAGCTTTTAAGAAATCCGTGGTGCCAGGGCCATAAATAGTGTGGCCTCCCTCATACCATTGAGTGGCATATTCCTCTCGGGTTGTTGCGTAACCGAAAAAACCGTTGGTATGGCTGGAAACCACCCAATAATCGACACCTGCCTGTTCCGGAGTTGCTTCTGCCATCCCATTAGCGATTCTATTTCCTGCCTCGAAAGTGACTTCGTAGGGCAAACCCACCATTACCAACTTGCCAACTCTTATCCCCGAAATTGATATTAAGTGGGGGAAGCGCTCCGGCTCAACGCCCATAGGCTGCAACCCGGAGAGCATATAGTTTTTCTCCCCATGGCAATCATCACTATCGGATTTGGGCCAACCGCGGCGAAATGGCGGTAAATAACTAATGGGGAAGACTTCATCACCAGTAGCCGCACCTACAAGCGCAGTACCAGCAATGGCCCGATCACAAAGCACACCTTGAGTATCCTGAGGCCGCAAATTTAAGACATCCACTTCGCGCATCGCTACCATTACTGGTAAATCATCCACTAACTCCCCATCTAGTTGGCGGAACAATTCCCAACCGGCTTTTGCCATCAATTTACCAATTCGTCGCGACTCTAAGTCGCCTCGAAGCCCAGGTTCGTAATGGGGATTATTGTCGCCATGAGTAGACTCAAATGGACCATGGATAGGATGCCAAGGCGTGTTATAGCGCTGCTTAATTTGCCACTCTAAATCACGCTCAAAGAACGCCCATACATCGCCATGATAGGGCTTAGTGAAAGCAGGAATACCAGTACCGTGCACAGCAAACGAAGTAAAAACTCCACGGGGTAAATATTCCTCGCCCTCTAATAAATCAATCCGCACCATGGTCATTGCAGGGTTAACCGCCTTGAGTGCATTAGCCTCAGTGATCGACTTATCTTTCACATTCTTATTGTTGACGTAGGCACCCATGGAGCGATTCTTAGTGGCACCATAAAGCTCGGTTTCACCCACGGCTATCTTGGCTGGCTTGCGGGTTTCGTAGGCTTCAATTAAGGCATCCGCCATCTGTTGCGCCAAAAACTCATAAACATCGGGATCGAAGCCAGGTTTGTTAGCCCCAAAGGCATTGTAAAAGTCATTGTCTAAAAACTGACCTGGACCACTGTGAGTATGAGTCACATGGATCGATAAGGCCTGAGCGGTAATATCGGTTTTGCTAGCGATGAGTTCTGCAACACGGTGATGCAATATTAGAGAGCTAGCTGGCAAGTCCGCCTGCACCACAGCCACAGGAAGCCCCTGCTTGGGCTTGATGTAAAACACCTTTGCTTTCAGCCGTGTGCGGAATCCGTCCGCCTGACGAGCCCAAGCAGAATACCCCATTTTAGGAATGCCAATAGGGGTGGTGATATCTCGAACTGCAACGCCTGCGAGTAAAGTATTCTGATCTTCTGCTGGCAGTGCCGCTAGTCTCTCGAGGCGAATATCCGTGGTGGGAAAGGCTATGAACGGCCATATGGCATGTAAACCTCCCCCCAGAACCAACAGGGAGACAACTACCAATGTCCCCAAGATCCACTTTAACTTTCTCATTTCCTTTTCCCCTTTATTTTGTGCCTTGCGCCCGCAGTTTCTCCACGCAAACCACTTTATTCCCCAAAAATGCGCCTATTGATGACGCTCAAAATATCGATGCAAAAAAGCTTGGCGACCACCCCCATAATGGCACCATAGTACAAATACATTTTGCCATTAGACAAGGTATACCAACAAGCTTGAAAATGTTTCTTCAACACCTCACATCTATGTTATGGCCATCAAGCGAAATACCCTTAGGCAGATTAGCCTAAAAAACCAAATCGAAACCATCTTGCTGCTGATTTTAATGGGTGGCTTTTCATGGCTGTTAGGTGCGTGGCTATTTGGCGACAGCTTTGCCTATATTGCGCTGATGGCAGGGGTTATGGTGTTAGCCCTTAACCCTGCAGTTTCTACAAACATGTTAATGCGTGCCTATCGAGCATCACCTCTCAACTATCACCGAGCGCCGGAGCTCAACCAAATCGCTCAGATTATCAGCCAGCGGGCCAAGCTCAATCACACACCGGAACTCTACTACGTACCGGTGAGCACCATGAATGCGTTTGCCACCGGTACGCAAGCAAAGGCTGCCATCGGCCTATCTCACGGATTATTACAACAGCTAACCCTAGAAGAAGTGGCAGGGGTGCTAGCCCACGAAATCAGCCATATTCGCCACAATGATATGCGTGTCATGGCCATTGCCGATACCTTGGGAAATCTAACTCGAACCTTATCTCTCTTGGGGCAATTTATTTTGTTAGTTTCTATTCCGATGATTTTGTCGGGAGTGGCTGAAATAAACCTGCTCCCATTAGCGCTTTTAATTGCGGCACCAACAATCAGCGCCATTATTCAATTAGCAATCTCAAGGCGCCGCGAATATCAGGCTGACTTATCTTCAGCAGAACTATTAGGATCGCCGCAACCATTGATTAAAGCCCTACGCCGGTTGGACCAACAAAATAGTTACTGGGAACGCTTTTATCGTGCCTCAAGCGACAATGGGCTGTTGCGCACGCACCCTAAAACTGAAGACAGAATTGAGCAACTCAACGCGGTATACCAAGCAGCTAACCTAGAGCCGGAGCAAGCCGGTTATTTTGCGGGCTACGATCCTCTGAACTTCTCCAAAACTAAGCAATCGCCTTGGTCTCATAGCCTAAGGCCGCGCCGGTTTAGTCGATATTTCTGGTTTTAAAGCGAAATAAGCTTGATAAACGTCAGCTCGTGCCAAGCCTATTAATTTAAACTAAGATGATAGGCATTCTCGTACGTCCTATTAAGTCAAACCAAGCCAAAAGTTGTTGCAGATGGGTTTATCGATATCAAAAGAAAGCTTTTCCGATCAAGACTACACAGCGTTTAGTGAAAAAGTTCGCCTTAATTTAGAGGTCATGAAAAGCCTTCTTAGCCAGCCAGGCTTTGGAGATGGGCCAAGCTCAATAGGCGCAGAAGTCGAGTTTTATATTGTCAATAGCGAGCTCAAAGCCAAGCCGATCAACATAGAGATTTTTCAACAGGTGAATGATCCACTGTTAACGGTGGAACTTAATCGCTTCAATCTAGAATACAATTTAAGCCCACAGCCATTTCAAGGATCGCCTTTTTCAGCAAGTGAAAATGAACTGCAACAAGCGGTAAAAAAGATAAACAATGCGGCGAATCCTTTGGGTGGACAACTGGTACCCATAGGAATACTACCGACGCTACAGAGCGATGATATTGGTCCACATATGATGACCGACGTACCTCGTTATCATGCGCTTTCCAATGCACTTTGCAGCATGCGAGGCGAACCATTTCAGATTCATATTGGTGGCAACGATGTTATCGATCTCGAGACTAACGATGTCACTTTAGAAGGCGCCAACACCTCTTACCAACTTCACTGGCGCGTACCTACCAATCGCTTTGCTGATTACTACAATGCGGTGCAATTAGTCACCCCCATTGTGCTAGCGTTAGCAAGCAACTCTCCAAGTTTATTCGGTCATCACCTTTGGGATGAAACTCGCATTGCTTTATTCAAGCAATCCATCGATAGCCGCTCACCTAATCAGAAAACTTGGCGGCATCCACCGCGGGTTTATTTCGGTAATGGTTGGATAAATAATGCTTGGGAATTATTTGCTAGCGCAGCGGCGCTTTATCCGCCCATTATTCCTGTACTTAGCGAAGAAGATCCCTGGGATGTCTTCAATAATGGTGGCACCCCAGAGTTAGCAGAACTAAAACTCCATCAAGGCACAACCTGGCCTTGGAATCGTGCTATCTACGATCATCATAACAACGGGCACTTACGTATTGAGATACGCTCGCTGCCAGCCGGTCCCACGGCGATGGACATGAGCGCCAATGGGCTCTTTATCATAGGTGCTGCATTAGCAGTATTGGAAGACATTCAACACTTCAAATCGATATTACCGTTTCACTACGCAGAACATAATTTTTACCGTGCGGCAAAATATGGATTGGATGCAGAAATCATTTGGCCAAACAAATCACAAGTGCAACTTCATGATTTACCCATCAAGGAAATTGCTGCATCAATGATTCCCAAAGTTGAGGATGCACTTAGCAAAACTAGGATTGATTCTAGCGAGATCACAAGGCTAATGAACATTATAAAAGGCCGACTGGATCAAGATATTTCCGGAGCCCGATGGCAACGCAGAGTTACTGAACAGTTAATGAAAACCAATCACCCAAACGATGCTTTTAAACTGATGCTCAAGCACTACATGAGCCAGCAACAATCAGGAAAGCCACTTCACGAATGGAGCCTAAATCCATGATCGATCTAGGCATTATCGATTTTATGGAAAACCCCACCATAGAAGATATCGGGCGAACTCCCAATGAATTTTTAGCGAGCCTAAAAAAACCCACACTCATTAAAGTAAAAGGCAAAGACACGACACGCACTCGAGCCTTAGCAACACTATTACATGGCAATGAACCTTCTGGCTTATTCGCTGTGCATCGTTGGCTGAGGTTGCAAGAAAAACCCAGCGTCACCATTTTGTGTTTTATTGGCGGTGTCTACCCCGCAAAACTAGAACCTATTTATAGTCATCGCCAATTGCCCAATGGTAAAGATTTAAATCGCTGTTTTAAAGAGCCCTTTGAGGGACCGGAAGCAGAAATTGCAAAGGCGTTCCTGGATATTCTTCACGAAGAACAGCCAGAATGCCTTATTGATATTCACAACACCTCAGGCACCGGGCCCTCGTTTGGTGTTACAGTTAAAAACGATGCAGCTCATCAAGCATTAACATCCCTCTTTACTGAACGCTTAATCGTGACGGACTTAAGGTTAGGCGCATTAATGGAATATTCTGAAAAAGAAGTTCCCACGGTGACCGTAGAATGTGGAGGCGCCCAGGATGAGCATGCACATCAGGCAGCCTACGAGGGATTACTTCGCTACGTGACAAAGCAAAATGTTATTTCCCTCGAAAAGGCCGAATGGGGAATTGAGATACTTACCAATCCGGTGCGTATTGAATTGAAGCCTGAGGCGACTATCGCCTATAACGAGCAGCCACAAGCGGATGCAGATATCACGCTACCTCCAGATATCGAACATCAAAATTTTGGAGTTATTCACCCCAGTAAGTCACTCGGATGGTTAGGACCCAATGGGCTGGATTGCTTTAGCGTACTAAATAAGAACCAAGAAAATATCGCTAGCAAGATTTTGCGACAGGAAGGCAATCAACTATTTCCAGCACAATCTATTAAAGCCTTCATGATCACCACCAATCCAACCATTGCTAAGAGTGATTGTTTGTTTTACGCGGTGACCGATAAAGGCGAACAGATTATTTGAATGGACTATTCCACCCAGCTGGCAATGGGCTGCTGCATGTTGTCGCTACCCATTAGATAGTGCTTGCCCACATAAGACACCGCCATCACAAGAACTGCTGCCGCTATCATATGGGTCAATTTAAAAGAACGACCTTCAGCAGCACCACGTTGTGTAGATTGACGACGCTTAGCAGATGCACGACTCACCGCTACTTGGCCTGACAAAGGCTTAGCATCAAACTCCGCCATGCCGTTAGGCTGATAGCTT
>JAKSAW010000672.1 GCA_022361455.1 Pseudomonadales bacterium | reverse complement strand
TTTTTAAAATTTCTTGAGCCCGATAATGATGACATGGATTTCATTGTCCAGCTGGGCGATTACATTTATGAAACTACCGGCGATGTCTTCCAAGGCAGTGTAAGGTCGGTCACTTTTAATGATCCAGACTTTGATGTTAGTGAAGAAGGCTCCATTGAAAATGGTGAATCGCGAGCAGCAGCTACGGTCAGTCAATATCGATTTCTCTATAAGAAATATCGCTCCGATTTAGCATTACAGCGGCTGCATGAAAAATTCGCATTTATTTGTATTTGGGATGACCACGAGTATTCAGATGACGCATGGGGCGAAACAGCCACCTACTTCGATGGTCGCCGTGATGAAACTGATGAAACTCGCCGCACCAATGCCGAGGTAGCCTTCTTCGAATACATGCCTCTTGATGTTTCCCCGGCGACCGGCAATGCGCTGTCTAGTGGACAAGCCCGTTTCGGGGCCAACGACGTTTTCCCTTCCCTAATCTATCGCCGCCTTCAATTCGGTACTCGCCTAACGTTGCAAATGGCAGACTTTAGAACCTACCGCCCCGATCATTTAATTCCAGAAGATGGATTTCCAGGCGAAGTCGTCATGACCGAGACCAACGCTGGACAAACGCTTTACGCAATGCCAAATGACGCATTTGGTTTTAAAGCCGATGTTGATACGGATTTAGGCACCGCCGTGGTCGATGTTCAAAACCCCACAACGGCTGAAGAGAATTCATTTTCAAGCTTAATAAGAAGCACTTATGCAGACAGTGAAGGGCTTGCCCCTTATGTCGCAATCACCTCGGTAACCAATTCGGATCTCGGTGATTTCTTTGCGGCACTCGACAACTTACAGACTCAATTAAGTCGCGACAACTATGAAGGCTCACCAACCCCCACCTTGCAAAATATACTTATCACTGAGCTTACATCCCAATATGAAGACAGGGCGATTGCGGTAAGTAAAGTCACCGGGAACATTGATGCAAACTACATAAATTCAACACTTAACTCCATTTATAGCGACTTACTCACCTACGTAAACGATAATGCTGCTTCAGTTAATTCAACACTCAGTTTGAGTGGCGGAAACGCAGCGCCTTATGATGATGTTGATACGATGTTCGTTGCTTTAGCCACTGTAAGTGGTTTAGAGGACTTAGACACTAGCGGCAGCAGCGAACGACAACTACCGGATTTCTCGGCAAGCATTCCAGGCGATACGACTTGGGGCTTTGGCGGCTTTGGTATGTCTTACTTCAAAATCAATAAAAGCGCTTTGTATAGCTTTTTCGGTGCACGTTACTTAGTAAACATGCCTGCCTATGAATTGTTAAGCTACTATCAATCTTTGATCTTAGAGAACCGTGTCATTGAAGACGCTTGGGGCCAAACCCAGGAACAAGAGATCTTTGAAAATATAAACAATGCCACCACCGATTGGGTGGTTCTCGGAAGCTCAGTTTCCTCAACATCATTAATTTTAGATGCTCGTCCTGGAGGATTTCTTGACGGCGGCTTAACAGGTGCGGGCATTTCAGAAGAAGCGTTTGCTAGAACGCCTTATTTTATGAATGCCGATCATTGGGACGGATTTGTTGTTAAGCGTGCCTCTTACATCAGTGATGCCTTTGGAAATCTTGGTCACGGGACTTTCCAAGATAACAACGTTGTGCTCATCTCGGGCGATATTCACGCCACCTTTATTACCGATCATGGCGCGAATACCGAAGGAACTGGACGCTGTTTGGAATTTACAGTGCCAGGTGCATCATCGGCCTCTTTTGGAACTTTTACTGCCGATGCGGTTTCTACAACGCTAGGTCTCGCTCCTGATGATCCTAACTTGCTGGCGCTGGTTTCAGCGTTTGGCTTTTTCTTAACGACTGGGGTGTCTGTCAATACCATTTCACCCCACACAATCAATTACACGAATCCTGCATCCAACGGGGTTGCGATTTTAGAACTCACTGAGACGCAACTAACCGGCACAATGCACTTACTAGATGAAGGTGATTCGACCTTAATCGGCAATCCCGCCTATAGCTCATCTCTAATTAATTACAGCGGTTGGAGTGAAACAGATAGCGCTTGGAACGCACAAGCGACCAGCTTTAGCAGTAATTTCGAAAGCATTTCTCGCACCTCAACAAAAGCTGGCAATGGCCAAAATGGTGAGTTTGTAACTGTATAACGCTGAACAGCATCAATAACAAAAAAGCCGGGCTTATCGCTCGGCTTTTTTATTCTTCTCATCTTCAATAATTCGTTCCGCTGTATAAACAATTAGTCGCCTTAACCACTGATGCGCTGGATTACTATGCAACAAAGGACTCCAAGCCATTTTTAATTCAAAGGGAGGGATGTAAAAAGGTGGATCTTTTATGACTAAGTTTGGATTCTGCGCCTGCATCTTCGCTACTCGAGTGGGTAGCGTTGCGATTAAATCATTATTCTGTGCAAGCAAACCAGGCATTTGATAATGACGCGTAAATATTGTGATTTTGCGCTTTTGACCAATACGAGCCAACGCCTGATCTATCCACCCTAGCCCACCAGATTTATCTGGATTCACACCAAATCCGACACCCATTCCCGTCTTACTCACCCAAATATGCTGTGCTCCTAGATAGGTTTTGAGATTAAAGGATTGAACAATGGGATTACGTGAATTAACTAAACAAGAGAAGCTATCTTCCCATATGGTAGTCTGGTGAAACGACTGCGGAATTTCGTTAAAGCGGTTAATCGCCATATCGACTCGACCTTGCTCCATATCTTGATAGCCCACATCAGAAGGCGTTAGAAAATCCAGAATGATATTGGGAGCTTCTGATCGGATATGTTTAATTAGCGACGGTAAAAGAGTCGCCTCCGCATAATCAGATGCCATAATTCGAAAAACCCGCCGAGCAGTAAGAGGTTTGAATTCTTGCTTAGGTTCGAGAATATGCTGAGTTTCTTCGAGGATTTGGCGAACTTTGGGCTGAATATCAAGAGCGCGTTCCGTGGGTCTCATGCCCTCGGAAGAGCGAATTAAAAGAGGATCATTAAATAGATCTCGCAATCGGCGTAAGCCATTACTCATAGCAGGCTGGGTAATACCGAGTTTTTCTGCCGCGCGAGTTACATTCTTCTCACGTAGCAACACATCAAGATACACCAACAGATTTAAATCAACGCGACCTACATTCATGGCGATAATACCAACTTAAAAAACAATAAACTTGGTAAATTATGCCAGAATCTGGTTATTAATCTAACTCGAATCCTATATGGTCAGGATCACAACCCTCCGCTAACTCCTGAGTATGCTCTAGCAACTGCTGAAACCAGGTACGATAAGGATCGTTTGCTCGTTTCACTAACTCGGCAACATCAGCGTCTTTCGCAGCGGCTGCTTGCATTCCCTCACTGTCCCAATCCACTAGACCAGTTTCGTTACCTAATCCAGGCACACGTGTTGATAGTCGCTTAGTGATATTCCCTTCCGCCCAGTAATCTTCCGGCTCCATCGGAATCCAACCAGGCATATCGGTCCAAGCTTCTATAAAGGTGATTTCACCCTGATCATTAAAGGTGAATTCTTCATAGATTGGGCAAAGTTCACCACTGTAATCAAATACCACATGACAACGACCAAAAGGCTGTACATCAAATGCCTGGCAATTAAGCACCGCGTAAGCGGTGGGATTAAGCTTGAGCACAATGTCTGTCCAAATTAGATTAAAACGCTCATAGCCGGTTAAAAGCAGCCAAGGTGGCCATTCCCAGCGAACAACTTTGGAAGAGTAACGAGGTATCACAAGGGGGCTTACCGACGATTCCATGGTAAGAAAGTACTTAATACTTTGATCGATATAATACTCTGGTGTTTGTGTGGGTTCTAAACACAATGAATTTGCGTCATCTGTGCCGCAATCTATAGGAGCCTCTTCAAAGTTCGGGCGCTCAAACACCGCCATCACTTTGTGATTACCAATTACATTAATACTGCACTCAGGTCCTTCAGTGCCCTCACAATCACCCTTCCATGCAACGAATTCACTGTTTGGTCCAGCTTGAGCCACAATAGTTAAGGTGTCACCAAAGGCAATATCAACTTGGCAGTTTTCCAATGAAGTATTAGAGCAATTGAAGTCATGGTTTATACCCGTTAAAGAACCAGCACCATTCCCTTCTAACTGCAGATTAGCCTTACACCCTGCCAGGGCCAACAACCCAATAGCAATAATTAAACGAATATTCATATTTGCGATCTTTTTCTTTTTAGAACCATCTAAGCCAGTAGGCTTTCTTTTTTATTCAGAATGGAGAGCATACCTTTTTTTGACTTTAGCACCAACTGTCGATTTTTTAACCAGAACGGTAAGATTCTGATTTTACGAGAAATTTGGCTAAACCTTAGTAAATTTGAAATAGATCACAATTTAAATACGAAACTTCAGCGTCGATTTTATTTACAAAAGATCATTTTTTGGACTACCAACACCAACCTCCTGATTGTTTTATAAGTGGTTTTCACAACTGGCACAAAATCTGCTCTAAAATCGAGCAATTAAATAACTAACGCTTATTACAGTCGGGATTATCATATGAAAAAGCTTCTAGCATCTGCTTTATTGGGTTTGGGCCTGGTTGGTACTGCAAATGCCTACGTTGTAAACACTAACGGTTTTGATCTAGGAAGCTCATACGATTGTACGAACTGTAATGTAGATACTGTGCTGAATAGCATTGAAGATGAAGCTGGAACCGATTTAACACTAAACCTAATCAATGGCAACGGGATTGCCGAAACCTTCACAGGTATGGGTGCTACTAGCATTATTCTTGAAGAACTTGCTGGGTATCGATTCAACACCACTTTCGGTTGGTACGATGCTAACAGCAGCGACTGGGGCCAGATCTTCAGTGGTGCTGACAATAAGAACTCAGATGCTGTCACCATAACTTTCAACGATACTACAGACTTTGGTTTCTACATTGATCCGAATGGTAGAAGCAACAACCGTATGTACACTGAAAGTTCTCGAAATACACACAATGACATTCAAGTCGCTATCTTCGAGATCGAAGAGCTAGAAAACACTTACATTTTGGGGTGGGAAGACCTAGACCTGTACGGCGGCAATGGCGGAGATCGTGATTATCAAGATATGATCGTTCGCGTCACTGTTAATGTACCAGAACCAAGCACACTTTTGCTCTTCGGCTTGGGTATCGTTGGTTTAGGCATTGCTCGCAGACGTTCTAACGCTTAGAGCACTAACAGCAATTGGAGCAAATAAAAAGGGAGCCCTAGGCTCCCTTTTTATTTTTAACTATAGGTAAGATCTTACCAACCAGTAAGCTCTTTCAACGCCACACCTAGTTCAGATGGGTTTGGTACTGTCTTAACACCAGCAGCTTCTAGCGCAGCAAACTTTTCAGCAGCTGTACCCTTTCCACCTGCAATAATTGCACCCGCATGCCCCATACGTTTTCCTGGAGGAGCTGTAACACCAGCAATGTAAGATACTACAGGCTTGGTTACATTCTCTTTGATGTATGCAGCAGCTTCGTCTTCAGCAGAACCACCGATTTCACCAACCATGATGATTGCTTCAGTTTGCTCATCGTTTTGGAACAGCTCTAAAGCATCAATGAAAGTAGTTCCTGGAATTGGATCACCACCAATACCGATACAAGTAGATTGACCAAAACCTAGTGCAGTTGTTTGGTTAACTGCTTCATAAGTCAAAGTACCGGAACGAGATACGATACCAACTTTTCCAGGCTGATGGATATGACCAGGCATGATACCAATCTTACATTGACCAGGAGTAATGATACCTGGGCAGTTAGGACCGATTAAACGTACACCTTTTTGCTCGACATATTCTTTCACGAACAACATGTCTAAAGCAGGAATGCCTTCAGTAATACAAACGATCAACTCAATTCCAGCATCCGCAGCTTCAACGATTGAATCTTTACAGAAAGGAGCTGGTACATAAAT
>JAKSAW010000242.1 GCA_022361455.1 Pseudomonadales bacterium | reverse complement strand
TTGCCAAAGCTATTCGCAACGCCAGCGAGCGTGCCAACAAGCCATTTAAGGCTGTCAACTGCGGCGCATTCCCAAAAGAACTCATTGATTCAATCTTATTTGGACATGTTAAAGGGGCGTTTACCGGGGCAAACACTAATAAAGCCGGAGTGTTCGAGCAAGCAGATGGCGGAACCATTTTTCTTGATGAATTTGGTGAGCTGGAGCCCGAGGTGCAAGTGCGCCTACTACGAGTTCTCAATGATGAGACCTTTACTCCAGTTGGGAGTGATCAAGAAAAGAAAGTGAATGTTCGAATCATAGCAGCGACAAATAAAGACCTTATGAAAGAAGTCAGCGAAGGACGCTTTCGTGAAGACCTGTTTTTTCGTGTGGCGGTGGGAGTACTCCACCTTCCCCCTTTGCGTGAGCGACAAGGAGATTTGCTGCTGCTATCTGACTATTTATTGCAAGCGATAGGCGAAAAGGATGAAAAGCTTAAAGGTAAGAAAATTTCCGCGGAAGGAAAAAAACTTATTCTGAATCATGCCTGGACAGGCAACATTCGAGAGCTTCATTCAACCTTGTTGCGAGCGGCTTTGTGGAGTCAATCCAACATTATTAGTGCTGACGATGTTCAGAACTCTTTATTTAAGATGCCCGAAAAAGAAGAAGGTGTTTTAGGGCGAGATGTTTCACAAGGCGTTGATATAAATGAAATAATTTCAGAAGTGTGCGTGCATTATATTAAGCGGGCACTGGCTGAAAGTGGCGGTGTTAAAAAGACGTCAGCACAATTATTGGGCTTGAAAAGCCCACAGGTTCTTACCACATGGATGGAAAAATACGGAGTTAGTCAGCCATAAATCAAATTTGGCACGGCTTTAGCAATAAAGCCGTTATGGACACAAAAAATATTATGCAATCACAGAACTTTGAGTTTTTACGCAGCAACTGGCCCGAGCTGGCTAGTTTGGGCGGCTTTGCAGAACAATATGCCCAAACTGACCCACAAAGCTCCCTGACTAAGCTGCGAAACTTTGCTGAGCGTGCTGTAGACATCGTTTACAGGGAGCTAGGGCTGCCTCGCCCACCCATGGCTAAATTCATGGAGATGCTTAGCAATCATGCATTTGAAGCAATAACCCCAAAAGTGGTTGTTGATAAGTTCCATGCTATTCGAATTCATGGCAATAAGGCTGCTCATGGCGATAAGGTAACGAGCCAAAATGCCCAATGGCTACTTAAAGAAGCCTTTGATCTAGGGCGCTGGTTATTTGCTACCTATCAAAACGGGAATATCAACGATGTCCCTGATTTTAGAATGCCTGAACCTCCCAAGTCTGCGAAAGCCGAATATAAGAAAGAACGCAAAGCCTTGCTTCAGCAATACGCGCAGCAAGAAGCGAAAATGCAAGCCATGCTTGAGGAGCTTGAACGCGAACGCCAAAGAGCGTCCGAGCTTGAGCGCACGGCTGAAGAATTAGAAAAGCTGAATCAGCAAGCGGCTACAAAAGGCCAGAAAGTTGCTAACGAACTTCACTTTGATGAAGCTTCTACACGCAAGCATCTTATTGATACTCAATTGGCGCAGGTAGGCCTCGACGTATCCGATCCAGATCTCATAACCATTGAAGAAAAAGTGCTTCACCAGCCAACCAAATCCGGTGAAGGCTTCGCCGACTACGTTGTATGGGACGATAACGGAAAGCCGTTAGCAGTTATAGAGGCTAAAAAAGCCGCAGTTGATGCAGAAAAAGGTCGCCACCAAGCCAGAATATATGCAGATGGCTTGGAAGAAATGCATGGCCAAAGGCCCGTGATTTTCTATACCAATGGCCACGATATTTGGATCTGGGATGATCATCCTGCACAAAACTATCCGCCAAGAAAGTTATATTCCTTTTATTCAAAAGCCAGTTTGCAATTTCAAGTAAGGCAGAGAACAGACCGTAAACCCCTTAATACTATTGTTCCCAAGCAAGAAATCTTGGGGGATCGTTTATATCAGCACGAAGCCTTAAAAAGGGTGTGCGAGCGGTTTGAAGCCCGTCAGCGAAAAGCCCTCGCAGTGCAGGCAACCGGTACAGGTAAGACTCGTTTATCCATAGCGATATCGGACATCACTATGCAAGCAGGTTGGGTAAAACGAATACTCTTTTTATGTGATCGTCGTGAGCTTCGTAAACAGGCAAAGAATGCATACAGCGAGTTTTTGTCTGCACCAATTACAGTACTCACCAGCAAAAGCGCAGAAGACACTGAAAATAGGATATTTGTCGCCACCTACCCCGCAATGATGAAAAACTTCGAAAAGTTTGATCCAGGCTTTTTTGATCTGATTATCGCGGATGAATCACATCGGAGTATCTACAACATATACGGTGACCTATTCCGCTATTTTGACGCGTTGCAATTGGGGTTAACCGCAACCCCTGTTGAAATGATTAGTCGTTCAACGTGTCGCTTATTCGATTGTGATTTAGGTGATCCAACAAGTAACTACGATTTGGAAACCGCTGTTGAAGAAGGCTATCTAGTGCCTTATCAAGTGGTGAAGCACACAACGAAATTTTTACGCGATGGGATTAAGGGTAAAGCATTAACCCCTGAAGAAATTGCTCAATTAGAAGAGCAAGGCAAAGATCCTAACGATTTGGACTTTGATGGTAAGGATATCGATAGGGCGATCTATAACAAAGATACCAATCGTTTGATTCTTCAAAACTTGATGGAGAAAGGTGAGCGCCAAGCAGACGGGCAAACTCTTGGTAAAACCATTATATTCGCCCGAAACCACAAGCACGCTATATTGTTGCAAGAGCTATTTGATGAAATGTACCCAATGTATGCAGGTAAGTTTTGTCAGGTAATCGACAATTATGATCCAAGAGCTGAAGAGTTGATCGATGATTTTAAAGGTGAAGGATCAAACGATCAGCTAACGATAGCCGTTTCTGTTGATATGCTGGATACCGGTATCGATGTGCCAGAAATACTAAATCTAGTATTTGCTCGCCCTGTAAAATCCCCCGTCAAGTTCTGGCAAATGGTTGGCCGAGGAACAAGGTTGTGCAAAGGCTTATTTGGGCCAGGTAAAGACAAAACACACTTTCAGATTTTTGATCATTGGGGTGTTGTTGAATATCACGGCATGAAACAGCGAGAGGTAACCGTTAGTCAGAGCAAGTCATTGATGCAGCGTTTGTTCGATGAGCGCCTAAAGCTTGCGAAAACTGCCTTGCAGCATGCTGAACCTGATTTCTTTGATGTGGTAGTTCAATGGCTCCACAAAACTATTAATAGTCTCGATGAAAAGGCTTTGGCAGTTAAAGATAAGTGGAAAGTAAAACGCCAGATGTCAGATCTGGATACGTTGCGACAGTTTAGTGCGAATACAGTAACTCTCCTAGAAACAGAGATAACTGGATTGATGCAGTGGATAGATATTCGTGGCCATAGTGAGGCTTATCAATGGGATCTATTGGTGAGCCAAATTCAGCAGGAAAAACTAAAAAACACGGGTCGTTTTGATGATTTGGTCGGCGAAGCCATTGGTCAATTGTGGCAGCTCAAAATGAATCTGAACCAGGTCAAAGCTAAAGCTGGTGAGATCAAGCAATGTCGTGAACCGGAATGGTGGGCATCAGCCTCTCTCGAAGAAGTAGAAGAAGCTCGCGAATCCTTACGTACAATTATGCAGCATTGCGAGAAAGCCCGAACCGGGGGATACGAAGCGCCTATCATCGATATCAAAGACGGTCATGAAATACGCGAGCAACAGAGTACTTACTTGAATGCGGTTGATATGCGGGCTTACCGAGCAAAGGTAGAAACTGCGCTTAAGGAGTTATTTGAATCCAATGTGACTCTACAGAAGATTCGTAATGGTAAAGCAGTTACTGAAAAAGAACTCGAAAGCCTCAATGCTCTGATGCACACCAGGCACGAAGATTTAGATTTAACTGTGCTCAAGGGATTTTACGACACCGCCGCGCCAATGGAGCAAATTCTACGTTCTATTGTTGGCATGGATGCAGAAGAGGTAAACAAGCGCTTTGCTGAGTTCCTACAAAAATACCCTTCATTAGATCCACGACAAACCCAGTTTTTAGGTGAGCTTAAACGAGAAATTGGCAGAAGCGGCGCTATAGAAATTGATAGCTTGTACGAGGGAACGCTCGCACGGATTGGAGATTTAGATACGTTATTTACAACAGATCAACAAATCGATGATCTGTTAGCGATTATCGAAGACTTTGGTAAGCCACCAGAAGCTAATAAAGCTC
>JAKSAW010000210.1 GCA_022361455.1 Pseudomonadales bacterium | reverse complement strand
TGCGAGCAAACCATTGACTACTTCACAATGCTCATCAATATGGTCTTCGCATTCATCGAGAAAGCTGCATTCGATCATGTCGAGCGGTTTTTTTAGTAATGGAATTTTTGCATCCCAGTGATGGGCAATAAAATGAATCCGCCTGTCTGACAACGCAGTGATTAAACAAAGCGCATCCCACCAAAAACTACCCGAATGATTACAGGCTAACAAAGCACCTTGGCTTGGTTCAGGAAGATGTTGAGCACCCACCACTTCAAGCCTGGCATATCTTTTTACCACAGGGGCGATATATTGCTGAGCGACCCGATAAAGGTTGCTTCCATCTTCCATCATTAAAATCCTATCTATAGTGCTTGAGCAATGATCAATCTGTAAGCGAAGGTGAAAACAATAACACGCAATTCTTGATATGGTTATCAAAATTAGTGACAACCATTGAATGGCCAGTCACAAAAACCTATAGTCATAGGCTCACAATGGAATCACGATAACAGGAAGTTGCTCATGAAAAAAAACTATAAAAATAAATCCACCTACCTTATTGCCAGTTTACTAGTTTTATTCGCGGGCTGTGCGGCAATTATTCCCACCTGGATCATAGACACTACCGATGCAAGTGGCACCCGCACGGTGCTATTTGGTAGCCAGTCAACTAACTCCATTTTTTATAAATTCACCTACCCTTCCGTTCGCTCTGACACTATCAAAGAGGCAACCTTAACAACTATCAACATCGAAGGAGAAACACAAAACAGCATCACCATTCCTTTCTTAACTACATCTTACTCCGCAGCCTATAAGGCATTGCAGTTATCAAATAGCAGCAGCTTTTTGGTCGACGACGACCTAAGAGAACTTATTTATGTCGACCCAGAAGAAGGAACCAGTTGGAATGGTACTAATATAGAGTTTCCTGTGGCTGCTGAGAGGCTAACAACTTACTCACCAATGATTACCGCTCAAGATGAGTTGATGCTTCGCGGAATTGTTGAACGGTCATCTGAGGAGGGCCTGATAAGAACGCCTTATATAGGCCTTATATCAAGCGAAGGCGAATTCCTATATTTTGAAGAGTTTTCAGAAGCAAAGCACGTGAGCATTCTTCCCCTGTTAGATTCTAAAAACTACCTACTGGTGGTTAATTATAAAGACGAGATAGCCGATGAGCTGGGACATAAATCCTACATGGAAAAACGTAGCGAGGAGTTGGCCACCATCGCTGAATTCCAATTCGATCAAAGCTCAAGAGTCTATCGAGCAAGTGAAACCAAGTTGCTGGCTGATATTAGAAATGAACGGGGTTCTTCAAGTTATGGTGTATTTGACTATAACGGTAACAAGTTAAGCGATTGGTCACGACTAGACTTTGAAGGCTATCCATACGAATCGCCATTAATTGGCGATGGGTTTTATTACGATGTGAGAGTCGTCGAGGATGAAGTGGGCGCAGTTTTATTCGATCTTCCGACTTACCTTGACGTGGAAGTCGTTAAGGTTTGCCAATACGATTTCGACTTTAATGAAAATTGGTGTCAGCAATCTGAACGCGCCGGTTATGCAGATATTGAGAATGCCCAAATATTAGAAGATGGTGTAGTTGCCTTTACCTATAGCACTGAAGGGATTCACCTTTCTAATGTCAATGTCGGGATCATACCCGATGAGCTTACTTTTTTAGCTGACTTGAGCATTGATGGAACCGTAAAACATCAATTACAGCATATGATCTACGCCAGCGACGGCAGGTTAAGTAAAGAAGCAAAAGAAGATGCTTATAGCTATTCAGGTGAACTTGGCTTTGGTTTATTTACGTTCTTTACAGTCGAACAGGAAAGATTTAATCCTGGTGTAATTCAAGGGCTTGATTCGCACTTCTTTTCCAACCAAGCGATCGTCTCTAGCAGTATTTTTTCTGATGGCGACGATCGCACACCGCGCTTAACGTTTTGGAAAAACTGAACGCCATTCCTCAAAAATAGAAAAGTATCAAATAACTAGCGAGCATCACAACGACACACAGCACCATGGTTTCTGAATGGTAAAGTTTATGAAAATAGTCTTTGGGACCTTGGTGTTGGGTGTAAAACTTTCTTATAGAGGTCGGAAATTGTGAGACTATGAATCGATAGCTTGCGCTATAGATTGTGCTTACAAATCCAGCAATCATCTTGTAAAAACCGGGAAAGAGTTTGCGATAGAACCAATCAAGATCAAGGCTAATTGTCTCGGTGCGCTTCATCATTGGTAGCAATAGAAAGAATGCTAAACCCGCAAAAAGCAGCAATTGAAATTGGGTCACTAGGTGATCTGCCGTGTAGGGTTCGTACTTAACAGGGTATGGCAAAATGTCATACAAAGGTTGCGGAAAGACACCCAGAAAGATACAGATAAAGGCAAGCACTACCATTGCAAGCTGCATATGCTTGGGCGGATCCGAGGGCCTTAGCCCGGAATCTTTTTGAAAGAAAACAAACCAGGGATACTTAATACCCGCATGCAAAAATACACCTGCCGATGCCGCGGCCAATAAAAACCAAACCCAAGTAATGTGTTCGTATGCCGCTGATTGAGCAATCATCGACTTAGAAATAAAGCCCGAAGTAAAGGGAAACGATGATATTGCTAAAGCACCGATGGTGCCGCAAATCGTAGTTAAAGGCATGCTCTGATAAAGACCACCTAGATCCGTACATCGGCTTTTTCCAGTTTGATAGAGCACCGCGCCAGCTGACATTAAGAGTAGCGCTTTATAAATAATATGGGCGAAGGCATGAGACGCAGCGCCATTGAGAGCCATTTCAGTACCGATACCGATCCCCGTCACCATAAACCCGACCTGATTTACGATGCTGTATGACAGAATGCGGCGAGAATCATTTTCCAACAACGCATAGATGATTCCGTAGAAAATCATAAAACAGCCAAGGGGAATCAGAATGCCAGTTCCAGGGAAAGCGACTAGAAGTGTGAATACAGCTGTTTTGGTGGTAAAAGCAGAAAGGAAAACAGCGCCCGTTGGACTTGCTTCTGGGTAAGCGTCTGCAATCCATGCTGAAAAGGGAGGCGCCCCAACATTGACTAAGAAGCCAATTAATATCAGCCATTGAGCCGGGCCTTGAATCTCAATTTTGGTAAATTCTATAGACCCTGTGGTATAGGCGTGCCAGACGATACCAGCTAATAAAACAAAGCCTCCGAATGCATGCATCAACAAATAACGCATACTCGCCTTATAAGCCCGAGCAGTGCCCGATGCGATGAGGACGGCTGTTGATCCCAGAGCCATCATTTCCCAATAAACAAAGAGTGTTACCAGGTCGCCGGACGAAGTGATTCCAATAGCGCTACCGGCATATAGAAATGCCGCACTAAGCTCCATTCTTGAAGCCGTACGCATAGCGAAAACGCCGCCCACAAATGCCATCAATGCGAACACGGTGGCGAACACTTTACCCACGGCCGTGAACTCAAGTGGTGAGAGGCGATAGTCCAATAATCTTACTTGCCACCCAGCCCCCTCGGGCAAAGTCCAAATCATCACAAGCGCAAGCAGCGGTAAGCCGAGGGTCGCGATTTGGCGAACCGCACCTCGTGACATCGCAATAATGATAGCGCCGGCGATGAGTAACCAGCCAGGTGGTATTTCAATCATCATAGTAATCTTCTTTTCGCTTCAAGAAATAACCGAGTAATTTGGCGGCAACCACCATTGCTACACAGGTGATAAACCCATACCAACCGGAAAACCCAAAACTTCCATCGATGCCGAAATACTCATGCTTATGGATGAAGAATTCTGAAAGGATCGTTAAAGCAAGAATGGCAATGAAGATAATCCACAAGATCTTGATCGTTTTAGCTCTGACAAGCCAATGCTTATCTGAATCATTCATTGATTGACCACCACTCGCTTGGTCATCTTTAAGATGATTATCGTCACTCATATCACAAATGCTCTATCTTTTTAATCAGATCAAAGGCTGGCTCTGGGTAAAAGAACAGCACCAAACACCCAAGGCTAGTAATGACAATCGCAATCAAACAGGCCAAGGGCGCTTCTTTGTATTGAATGTTCGAGGTATCGACCTTGCTAGATGGATAAAAAGCACGGATCGGAATCGGCAGTAAGTAAGCAATATTCAGCAGAGTACTAATCATTAGTACGGCCAATAGAATTTGATGGCCCGCCTCTAAGGTACCCATAACGAGATACCATTTACTCCAGGTACCCCCCATGGGAGGTAAACCAATAATACTGATGGAGCCGATCAGGAATGCCAACATAGTGATGGGCATGGCTTTGCCTAAGCCATCCAATTGACTGACTTCCGTTTTGTGGGAAGCCACCATGATCGCTCCTGCACAGAAGAACAAGGTGATCTTGCCGAATGCATGGGTGAGGATATGCATGGATCCACCGATCATGCCCGCAGATGTCGCCAGCATGGCACCAAGGATAATGTAAGAAAGCTGACTAACTGTGGAATAGGCTAACCGTGCTTTCAGGTTATCCTTGGTCATGGCTATCAAAGAACCAATGACAATAGTCGCCCCAGCTAGGTACATAATAAACTCAGTAGTTGGTAGCGCACCCAGTAAATCAATACCAAAAATATACATACTGACTTTTAGCACACTGAAGACACCCGCTTTTACGACTGCTACTGCATGCAGGAGCGCACTAACCGGCGTGGGTGCCACCATGGCTGAAGGTAGCCAGCGATGGAAAGGCATGATGGCAGCCTTACCAATACCAAAAATAAACAACAGCAATAATAGACCCAAGGTTTCAGCAGACGCTGTGCCTACTAAAATACCACCCGGTTTGAAATCGGTGGTGCCTGCTAGCTGCCATGTCCAGATCAAGGCGAACAAAAGGAATAAAATGGAGGTAGAGATAAGAATGCCCAAGTAAATTCGCCCACCCTGCTTGGCTTTTTCAGTACCTGCATGCGTAACCAACGGGTAGGTCGAAATGGTTAGCATTTCATAGAATACAAACAAGGTGAATAAATTGCCCGCAAAAGCAACACCCATAACACCTGAAATGGCGATGGCAAAACAAATGTAGAACCGGGTTTGATTCTTTTCATGATGACCGCGCATGTAGCCGATAGCGTAAATGGAAGTAATAATCCAAAGAAAACTGGCTATAAGCGCAAAGAGCATACCCAAGGGCTCGATCGATAAAGCAATCTCTATTCCAGGGAATGGCTCAGCAAATAAAACTTCTGGGCGCCCTCCTTCCCAAACATTTTGCGCAATGGTACATACCATTAAGAACAGTACGATGGCGGTAGTAATGGTAACGCCTTCGCGAAGATTCGGGTTTTTACCCGTTATTGCTATAAAGAACGCTCCAATAAGTGGAACATACACACACCATTCGGCTAGCTGGGCGATACTCATGAATTAGCCCCCAACAACATGGTAGCTGCGCTACTAGCACTCTCCACAGTGAGCGATGTATTAATGCCGAAGTAAATATTAGCAATCACCAAAATCCAAAGAGGGATAAGCAACTGCAGCGGCGCTTCTTTCACTTGAATATCGCTTTCGTCATCAGCAGTTTGAAAGTAAGCCACCTCCACCACACGCCAAATATAAATAACTGCGAGCAAAGACCCTACTAACAAAACCGCAACCACAATCCACCACTCTTTTTCGATGGCTGCCAAAACCAGGTACCACTTACTGACAAAGCCAGCCGTTAGCGGCACACCGATAATGCTTAAACCACCGATAGCGAATCCTGCAAAGGTCCAAGGCATTTTCTTCGCCAAGCCTTTTAACGCATCAATATGAGTACTGCCAATTTGATAAGCTACCGCCCCTAGCGCCATAAACAGAGCTGCTTTGATAATGGCATGATTAAACAAGTGTAATATCCCACCGGTAAGACCAGAAGCAGACACAAAGCTAATACCCAAGATCATGTATCCAATTTGCGCGACACTAGAATAAGCTAGCATACGCTTGATATTAGATTGCTTAATTGCGGCCAATGAACCCACCAAGATACCGACGATCGCCAGCGGCAATAGCACTTCGGTGAGTGGCAATTTTGCGAACACCAAATCCACACCGAATACGGTGAAAGAGAAGCGTAGCAACATATATACAGCAACCTTTGTTGACGTCGCCGCCACAAAAATAGTCACTACTGAAGGCGCGTATGTATAGGCATTGGGCAACCACAAGTGCAATGGGAACAGCGCTAACTTCAAACAAATGCCCACGGTAAGAAATGCGAAAGATGCATGCACGGTTCGAGAGTCGAACACCGCTGGTAAACGATCCGCCAAATCTGCCATATTTAGCGTGCCGGTTTTCATATAGATCAAACCGATGCCAATCAATATGAAGGTACCACCAATAGTACCCATGATTAAGTATTGGAAGGTGGACGTTAAAGAGCGGCGGTCTTTACCTTGACTTAATAATGCATAGGTAGCCAAAGAAGAAATTTCCAAGAACACAAATACGTTAAAAGCATCACCAGTGGAAACAATACCTAATAAACCAGCCATACATAGCAAAAGCGCCGAAAAGAATGCCGGCTGTTTACTAACAGGGATTTCTTTTTCGACACTCTTGCCTGCATAAGGCATTACCACGGCAGCAATGGAAGTCACTATCAGCAACACAAAAGCCGTTAAGATATCGACGTGATAAACAATACCGATGGGAGCAGGCCAGCCACCTTGCTCATAGATGATGGGGCCGTTATCGTTCACCATGACTAACAATGAAAGAGACACGAATAAAGCCGCCCAACTCACCACTACGGCGATCATCCATGCTAAGCGTGCTTTGTTAAATAACAGACACAAAGGCGCACTTAATAAGGGAAGGAGAACTTGTATGACTGCTAAGTTATCCATTACAAAGAATCATCCTGATCATGTATTTCATCTTCTTCAATGGTGTCATAAGCCTCTTTTATTCTCACAACCAAAGCCAATCCAACAGCAGTTGTAGCCACGCCCACTACGATCGCCGTGAGTATGAGTACATGCGGTAAAGGATTGGAATAGGAAGTAATGCCTTCCTCTAGAATAGGTGCCGTGCCATCAGCTACTTTGCCCATGGTGATATAAAGAATAAACACTGAGGTTTGAAAGATATTTAGACCAATGATCTTTTTCACAAGGTTGGTGCTGGCAATCACCACATAAAAGCCTGTCATCATCAAAAAGATAACAACCCAGTAGTTATAGAGCCCTATTATTTCATCGATCATCGGGTTCACCCCGGGATGCAAACGCATAGAAAATTAAAATCATGACGGAAGCCACTGCAATACCCACACCCAGCTCCACCAATATAATGCCGTAGTGCTGGCCATGAACTGGATCATGCGCCAACACACCATATTCTAAGTATCGACCACCTAACAACATAGTCGCCACGCCCACACCGCCGTAAAGCAAAACACCAAAGGCAGCCATAGCTCGCAAGATACCGTCGGGAATCGCTTTTTTTGCCGCTCTGATTCCAAACACAATGCCGTAAAGGATCACAGCAGCCGCGAAAATTACACCTGCTTGGAAACCACCACCAGGGCCAAAGTCACCATGAAACTGTACGTACAGTGCAAACACCATAATGGGCGCGATCAAAAGCTGAGTCATGGTGCGCAATAACGTGTGATTCACGATGCGCCCCCTTCATCCTTGTTTTGGTTACTTTCGTTGTCTTCACCTTTACGGCCACCCAGTAATAGCAGCACCGCAACTAATGCTGTAAATACAACGACAGTCTCACCAAAGGTATCAAAACCGCGATAGCTCGCCAGCACCGAAGTCACTACGTTGGGAATATCAATTTCCTCAGCGGACGCTTCTAGATAATGGGGGGCAACATGTTGATGGATTGGCGCATCCGGATCGCCAAACCAAGGCATATCAAAGGTGGCATAGATCAAAGTGAGACCGGTAACAGCACATACCAATATTGGTATCCAAGTAGGTCCAGGGTGACCTTTTTCAATGCGTGCAGTTAATGACAATGTACTTAGCGCCAATATGGTTGAGATACCAGCACCGACTGAGGCTTCGGTAAAAGCAACATCTACCGCATCCAAGGTGACGAATATGGATGCTGAAAGCAAACTGTAAATGCCTAACAGCATGGTCGCAGCAAACAGGTCTTTAATGCGCACCACCGCAATGGCGATCACCACTAAAAAGAACAACAAGGTTAAATCTATGATTGTAAGCATCATTTGCTTTTCTCATCCTCGCGCTCTTCTTCGCTGGAGGCACCTTCTCCCAACAGCGGTTTCAAACCACCATGACGGGCAGCTTTTACCAAGGCATGGGTTGCAGCAGGCCCGGTAAACAAAAGAAAGAAGAAGATGAAAATCAACTTGGCGCCATTTAAATCGAGCCCGTTTTGTATCAACAACCCCAACAAAATTAGCAACACCCCAAGGGTGTCATCCATACCTGACGCATGAACACGGCTATAAAAATCTGGAAAGCGAAACAGGCCTACACCACCCGTCACCGCGAAGAAGGCGCCAAAGCCAATACAAATCCAACTAATAATATCGAGTACTTGTTCCATTTAGTCTTCTATGGGGTCTTGGTTGGGTTCCGAATACTCGTAGTAACGAAGTACTGCGATAGTGCCAACGAAATTCACCAATGCATACACCAATGCAATATCGGTAAAAGCTGGTCGATCAGTTAAATAACCGATCACACAAATAAACAAGGTAGTTTGAGTACCAAACATATTCACCGCTAGGATGCGGTCGTACTCTGTTGGCCCTAACAAGGCTCTGGCCAATGCTAATCCCATTACCACAAGGATCGCTAAAATAGCTGCTATAAACACTTATTTACCCTCCATATGGCTAACTTTCTGCCCCATGGCACCGCCATCAAGGTCTTCAAAAAGTTCTTCGTGTATGGAGTGGATAATAAGTTCATTGGTTTCTTCATCGAGACCAAGTGTTAGCGTACCCGGGGTTAGGGTTACCGAATTCGCATAAATCGTTTTACCAAGATCTGTTTTTTGAGGAGCAGGGAAACGGCGAATAGCAGGCTTAATGGGCTTTAAGCCCCACACTCGCATCGCAACATCAATGCTAGCCTTAACGATCTCCACTACCAACCAAAGCAAATAGCTGAATATTCGGAAGCTCTGTAGCAAAGGATTGATCTGATAACTGGCCGCCTGCATGCGGACACTAAGCCATACAACCAAGGCGATAGATATCACCATGAAAAAGAGCATTAGCACGGTGTAATGGCCTGAGAGTAGTAGCCAAAACCCAACCATCAATGCTGTAAGAGTCGCTAAATGGTTCACAACGTTCGTGATATCTCTTGAAATGATTTTCTGTTCAACAATTCACCATTGGTGCCATCATTTACCTTAGGCAGCACCGCCGGGGCGCATAATAAACTAGCGCTCCAAATATAAGAATATCACAAGCTGAAAATACTACTTATTTTTTTAAGGGTGATGGGTTCTTAGACAAGATTACTAGAAAAGATCTTAACTGCTAGCAAACCACTGCTCAAAAATAAGCCAACCTTAAAAACTGAGCTTCACATTACTCAAACGTTGGAACGCCTAAAATAAACTATCTTCCCATTAACTGCTGCAATCCAAAGAAGGCTAACTTGTCCCCTTCCTGATACTTCTCACCGGCAATAAGGTGCGCAAATCCATCACACCAAGCCGCAGAAGATAGCACTCCCGATCCCTGATTAGGGTATTTCTGCAACCCAGTAGCGCCATCAATCAAATTAAGCTTTACGCGAACAAACTCATCCCTTCTGCCTGCTTTCTTTGTTGAAAATTGTGCGGGCAAGTAAATCGGTACTGGCATCTGCCAACACTCGCCTTGGAGCGAGCGCAGATAAGGAAGCGCAATGATTAATAAGGTAGAAAATACGGACACCGGATTTCCCGGCAAACCAATAAAAGGTGTGGAACCCACCGAACCAAAAGCAAAGGGTTTACCCGGCTTGATATTCACTTTCCATAGACTGAGTTCACCCAGCGCTTCCACTGCTGGCTTCAAATGATCTTCCTCGCCAACGGACACACCACCGGTGGTTACAACCACATCCGCGACCTTACTGGCTGCAAGTAACGCTTCGACGGTGGCATCAAAGGTATCGGGTACATTTTGTTGATAACACACCTCAAAGCCCATTTTTGCCATTAGGGGAGCCAACATGTAACCGTTGGAATTATAGATTTTGCCGCCTTGAGGAGGCTCACCAGGTTCCAACAACTCATCGCCACTGACAAGAATCGCAATTTTTAATGGTTGATAGACTGCTACCTGATCGATCCCTACGGATGCAATTAATCCCAAGTCTTGGGGTGTCAGCGGCTTACCTGCGGCGACAACCTCCTGCCCCTCTTGAATATCCTCACCGGCGGAGCGAATATTCGCGCCAACACTAAAAGAGCCATTAAACTTCACTGCTTCACCAACAAGCTCGGTATCCTCTTGCATGACCACCGAATCAGCACCAGGTGGCACAGGCGCACCAGTAAAGATTCTCGCTACGGTTCCAGGCTCTAATGGTGAGGGATCAATACCTGCTGGTATGCGCTGCGAAATATTAAGCGTTCCCATCTCTTCGACATCTTGAACACGCACGGCATAACCGTCCATTGCACTATTATCTTGAGCAGGAACATTCACAGAAGAATAAATAGGCTTAGCCAAGACACAACCAAGGGCATCACGTATTGAAATGGTACTGACGGGTTGTTGGCGTTGCTTATCGATAGAATCAATCAATTGCTGTATAGCAATATCGACCGGCATTAAACCAGGTGTTGAACAGGTCATGTGTAGTATCCGTTGTAAGTCTTTACCAGGAACCATTGAGTCGGACACATTAGCCTATCAGCTATACCGCTTCAATAAATTGATTATTTTCAATAGTTCAACAAGGGATAGACACTGAACTCAAGCAAAATTTGCGAGGTGTTGCACTTAAGCCAACTGCTGGCCTTCTAGATCTTCTCGCCCACCCGCCGATAAATGCAGTTCAAAAACACTCTCTAAAGAGGCTTTCTTTATTGGCTTAGCAATATAGTCATCCATACCAGCTTCTATACAAAGATCCTTATCACCCTCCATAGAGTGTGCCGTCATCGCTATGATCAGTTGGTGATCCCTAGCAAATTGACGCTCATCATCGCGGATTTTTCGTGTGGCGGCATAGCCATCCATAACCGGCATTTGCACATCCATAAAGACAACATCGAAGCGCTCTCGCTCTAAAGCAACAACTGCGTCAGCACCATTGTCTGCCACACAAATATCTTCAACACCAAGTTTTTTTAGCATACCTTGGGCAACTTTTTGATTAACCACATTATCCTCAACTAGCAGCACCGATAACTTGGCATAATCAACAAAGCACTCTACCGCATTGAGTTTGGATTTAGTTTGTACACGCTCTGCAGCCTGCAGAGGAATAGAAAAGAAAAAAGTAGACCCAACACCTTTAGTTGACTCTAACTGTAGCTCACCGCCGATTCGTTCAATGAGTTTCTTACTAATAGTTAAACCCAAGCCAGTACCACCATATTCACGCGTGGTAGACCCATCAGCCTGGGTAAAGCTCTCGAAAATCTTATCCTGTTTTTCTTTTGCAATGCCAATACCAGTATCTTTAACAGCAACCCTCAATTGTTTGCCGCTCTCTTCCTCCATGACACTTAGAACAATAGAGACCTGCCCTTTGGAGGTGAACTTAATCGCATTGCTGGTTAAGTTGGTAAGTATCTGCCATAGCCTGGTTCGATCGCCTAAAATACATTCTGGTAGAGCTTCATCTAGTTTTACTTGTAAGGTAATGCCTTTATCTTGTATCTGTTGCTGATAGAGATGCTGTAAATCTTCCGCCAACTCCCTAATAGGTACGCCCGCCAATTCCAACTCTAATTTATCCGCTTCAATTTTAGATAGATCCAGAATATCGTTTATTAGATCAAGCAGGGTATTACCTGAACGTCGTGCAATTGCAATATAGTTGCGCTCCACTAGATCTAACTTACTATCATCAATCAACTCCAACATTCCCAAAATACCATTCATTGGAGTTCTTATTTCATGGCTCATATTAGCCAGAAATTCAGAGCGGCTTTTAACAGCAACTGCTAGCTCATGATTAATATTATTGATCTGATCGATATAGCGTTTGCGAGCCACATTTTCCGCATTAGCCTTTGCAGCCTCTTCAGCCAGCGAGGTTTCTTTTTCCTTGAAGCGATTAATACGATCTGCTAGACCAACAGAGAAGAATAAGAGCTCGACTACAGTACCTAATTTCATCACTAATGGTGCAAATTCATACCCAGATATAACCTGACGGGAAGAGAGTGCGGTAAACATTACGCTTGCCAAGACTGCCCCCTGACCGACCAAGAAAAATCTTGCTGACTTGTAGCCCGAAAACACGCGGATAAAGCCGATAACGAATAAAAATACACAACCAAAGAAAACCACCGCGGCATTGACCTTGTTGGTTAACTGAATAGATGCTGTGGATTCTAATATCAGCATGCCAAAACAAAACAACAAATAGAAGCGCATAAACTTATCAACTTTTGGCGATTGCTTTGCAGTATGCAAATAAGATCTCGAAAATTGAAACAGCAACATTCCTGAGACCACACCAAATATATATACACCGCGCTCATAAACGAACTCATTTTCAGGAAAAAGAAATTTACCGTATCCGGTAATAAATAACTGAAAGAACACATGAGCAGCCACAAACAACACGTATTCCAGATAAATACGCTCGCGAAGCATCACCATCAAGAACAAGTTATAACAGAGCAAACCTAGAGCAAGACCATAGAAAGCTCCCTCGATATTTCTAAACTGTGCCACCTTAGATACAAACGCGGACTCGCTTGAGATTGAAATAGGGGCAGAAAGTGAACTCGCGCTGCGCATACGAATGTAAAGAACAACGTTTTGATCTGGCCGCAGCTTAAACTCATCAATGTAATGAGGCACATCATAAACGGAAGGCTGTAGGGGGCGGGAATCTCCCAAACTACGTTGCTGCGAAACCTGACCCTGCTGAACCCAATAAAAATCCACTTCATCTACCAATGAATAATCAAAGGATAGAATCAGTTTTACAGTTTCTTTTAAACGATTGGTGACCGGCAACTTAAGCCAGTATGCGCTTTCAGAGTAGCCAAAGTTAATGGAGCTACCGTGATTCAATTGGAAAACTGCTGCTTGGTTATCAGCCATTACATCTTGAATCGTTAGTTCAGTAGAAAGGTCTTCTAGAAACGGGACACCCTCCCCCGCATGCCACCCAAAATGCTCACTTTCAATGATCCAAGCTACAGATGAGTTTGCAGCAACTGGCACCACAACACTCCCGAGCATTAATAATGCAAGCAGTTGAATCAGCAGAAAATGTTTACAGCTCGATAAACCCATGAAAAGCCAGCAGACCTAAGAAACACGCACCTAAATAAAGTCTAGACTAGCGCACCACATTAGCTCATTTTGCAGTCAATTTAAGCTAACTTGTTTAGCTTTTAAGCAGAACTGTAATGTTCAGACACAAACAAAGTGTCGGCATTTCTTCTCAAAAACGGCCCCTTAACATAGAATTACGACAAATTTATTAAAAACATAAGAGGAATTAGCGTTGAGTCATTTGTTGCCACATTTTGAGCCACATGAAGCCGCAAAAGCCGCGCTTCAAAAGCTCTACCTACCCTATAAGTGGTTAATATTTTTACCTTTTTTGGTAGTTTCGACTAATTTGGCAGCGCTCAGCATTATTATCTATGGTTTATTGGGCGGCCAACGCCTGATGAGAATTATCCCTATTATTTGGGCAAGAGCTAACGCAAAGGTTACACCAGCAAGCGTTGAGGTTGTGGGCAGAGAGCATATTGATCCCAACCAATCTTATGTTGTGGTGGCTAACCACCAAAGTCATTTTGATATATTTGCGATTTATGGCTGGCTAGGCATCGATATCCGCTGGGTAATGAAAAAAGAGCTACGTCATATTCCAGTATTCGGTTATGCCTGCGAAGTGATGGGCCACGTCATTATCGATCGCTCCAACCATCGAGCAGCAATGGCATCCATTGAAACTGCCAAGAGTCGAATTAGCAACGGCACGTCTATTATCTTCTTCCCTGAAGGTACGAGAAGTTTAGATGGCCAATTGCTGCCTTTCAAAGCCGGCGCCTTTAAGTTTGCCAAAGATCTATCGCTACCCATACTCCCCGTCACCATTACCGGTAGTCATGATATTTTACCCTCTAAGACTATCCGGCTGCAGCCAGGCCAAATGCAGATGATCGTGCACCCGCCGATTGAGGTTACCGAGAAAAGTAGCATTAAAGCACTCGCACGAAAGGCATCAGAAGTTATTGACTCGGCACTGTAGCAACCACTAACAAAGAATGCGCTGAAGCTGAATTTGACGCATTTCCACCTGAGATATTGTTAAACGTCTATTAATTTAGACACTGGCCAGCGTTAGTATCTGATATCTCATCAAGCGATCAGGTACCCCAATGACACCAGATACATATTGCGATTTGCTTGCGCAACTCATACAGCATCCAAGCAACGAATCATTAGCTGATTTCACTGAATGGAAAGCTTACTTTAATCGCTTAAGTGCCATGGAATCATCAACTTGTCATCGCGCCATTATTGCCGGCTATCAATCGAATTGCGTTGGCTTTGCCTTTGCAGCCGGTTACCAATCAGCATTGCATTCTATGGTGCCTTCTTTACCGAATGACAAAATTAGCGCTTTATGTGTCACAGAAGAGAATGGCAATCATCCCCGAGCAATCGAAACGACACTAAAAAACCACGAAGATAACTGGCAATTAACCGGTAAAAAGAAATTTATCACCGGCGGTTTAGGTGCAGATACTCTTTTGGTGGCGGCGAACACGGGGGAAACACAACAAGATCGGCCCGTTATAAAAATGGTTAAAGTGAACAGAGATTGTAATGGTGTCACTGTTAACCCCATGCCTCAATTACCCTTTGTACCAGAAATTGAACATGCGACAGTGGAATTTTCACAGGTTAAATGTTCTCAGGATAACTTGCTTGAAGGGGATGGTTACGCTGATTATGTTAAACCGTTTCGAACCATCGAAGATATTTACGTCAGCCTTGCATTAAGTAGCTATTTATTAAAAGTATCTCGCCTGTTGAAACTCCCAAAAGAGATTTGTGAATTAGCATTAGCCAATTTAAACCAACATGCTTTTCTAACTACGCTAACTGCAACGAAACCGATGACACATCTTCTAGTTGCTTCCGCAAGACGCCAATTGGAAAATTTCATTCCCCTGCTAGAACCGCTTTGGCAAGAAAGAGACGCTAACTCATATAGTAACTGGCTCCGCGACAAAGCCCTTTTGAATATAGCAAGCACGCCAAGAAATTTACGAACTGAAAAGGCTTGGGCCCAATTTACGTAATGCTTGCGATGCCCTAATCAAAAGAACAGGAATGACTGCCACAATTCGCCACAATTGATCGCTACAATATCCCATTTCCGCCCTTAGAAAACCGGTATTTCCTCGTTTAATAGATAGTGTCAACGACACACACCAAAACGAGGAAAACACCATGAAACGTCAAGACACGTTAACCAAACCAATGCTAACGCTAGTGATTGCAGCATTAGCCACCTCACCCACTTTCTTAGCTGGCTGCTCCAGCACTCAAAGCAAGCCAAACTCACTGGCTATTGCAGGGGAATCATCCCTAAAAAAAGACGAAGAGCAGTTGATGTTACCCACCTCCCCATTGGCTAGTACCGATCTTGAAACGCCTATGGAAGCCCCAAAAACAATCGCAAAAGTTGCATCAACTAAACAAGACTTAGAGGCCGAGAACGAAAGTATTGCTGAGCTTCTCGGACCCACTCACCAAGTGGATTCTAGCGAAGATACTGTACTTCTCGAAATTGAAACCACCATCAAAGATATAGCCGAAGCTGAATTCGAGCAACCCAACAAAACCACGTTTAAATTTGGTTTCGATAAAAAACAACTTCCCGCCGAAGATATGGAAATCATTGCACAGCATGGACGCTTCCTTTCACAAAACCCAGCCAAGAAAATTCAGATCCATGGTCACGCAGATGCGCAGGGAGCACCACTCTACAACCAATACCTTGCTAAGCAACGCGCAAACCATGTAGCAGAGATTTTGGAACTACAAGGTGTTGCAGCAGATCAAATTGAAGTTATTAGCTGGGGTAGCGACAAGCCAAAAGCCAACGGCTCTCATTGGAAAGATCATCGTCGTGTAGAAATGATCTATGAAGAAAGTTCGTATGATGAAAATATTGTCGCGCAAAGCGACGTGTATCCCGAACCATCAGAAACTACCGCAACAACGAGTGCAATTGAAAGCATCGAGACAGTTTCTAACTAACAAACAATTATTACCTAGCCTGCCGACTTGTGTGTCCTCAGCACGCCCAATCTTTCATTGCCCACAGCAATGACGGATTGGGCCTTTTTAATTTTAATAGCATTATTAAAATCAGCGTTTTGCGAATTTTAAGAAAGGCCTGAAATATATTCTAAACTTTGCCTAAACCAAAGGAGTAACGACTTATTGGCAAAAAGGAAGTTTACATGGCCCGAACAATTCAACCCATTCATCAGTCATCGGCGTTTAATACGCCTATCAGCCTATTAAAAGGCTGCACCACATTTTGTATGCACTATTGGCGAAAGCTATTAATTAGTTTATTAGTGATGTTACTAGGTGGCGCTATCGGGCTTGCTGTGTTCTCCTGGGCTTATGGTTCCTATAAGGTACTCACAGACGATCCAACCGTATGGCAATCCAGCATCGAACGACTTGCTGCCGAAGACAATAAAATCAATATAAAAGAAAAAAATACATTATTTGTTGGCAGCTCAAGCATACGCATGTTCAAGGACTTAGAACAAACCTTTCCCAAATATCGCATTCTTAAAAAAGGATTTGGTGGTGCCAAAATAAACGATCTAGCCTACTATAGCGAATCACTAATCTTTAAGTATCAACCCAAACTAATAGTGCTTTATATCGGCATCAACGACATTCTCTATCGAGATTACCAACGCACAAACGAACTATCACAAGATCTATTTAAACTAACCGACCAAATCCAACACAAAATGCCAACAACAGA
>JAKSAW010000456.1 GCA_022361455.1 Pseudomonadales bacterium | reverse complement strand
TGAAAGCGCAGCAACAAAAATACTCGAACTGACGGACGGTTCCATAGACGCTCTTTTCAACAATGCCGGATACGGTTTGCAAGTGGCCATGGAAGATACAACCTGGGAAAGCCTGGAAGAACAACATCGAGCAAATGTGATTGGCCCCATTCAATTTACCAACTCGCTACTGCCAGCTCTAAAGCCAGGTAGCAAGCTCATTTTTAATGGTTCGGTTCTGGGCGTTATTTCCGTTGCTTATCGTGGCCCCTACTGCATGTCTAAATACGCTTTAGAAGCGGCAGTAGATACCTATCGGCTAGAGCTGGAAGGGTTAGGCATAGGCGTGCACCTAATACAGCCAGGGCCCATTGAGGCCAAGTTTCGCGCCAATGCGCTGTCCAAACTCAACCAAGTTTTAAAAGGACGCAAAACAAGACTCGATTATGGCCGTCACATCGCGCGCTTAGAAAACCCTGACAACACACCGGGCACACTACCGGCATCAAGCGTTGCTGAAATATACCAAGGCATTGTTGATGGTAGCCACAAGAAAACCCGTTATTTAGTAACGAATACCGCGAAATCCGCCGCTATTCTGAAACGCTTATTGGGGGACGGCTTTCACCGGGTCGCCAAAAAATCAGAGCCAGTAAAATCCAGCGCTTAATTAGCTTAACGCTAACCTTTATCAGGCCAATGCCAAGCGGGCTCGTCCAAAATTCCTTGATTGGGGATTTCGGTTTGTCCCAAGACTTTTTCAAGTGACACACCGTTACAATCCGGATGCTCATTCAATGCCGCAATTAATCGACTGGCATGGGACACTACCCACACTTGAGTATTTTCAGATGCTCGTTGAATTAAACGACCAAGCGCCGGCAATAAATCTGGGTGCAAACTAGTCTCGGGCTCGTTCAAAACCATCAATAGTGGTGGTCGTGGCGTTAGCAAAGCGGCCACCAGCAACAAATATCGCAGAGTACCGTCGGACAGCTCTGCCCCTGTGAGCGGACGCAACAGGCCTTCCTGATAAAACTCTAATGAAAAACGCCCATCCTCATGGCGAACAATATTAATTCGAGCTCCGGGAAAAGCGTCGCTAACGGCTTCATCTAGCGCTTGATGATCACCAATCTCACGAATTGTCTGCAAGGCAGCCGCTAAGTCTCGACCATCATGATGCAATACTGGTGTACGTGTTCCCAATTGTGGTTTTCGCGACGGCGCATCTTTATCAGTGCGAAAATGATCGTAGAACCTCCAACTGCGAATGGTTTCTCGCATCTGAAAAACTTCTGGTGAAGCAACAGGGTCAGACATTTGATCAAACATGCTCTGAAAACTACTAACATGCTGATTCACTACCTGCCAACTTCTGCCCTGGCGAACTTTAACCATTGGACCATCACGATCAACTAAGGCACTGGCAGGACGATAAAACGGCCCTGCCCAAATCACTTCCCGCTTAATTTCTGGATCGAATGAAAAAGCCGAAGGAGAAGGCTTCGGTAACCCTAAGGAAATAGAGTATCCAAACTCTTCACTAGCGAAGCCCATACGCAAGCGTACTCGCTCTTGGCGGGGACCGCCTTCAATAGGCACTTGCCCTTCACGCATACGCTTGGATATTTTTTCTGGACCGGCCCAAAAGGTCGAATCTAATCCACCTTCGCTGGCTAAAGAATTTACCACTCCACCTTGCGCTGTTTCTGCAAGTAGGCGTAAAGCGCGGTATAAATTTGATTTACCACTACCATTTGGTCCCGTAATGACATTCAGGGAATTCATCGGCAATGATAGATTTAATATAGAGCGGTAATTATTGATCGACAGCGTTGTGATCATCAAGATGCCTCTTTCTTGATCAAACTACTGGGCACTATAAACCAATACCTATGGAGATAACAGCGCTCTAGTTCAGTGAAAATATTGCCAATGAATAGTAGTTATTAAAATAGCCAGCTGCTCTTATCAATATATTTATCGTCGCTGAGTTTACACTTTCGGTACTTACTTATGGTGCTATACATACGTTGTCGCAACATCTCTTCTGGATTGTCCACCAACTCCAATTCTTGTGGCTGAATGGGTAAGCCTATATCGATGGTAATTTTTAGAGGCAATATAATCGGTAAATGAAATGGCACATGTAACGGCACCTTCGCTTTCTTCATTCCTATTAGCGTAGGAGCTGCTTCCTCAGCACCAATGACATTAACCGGCACAATAGGTACATTTGCCTTTTGCGCATAGCGAGCCACATGGGAGCTAAATTTAAAGAGCGTATAGCGATGGCGAAAGGAATGATAAGATTCCTCAGGATAAATACACATTTGTTTGCCTGCGAGCAAACCATTGACTACTTCACAATGCTCATCAATATGGTCTTCGCATTCATCGAGAAAGCTGCATTCGATCATGTCGAGCGGTTTTTTTAGTAATGGAATTTTTGCATCCCAG
>JAKSAW010000224.1 GCA_022361455.1 Pseudomonadales bacterium | reverse complement strand
GCTAATTCTGTTGAATATGTGGGTGAAGTCCTTAGATACTCCGACGTTAGCGCTTTTAGAAAGGCTTTCAAAAAATGGACTGGGCTCCAGCCTATAAAATATAGAGAAAAGCTTCGTGGTGCTTGAAGATTAATTAATTTATTGTAATCGTTATGTCCGCAATAGGCTCCTTGGTAACTTTCCTTTCGGTTTCATGCTGCTATGCGGCTTATACTTTCTCTAAGCACAGCAAAGGGGACGTTAGCGTTCTAGTTGGGTTTGAAGCGGGTTAATGACATAGCTGACGTGAACGATTTAATAGTTTTGGCGTTCCTTCTTGTATAATCTACCTTGTTAAAATACGTACGGTTACCTATTGAGTTCCGATTTAGATGGGCGTATAGTCCGCGCAATTATTTAGACATCTTTTAACCAACTACCTAAAGGAGGCTCAATTTGAAATACCGTCAAAACAAACAAATCGTATTGGGAGTCACCTTTAAGGCTTATTCCTTCTAGAATCCTGACATATTCAGCTGGATCTCAAGTCCTGCAATCGTATGTCTCCTTTGGTTTCCCCAATATTTAGTTGAAAAATCACGTTACCGTGAGGTGGATTTGTGCGTCTGATTTATGACGCCTATCTATATTTGAGGCATTTAGGAAACTAAGTGAAGGGAAATGTAATTCTCAATTCGAACCTATAACAGCATGAGTTTACGGCTTGACGTCGGGCTTTTTTACGCCCTGCAGAAAGTGAAAATGATAGTTTTGAGTGGGAGAATTATCCATGAAAAATCAAAGATTTAAATACCCCAGAACACCTCACCTTCCCTGGTCTCCGGGGTGGACTAGTGACGATATTCGATGTGTCTCAGTTAATAACTTCGCGAAGAAGCATATCGTCATCACTGAGAAAATGGACGGTGAGAATACCTCGATGTATCCGGATCATATTCATGCTAGATCCATCGATAGTCGGCATCATTCTTCTCGTGATTGGGTTAAGTCCCTACACGCTAGGATTCGTAACAATATTCCCGAGAACTGGCGATTGTGTGGAGAAAACGTATATGCCAAACACTCGATAGAATACTGTGATTTACCAAGTTATTTTTTGCTTTTTTCAATATGGGATGAGCGAAACGTTTGCTTGAGTTGGGAGGAAACCAAAGAGTGGGCTCAGCTGCTCGAGTTAGATTTACCCAATGTAATGTACGAAGGCGAATGGGATTTGAGCTGGTTTTCTAGTTGTTCGATCAACACCAAAACCTGCGAAGGATATGTGGTAAGAACTGCTGGTGAATTTCACTACTCTGGGTTTTCTAAGAATGTTGCTAAATGGGTGCGAGAATCGCATGTCCAGTCGGACAAACATTGGATGCATAGCGAGATAGTTCCCAACAAGTTGATAACCAAACCACTGACAAATAAGGGAGGATGTAATGAATAAGTATCTATTTGACTGGCTTGAAGCGCTTAAATCCGATTCGACACCTTCCATAGATGAGTGTGTTGAATGCTTGGGAGAGTGGATTCCTTACCTGCACCTGCTAAAACGTACTGAGCAAGATCCTGAATGGCATGCAGAAGGTGATGTTCATATACATACTGGTATGGTGCTAGAAGAACTATACGGGATTTTGGAATCTGAGGCATCGTATATCCAAGGTGAGCGACGACAAGCATTGATACTAGGAGCGCTCCTGCATGATATCGCTAAGCCAATAGCCACCCGACGAAGGGAAATAAGGGGTACTGAACGAGTTGTTGCATTAGGCCACGAATCTTTGGGACGCTCTTATTTGGCCTTCAAGCTTATGGAAGGGAATCTGGCATATTCTGTAGTTGAGATGGTCCTCGGTTTGGTCGGAGAACACCACATGCCTAAAAGATTGGTGGTCAAGGACCTCGGTGAGGGAGCGTATCGCGCATTGTCGCGTCGAGCAGATTGCGAGCTTCTTTATTATTTGGAGGTGGCTGACATGACTGGGCGAATATGTCCGGACAAGCCAATGCAACTTGAACACCTAGCCCTTTTCAAGATGTTCTGCGAGGAGTATGGCTTATGGGGTAGCGCGGAAGATGCACACGCTGATTGGAAAGCATTTTTTAGAAAAGAACTAGCCGATATGGACAAGGATGTGCAGGACTATATTTTTGCGAATGCGATGAGAGATCGCGAGATGGCTTGGATATGTGTACCTGAGGAATCAATTGCAAAGACATTTGCATATCGTGATGATTTTGCGAAAGTGGTGGTTATGTGTGGCCCATCTGGGTCGGGTAAGAGTTCTTGGATAAGAAGTCATTTGCCTGAATACCAAATGGTGTCTCTAGATGAAATACGCGAGGAACTTTCAGGTGATCGTGCGAATCAGAGCATGCGTGGTCAAGTGATGCAAGAAGCTAAAGCTCGGTTTAAACATCATTTACGATCAAAAGATCGGGTCGTATGGGATGCCACGAATCTCAGAATAGATTTCCGGAAAGTGATTCTTGATTTAGCTTACGATTATAAGGCACTTGTAACTCTGGTGGTATTTCAAAAACCAGAAACGAAGTTCTACGAGGGGAATCGCCAACGGCCACATGCGGTGCCTGATGAAGTTGTGAAAAAGCAAATTGAATCACTGCAATGGCCTGTGGTCGATGAATCGCATAGATATGTAGTTGTCGGCGAAGATGGCGTTATTCTAAGAACGTATGGTTGCTGGGATAATCGATCAAATCCGTTTGAGGAATAGCGAGATGGAATTCATAAAATACCCCAAAACATATCATATACATGGCTCGAAACTCGAGCCATGTGGTTTAACGAAGGCAGAGCGTAAGGAGCTGAATAAAACCAATCTAGATCTTGTGGAGGGCGATTTTCTGGTATTGGAGGAAAAGATGGACGGGAGCCAATTAGGGCTCTCGTTCGTACGTAGAGGAGATATTCAATTCCAGTCTCGAGGGACAATCTTATCGGGTGGGGAGCGAGAGTTTTCGTTGGCCAAGAACTGGGCTTACGAGCATATTGATGAGCTATGGGCGCTATTAGGTACCCGGTTTGTTTTATTCGGAGAATGGTTGTTCCATAAACATACGATATTTTATG
>JAKSAW010000091.1 GCA_022361455.1 Pseudomonadales bacterium | reverse complement strand
TGCGGATCTGATGGCGGGAGGCTCTGCGCCTCGAGAGTCGTTGAGCGCATGGCCAAATTGACTTCCTCGGCCACTTGAGTGAGCGGCAAGGCTTCGCTTTTACATCTCGTCGGCATATTGCTCCATTCAGCACTTCTCCCGGCAGCTCCCCTTCTCGACCGCGTGCAAATTCGCTGTCAAATCCCTCGACCCCATCGGACAGATTTCTTTCTTCTACTCTCGCCACGACGCGCCTAAACATGCCACCATCTCGCCGCACTTCCGGCCTCATGTCATCGCCTCTTAAAGTCGTGATGGCTAAGCGTAGAACCGCCGTCATCCACTCGGTGCGCGCCAGCTCCCTTACCGGTTAGTCCTCCGAAATCCCTGTCCTATGAGTCGTCTCCGCGGTGCGGAACGGGAAAATCACTTGAATAGACATGGTGAACATCCCACTCGAAGTTTAACCGGGTTCTAACCTGGCGCCTTCGTCTTCCAAATACACTTTTATGACTAACAAAGCATGTGCGAGTGACATAGTGCTGTCTTAGTGGTGCTGCACGACTATTTGAGTTCACCATAAGCTCTACACACTCAAGTTCGGCTTCAAACAGAAACTCATGCCCTTAGCGGCTTCTCACAACGGCAGAACCATGCCCGCACGAGCGTCGAGGTGTCAGTCGCATCACTCACAACCCTTACTGCCAAAAATGACACATTTTCACAGTTACATTGAGTATTGCGTACTTGCCACCCCATGGCGTCTCTCAGCGTCATGGCTCATCATCGCACCATACCCCAGAATGCGTATCTTTCATTAAATACCGCGTATGATATAGCATAATCATCTTTTCTTTTAATTGATTCTTTTTTTCACCCCCCAAATGTTGCTTCTTTTTCTGTACACGCCACAACCAATGGCAGGCATTTTGGGAGAAAAAACACAACAGGCCGCGATGTCCATGACGCACGGTGAAATGGCAACTGCGCTTAATGGAAATAATCACTCACAGAAAGAGAAAAGCAAAGATGATTGAATATCTCACAAGACAAGTCTTTCATATGCAACCACACCTTCTCGATTACCCTGTTCTGTGGTCGGCAGATGGCGTCGCATGCCCTTGCTCTCGGGCGCGTTGCCGCAACAATCCCCTTGGATTCGGTGCCATGCTTCGCAAAGCTGCCTTCCACACCAATGGCATGTATCTTTTGTTTCTCATGTACATCCTTTTTTTCAAATCTGGTTGGAATTTATCGTTATGTCAAAGATGAAAAAGATAATCATTTCAATTTAGATGAATCTAATTGAAATGTTATCCGAACATGGGCACACCCACGCAAGCACCACTGCGCAATCTACCGAAAAAATGCAGCAACTTTTTTCAACAAACGTTTCAAGTAACAAGTCAGCAAAGGAAATAGCGGGATCATTCCCATAAGTGGAAGTTACTCCTGTGGCTAGGAAGAACTACGAAGTTTCTCTCTTTACTCCTCTTCTCTATTGTAGAAGGTTGCGTGCACTCCTTGGAGCTTCCTTCCACTATGCAATGGGACCAGAAAAGTATGTAGGGTATGTCACTGTGCGGCATAATTCCATTACAATCTAGTGTGTATCTTGACATTTCCCTGCTTCATTTTCTTCTCTATGGAGCCGCTT
>JAKSAW010000092.1 GCA_022361455.1 Pseudomonadales bacterium | reverse complement strand
GTACTAAAGGATCACGTTACATCTTCACCTGTCAAGACACCTTCAGTAAATGGTTGGAAGCTAAGCCTTGTAAGGAAGCTACGGCTAAAGTTGCTATTGACTTTCTTGTCAATGAGATCTTTCCTCGTTTCGGTATACCCGAAATTTTGCACTCCGATCGTGGACAACAGTTTATGAGTGTTGCTTTTAACAAGATGTGTGAAGAGTTTCACATTCAAGTCTCTCACACTCCAGCATTTCATGCTGCCAGTAATCCTATTGAACGAGCTCACAAGACTCTTGGCAGTATGCTCAAGAAGATGGTTGCTGGAAAAGAACACCTTTGGGAAGAAGCTCTTCCTCAAGCACTCTTTGCAATGCGAACAATGCAATCTTCTGTCACTGGCTCTACACCTTTTCAAATTCTCTTTGGCCGTGATGCTTCTCAGCCTCTTGACTTTCTTTTCGGTCGACCTGAACAAGACCAGACATACTCTCCGAACACTGAATATGCTCAACAGCTCCGATCCCGGATTGACAAGCTTCATGCTTTTGTCCGTGAACACGTTGCTACAGCTCTTGTTCGACAGCGTCGTCGATATCATCAACAATACAAGCAGTTCGCTCCTGGTACTAAAGTATGGCTTTTTACTCCATCTCTCAAGCCTGGAATTTCCAAGAAGTTGACCACCTTCTGGACTGGCCCTTGGACTATCACACAGAAGTTCAACCCTGTTATGTATGAGATTGCTCCTGATCCTTCATGGCCTAAACAGCAGAAATATGCTGTCGCTGTTGATCGTCTTCGCCTTGTGGAAGGCTCACAGCCTCAAGCTCGTCCACCTGATCCTACTCATGATGTTCTTATGAGTGACGATCCTTTTGCTGTACATGTCTCCGTCCGGCCTCCATCCGCTTCAGACGCCTCTGCTCCAGCACTGCAGTTACGTACACAACAGCCAGACGTACCTGTTGTGCTTCCAGGCGGTTATGGAGGACGACGAGGACCCCCTCGACAACCACCCGGAGCTCAACCCGGACCTGGACCAGGACCTGCCCCAGGCCGACAACCTGCCCCAGGCCCAGGACCCGCACCAGCTGCAGGGCCAGCCGCAGCTGCCGCTGCCGCAGCACAACCTGCCCCTGCCGTTGATGGAGATGATCCACAACCACCAGTTCAACTGGGACTTCCTCCAGCAGCTCCCGTTGCTCCAGCTCCCGCAGTACCACCAGCTGCCGCCCCCACCACCTTACCAGCCCCCACCTGTCCAACAGCCGCAAGGACAGCAAGTCCAACGCGACCGGCGCGACCGCCCCGACCGCGATCGCCAGCCGCAGCGCAACGACCGCCACAGGTTCCCCTTCCTGCACCCGTGGGCGCATCATCCGCTCACCGAGGACCAGTATTGGGACCTTGTGGACCTGCCTCCGGAGATCTTCCATGCTCTTCGAGTACCCTTGCTGCCCAACAACGACGAACGACGCCGAGCCAGAATTCTCAAAGCCCTCTACAAGTTCTACAAGCGCACCAAGAACAGAGAGTTTGCCAATCAGGACCTGCGCACGACCAACTTCTACTTCCTGGCGTTCAACCTCCTCCTCGCCACCCAGATGTTTCCGCTCCAGCTCTTTGCTCTAGTGCCACTCGTGTTCGCTCTTTGTCACCTCTACGAGTACTTTCTGACTTATTACATTTACAAGTACCGCTCTCACCGACACGAAGCACAGTAGAAGTTGTTCAACCTGACATACCTGTCATACCTCGCCCTGGATCACCTCTACCATCTATGCCAGCGTCATCACCTCCAATTTCGCCTATTTCATTCAAGGATGCACCTCAACAAAAGCCTGCTCATCATTCTACATCCAGTGAATCCACGCCATCCATTGGTGATCTTTTTGCCACTCCTCCTTTGCTCTCACCGACCTCTGATCACCTTGAGTATTCACCATCCCTACCATCTCCTGCATCCTCACC
>JAKSAW010000376.1 GCA_022361455.1 Pseudomonadales bacterium | reverse complement strand
GCTTTGATGCAAAGCGTTCAATGTATTGGTTAGCCGCTTTTATTTCTATTTCTTCACTAGGGTTATTAGAGGTTTTTTTCATTGGTTGTTTTTATGAGTTTCACGATTTACAAATCTGCGATATTTCGATAGTAGAGCACGGTTTATTTTAAAGCCATTTTGGGTACTCACAGTACCGATATCAGCTATAGGATAAACCACAATGCAGATCTGCAGATTTATATTACACATTTCTATTAATAGCTACAGTTGAGCACCTCATATAAGGCGATATTTTAGTGCTCAAATCTTAGTAGAGTGCTCTAAATTATATCTAATATAAACAATAGCTTAGCGATCTATATGGTAATGCAACCCTAAATATCCAGAATCAACCAAATATCCAGAATCAACCAATATGCCGATACAACCATTATTTCACCCTATACTGCGCATAATATATATTATGTTAAATAGGGTATATCGACTAATATGTCCCTACTTATAATGACCTAGACTAAATCATTAAACGCCTCATACTGACTCAAGTAGATACGACCGCTTAAATGCTCGCAAAAATCACATTGCTGTAACTTGTCCATAACTGGCCCCTTCACTTCTGAAAGATTGAGCGTGACACCCTGCGCAATCAACTTCTGATTTAGATCTTCAAGCATTTCCAAGGCACTGAAGTCTATCTCGTTGACTGCGTTGCACTGAATGACAACATGGGCGATCGCATCCCTTTTATAGACGTCATGTAATGTCCGGCGCGCTAGCTGTGCTGCATTCGCGAAAAACAAACTTTCGTCTTGTCGAAGTGAAAGCACTTTTGGAGAAGTCAGTACGTGGTAACGTTCGACGTTTCTGAAGTGTTCTGTGCCCTCAATCAAACCGACTTCTGCAATATGTGGTTTCGATGTACGGTAGATATGCAAAAGTAATGAGACAAAAACCCCGCTTGCTATGCCAATCTCCACTCCAAAAACTAAGGTAATACCCAACGTTGCTATAAGAGCTGAAAAGTCACTCTTTGAATACGCCCATGTTTTTGCCACTATTTTAAGATCTATTAAGCCAATAACAGCGATAATAATCGTAGCTGCGAGAACTGCCTTAGGTAGATAATAGATGATTGGCGGTAACAACAAACTCGCCATCGCAATACCAATCGCCGTAAAGATGCTTGCTGCCTGAGTTACCGCTCCAGCGTCGAAATTAACTGCGGATCGCGAAAACCCGCCAGCAACAGGTATGGCGCCAGAGATGCCAGAAGCTAAATTAGCCGCGCCAAGCCCAATGAGTTCCTGATTTGGATCCACATATTCTCTTCGTTTGGCTGCCAATGTTTGTGAAACAGATATGGACTCGACATATCCTACAATTGATATCATCAATGCTGGAAATGCGAGCATTTGAACTAGCTCAAAGCTTGGTAAAACAGACATCAACGTTGGTAGGCTTTGAGGTATCTCCCCGACAACTTCAACACCAAGTGTTTCCAAAGATAATGTATAGGATGCAGCTAAGGCGATTACGATTGCCAGCAAAGGCGCTAGCTTTGAGATTAGCGTTGATGTTTGAGGCGTAAGCCCTATTCTGCTTACCCAACGTTCACAATATCGTTTCGCGAGTCCCAAATACATCAAAGCACCTAGGCCAACTAAAACTGTGTAGAAGTTATATGAATCAAATGATGTGAAAGCGGAAGGAAGTGTTTCAATCGTTGTATCACTATTACTTTCGATACCAAACAGATTTTCAAGCTGGCTCAAAGCAATAATGATACATGAGGCTGTAACAAATCCTGAAACCACGGAATGGGACAAAAAGTTGGATACAAAACCGAACTTTAGGATGCCCATGGCAATAAGCATGATCCCCGACAGCAATGCCAGTGTAACGGCACCAGTAAGGTAGAGATCTGGGTTAGTCTGCACGATATTTCCTAGTGCAGTAGCTGTCATGAGTGAAATAACTGCCACAGGGCCAACAGACAAGGTTGTGCTCGACCCGAAGATTGCGTAGGCGATCAATGGTAAAATGCTTGCATATAAACCAACTTGCGGCGTGACACCGGCAACCATGGCATAAGCAAGTGATTGCGGAATCAACAGGGCTACTACGATACCAGCAGCAACTATGTCTTTAGCGAACTTTTGCGTTTGGTATGTTTTAGCCCAGTTGACGATTGGGATGTTCATTGGGACCCGATGACGCTAACTCTGACTTTCCTTCCAAATTATCGTACAACGGTTCCCCGTGCGACAGTAAGCATGGGTTCTTAAGCCCTTACCTATTTCTTCTTTGAAGAGGTCTACATGCTCTTTTGTTAATTGTCCACCGACAAAAGGAATATTGGCTGTCTGGATTCCCAATTCTTTGGCTCTAGATTCGATAGATAAAAAATTGGGTTGGCCTTCAGCTTCATTATCTGGCCGATTGCATATTAAAAGTTCTACGCCCTGCTCTACTAGCTGATCAAGATCTTCAACTGTAATTTGCCCCGATACTGTGTATTGATCGGTGATTTTTGTTATTTCCATTTGTATATCCTTGTTCAGAGGGTTTCACTTGAACATATTTATAGGATTTTTTAAATAGTTTGTACAAATTTTGCGAGCTTTTAGAAAACGTTATTGGGAAAGTTTGTGCTCAAGTAGAAACAATCTATCCTGACCAAAATACATATCTTTTCCGTTGAGCATGTACGTAGGTGAACCGAAAATCCCAAGTCCAATCGCTTCCTGAGTCGACTCTTCAAGCGCCTTACCAGTCGACTCATCACGAATTAGTGACCACATCTGATCACTATCCAAGTTTAGTTCGGCGAAAATCTCTCCCATGACTATCTCATCAGATACATCTTTTTCCTGCTCATAAACGGCCGAAAGAATTGCGAATGAAATTTTATGAGGATCTATACCTAATTCGATGGCTGCATAGATACTTCGGGCTGCGAGCTCTACTGGTACAGGCCAGTGTCGAGGCCGCGGATTGATGGGCAAGCCCAAGTAATCGGCAGTTCTTTTAAGATCTAAAAGTCGGTAATCTAACCGTGCTTTAGGCTGTTTTGGCGGTGGTACAGTACCAGCTTCTGCGAACACCCGGATAATATCTACAGGCTTATAACGAATATCGGCGTTATACTTAGAGGCAATTTCTACCAATCTAGGTTCCCCAAGATAGGCGTATCCAGAAACGGGAGCGTAGTAATAATCTATTGTATTTTTCATAGCAACTTGTGCCTCTATATGGCTATTGAGCCTCAAACTAAAAAAGCCTGAGAATAATCAAAACGATGAATATACTCAGGCTTAAACTGCACTAAATAACCATGCTAATCAATTATGCTTCTTCAGCTACGGGCTGCTCTATCGGTAGCGAATCGTCGGCACTCCATTCATACCAGCTGCCTAGATAGTTACGTAGTTTGGTAAAGCCCGCCATTTTCAAGGCAGCGAAGGTATTCGACGCTCGCGAACCCTTAAAGCAATAAATAATAATGTCATCATCTTTACCAATGCCCTGCTCTGCTAGAATTTCAGTAATATCATCTGCAGATTTAAACGTTGGGATATCACTGTCGTCCATCAACTGATACCACTCAACCCATCGTGCTGTAGGTATGCGTCCACGGCGTGGCGAAAAATCAACACCATCTGCGTCATAAGGTGAAGACCCTTCTGCAAACCATTCTCGTGCATCACGGTTGTCTAGTAAGATAACACTATCATCTTCAATGGCCGCCAATACATCTTCCATTGTCGCCAGTATTGAATTATTAACTTCTACTTTAAAATCGCTGGGTGTAATTTCCACAATTTCATTATCAGTAGGAAACCCTTGTTCCTTCCAAGCAGCCATACCTTTATCAAGAATAGCGACATTGTCGTGACCCAAATGATTTAGTAACCACCAGCCTCGACAAGAACTACCAAAACGAGTTGTTAAACCATCTTCATAAAGCACTGCTTTTTGTCCTGGCTTAAGACCAACCTCGGAAAGGATTTCTTCGAACTTTTGATAAGTTTCACTGAGGCCATCTGTTGAAGTTGTGGATAGATGGTAAAAGATATCAGGAACGCTAACGGCTCCGCTGATATGTTCTTTGCCGTATTCCTCGCCATCACGCACGTCGATAACAAGAATATCCTCGCCGCTGTCTAACATGGTTTTAACATCACTGGCTGATAACAATATTGAGTCGCTCATCGGTGGCTCCTGAGTCGTTGTAACTAATTTTTGTAAGGTTTAATCGTTTGCAAGTTCAATAATGAAATAGCAATAGCCATGCCATAGAAAATAACACTAAGAATTTAATCCGAAGATCAGACGCGATTTGTCAGCACTAAAAGCGTTCATACATACCTATCATGGGGCGTTTAACTGTTTAAAGCACTTCAAAAAATGCTAAATCTTGTTGTAACTAGAAGAGCCAGCGAAATCATAAATGACAATAAATTGCATCATCACATTGTCAATTCATAGTGACAATGTCGGACAAAGTCACTTTGAGATTTAAATTTCTCTTACCTTAAAATGACCTGTATCCCGCGAAAACCAATGGCTTTGAGCGATTGGCAGGCTACTTGCTAAAGCTCTAATCAAGGAACTCACTGAATTTGAATTACTTGGAGCTTTTGCCTATGGGCGCGCGCATTTCGCTCGATTATATCACGCACCGTTTTGGATCTGCTTCCGCACCAACGCTATCAAACATCAACAGCGAGATTAAATCTGGACAGCAAGTAGCTTTGATTGGTCGCAGTGGTTGTGGAAAATCCACCCTGCTACACATACTAGCCGGACTTCTGCAACCTAGTGAAGGTTGTGTGCGTGTTAATGGTCATCAAGTCACTAAACCCAGTGCGCGTTGGAATATGATGTTCCAAAAAGCGTCTTTATACCCGTGGATGAGCACGGAAGAAAACGCGGCCTTAGGTTTAATTTTTGCGGGAACGAAAAAACGCGAAGCGGTGGCACAGGTACAAGAACTTTTAGCGATGGTGGGTTTGCAAGAGAAAAATAAGGCTAAAGTACAAAGTTTGTCAGGAGGTCAGCAACAAAGGGTTGCTCTTGCAAGATCGTTAGCAACTAACCCTGAAGTTTTGTTATTAGATGAGCCTTTCTCTGCGCTTGATGCATTTACTCGCACAGCACTACAGGAAGACGTTCCTGCTATATGCCGCGATCGTGGCATTACCTTGGTGTTAGTAACCCATGACATCGATGAGGCAGTTGCGATGGCAGACCGCGTTATGATCATGTCACAAAATCCAGGACGCATCGTTAGCGAACTTTCTATTGATTTATCATACCCGCGCCGTCACATGGATGCGCACTTTCAGTCATTGCGATCAGAGCTTATGGATCGCTTTGAAAATATCGACAAGCTGGCGCACGGCGAAGACTTAATCTCCGATTCAGATACTGAAAATCCAAGCCTATCGGCACAACCTTCTAAGAGGTCCCTACCATGATTTTTCGCAAAGATAAGAAAACGCCTTCCGGATCTATCGTAAGCACTGATGATGACACAACGTTGAGTCAGGAAGATCTTGATTACTTGCAAAAGTACGACATGGATCGGCGCGATTTCATGTTGGACGTTTTGGCTAAGGGCGGCTTAGCCGCAGCTTTCGGGATGTCATCCGCTGCGTCTTGGGCAAGCATTCAGCCACCTGCCGATGAAGTGGTTCGCATTGGATACTTACCCATAACAGACGCCACCGTTTTGCTCGTTGCACATGCTAAGGGCTTTTTCGCAGAGGAAGGTCTTAAAAGCGAAAAGCCGACCTTGATTCGTGGTTGGTCGCCATTAGTCGAAGGTTTTGCTGCCGGAAAATTTAACTTGGTGCATTTATTAAAGCCCATTCCTATTTGGATGCGCTACAACAATGGTTTCCCAGTGAAAATCATGTCCTGGGCTCACTTAAACGGTTCAGGGTTAGTCGTTGGAAAACATACCAAGGTTAAATCCTTTAGTGAACTTGGAGGCAAGCAGGTAGCGGTCCCCTACTGGTATTCAATGCACAATATTGTTTTGCAAATGGCCTTGCGTCACGCAGGTTTAGAACCTGTGATAAAACCACAGTCTGCGAAGTTGGCAAGTAACGAAGTCAACTTACAAATTATGCCCCCTCCAGATATGCCACCTGCACTTGCAGCTCGCAAAATCGATGCGTTTATTGTGGCCGAGCCTTTCAATGCTGCTGGAGAATTACTTGCTGGTGGCACCATGCTGCGCTTTACAGGCGACATTTGGCGCAATCATCCTTGCTGTGTTGTTTGCATGAATGAACAGCGTGTTAAAGCCAATCCTGAATGGACCCAAAAAGTGATGAATGCCATTGTTAAAGCGCAAGTCTATTCTCAAGAAAACAAGAAAGAGGTGGCAAAACTATTGTCTCGTGATGGCGAACGTTACTTACCGATGAAAGCCAATGTTGTTGAACGGGCTATGACCCTTTACGACGAGCAAACCTATGCCAAACCCAATGCGATTAATAACCCTGAATGGGGCAGTGGTCGAATTGATTTCCAGCCCTGGCCTTTTCCATCAGCTACAAAACTGATTGTGAATGAGCTTAAGAATACGTTAGTTGGTGGTGATACGAAGTTTATGCAAGGACTTGATTCTGAGTTCGTTGCAAAAGATTTGGTTGATTATGACTTTGTTAAAACTGCAATGAATAAACATCAAGGCTGGAAAGATGCGCCGGGTTACAACGCCGAAAATCCTTTTGAACGCGAAGAGATTATTAGCCTATGAACATAGCCACTTCAGCGGTCGCTCAAGGCGGCCCATTCCTTAGCGCGCTGAAGCTTTTCGGTAGTTACTTATCGGGACTGAAATATCCTGCAATTGGTATCACTGGCCTTTTAGCCTTGTGGTGGTTGGGGGGTAAAATGATCGAGAACAGTCCCGATCTGGTGGCGTTCGCTAGCTTCGCACCGGGCCCTACTTTCGATGCGTTGATTTATCTCGTTAGCAGCGGAGAGATATGGACCACTATCATTGCTAGTTTAAAACGAATCTTAGCTGGCTTGTTTTGGGGAATTGTTATTGGTGTACCCTTTGGAATTTTGATTGGTTACATGGATACGGCGCTCAAAATCACCAACGTGCCCTTCCAGTTTCTGCGTATGATAAGCCCGTTGGCTTGGATGCCCATTGCGGTGCTTGCTTTTGAAACTTGGGACTCGGCGATTGTTTTTCTGATCGTAATGGCAACCGTTTGGCCAATTATGTTCTCCACCGCCCACGGTGTGCGCCGAATTGACCCAAACTGGTTCAAGGTGGCACGCAATTTGGGCGCAGACGGCATACAAATGTTGCGTCGGATTATCCTTCCTGCGGTCATGAGTGATGTCATGGCGGGCATTCGCTTGGCGGTAGGTGTAGCTTGGGTGGTATTAGTACCAGCAGAATATCTTGGGGTTACTAGCGGCCTTGGCTACGCTATCAACGACGCAAGAGATACTCTTGCATACGACGTATTAGCTGCCATTGTAGTGGTTATTGGACTTATAGGTTACTGTCTGGACAGTGTTTGCGGTGCGCTTGTAAAGCGAACCAATTGGCATGCTGAATAG
>JAKSAW010000439.1 GCA_022361455.1 Pseudomonadales bacterium | reverse complement strand
TTTGTGACTACTTCGTGTCAGGAAGTCTCCGTTTTGGAACAAAAAAGATATATATCATGGGTTAACACCGAACCAGATGCGATTGCATCTGCATGGTTACTTTCACGTCATCTTGATCCAGGTGCAGAAGTTGAGTTTCGATCAGTTAACTCACCGTATCGTGATGGTATTCCATTCGCGATTGCTGGGGTAGACCTAGCTAGAGACGGGCGACATTCGACCTTCGAAAAAATACTCAACTCGAAAAATAATGATAACCCACATCTAGCGAAATTGGGCCAATATCTCAATGTTATCGAAGTAAATCCGTGGCGCGTATCCGAACATCGCTTGGCTGCAGATACGATTACTGCAAACTATCGACAACTGCAAAAACATTTTCAACCAAACTCTGTACCAATGGACTGTTATGGAGCTTTCTTTGATGCGCTTTACAAATCGATTATTTCCTTAAATGCTATAACACCCATTGATATTTCCCAACTTATCGAATCGACAAATTGTGCATTAAACAACTCACAACGTTATGGTGCGGTTTCTAAAAAAGTCTTTGTCAAAGAATACCCAACGGAAAAAGTACTCTCCGCTATAGCTGCTGGCAAGCGTGTTATTTTTGTCGATGTTAGAGAACCTCAAGAGTACGAAGAGCAACGCCTTGCTTATTCTCGACACTATAAAGTAATAATAGAGAGTTATGATGCTAATATCATTTTTGGGCCTGAATCTAGTCATTCAATTTTGCAGCTTCTCTCGAATATCGGTAGTGGTAATTTAAAGGATGAGGATCCGCCAGATATTACTGTGAATGACCTGGTTCAAGGTGCGATCGTCGGAAAGCTGTTCTAACCAGTACTTAGGAACCAAGCAAAATATTATAGGCTCTGATCTGGCCTTAAAGTTGATGCTGTAATTGTTTACCACTATATAGAAGGGAATGCATGAACAATTTTAAGGGATTTTTATTTCTAGTTGCTATCTCAAATTCGTCGCTATCTATTGCCAATTCCATTGTTCCAGGGGATATGTTTGTCGCCGTTGCCGGTGTTAGCTCAGGCACTGTATTAAAAATAGATTCAACTGGCCAATCTTCAGTCTTTGCAACAGGGCTGTCAGGTCCTGTGGGACTGAGCTTTGATAGTCAGGGATCGTTATTTGTAGTCGAAGCTATTTCTGGCGAAGTAACAGATATTACCAACGGCGGTGATTTTTATGGCCAAAGCCCATTTGCGAAAGGCCTTAACAGACCTTATGCCTTAGCTGAATCCAACACCAATCAGCTATACGTTGCTGAAGTTTCATCCGGTCTGGTATTCGATATTACTCAAGGCGGACAGGCAGTCTCAGTGTTCGCATCAGGGTTAGGCGTTACAGATGAGATAATTTGGACGGAAGATGGAAAGTTTTTAGCTGTGCAGGAATATGAAGGTACACTACTCAATATTGCACTAGGTGGCGGAGAACATTCGGTGTATTTTTCTGGCTTAGATATCTATCCGCAGCAGATTGCGATTGCTCCCACGCCGGTACCACTACCCGCTAGTGCTATTCTCTTGCTGAGTGGGTTGTTTGTTATTCGATCATACCGAGAATATTTCATGAACGGAAACGGCTAATATTTTCTGAAAGGAACGTCTGCTAACTTCGGAACCTTGCGTTTTTTCTAACTTACTCGAGCATGCTTTTGAAATCGGTCCTACTTTCACAGGGTTATCATGGGCAACATAGTAAAATACGATGCTTATAGATTAGCTTAGGGGATTTATTTGTTATGTCGGATAAACCTAGGCGCGGTAGTTCCAGTGGAAACCTGATTTTAGGCTTTGTGTTAGGTTCACTGGCTGCGAGCCCTTTCATTTTTGTGTCTGTTAACGATTCACTGGACAATATTAGGCAAACATTTTTTAGCGCCTTCTATATCATTGTCGGGTTGTCATTCGGCCTTCTTATCTTCAAATTACTACTCCCCCTGATCATCAGAAAGATCTTTAAGTCTTCCCCAGCTGAATCGTTAGCGCAAGCTGCAGAAGAAGCTCGATTATTCACTAGCACACTATCAACGGGTGAAGTTTCCAAGGCAACAGAGCATGCTATTGCGATAATTCGAGAATTCTTGTCTGTCCATGGTTGGTTGACTGTTCGCAATTGGGCAATCGGGGTGGTGCTAGCCATGCTGGCTACGTATGCAGGCCTGGCGGGCACCTTTTTGTTGCTAGAGCAAAACAAGCTCCTCGAAAACCAGAACGAGGTGCTGGAAGCCCAGAAGACGCTGCTTGGTAATCAAAATGATAAGTTTGAAGACCAAAATACGTTGATCGAGAGCCAGCTTGATTATCTGGCGAAACAAAACACACGTCTCCAAGAACAACTCATCATCATGGAATCGCAGCGACGATCTAGCTTAATCATCGAGATTACCGCCATATTAGACGATGTCAGCGATCTTGCTAAGGCCAACCGAGAGAGACGCACTCAAGAATTAAAGGCCAGTGGTATTAATCCGAAGGCCAAACTCATCGTACCTGAGAAACTTGAAAGAAACCCCGAATTACTGAGTTGTTACAGGGTTCGATCGTACGATATCTTAAAATTGCAACGTTACCTGTCAGGTAGGATCATTGCACTTTCACGAAGCCTCAGGCCGTACGCGTATCTGAATAATCAACTAGAGATTACCAAGAACCTGCGAAGCCCAGAGAGAACACAACTGGTGATTGCACTCAGTTCAGCCGGTGTCAGCATGGATGATTTAAAAGAAGGGGATTTTTCTTTTCTGGATATGGAGAATGCCCGATTTCCAAATTCACTTCTTTACATGTTAACCATCACCAATAGCAGCTTTCAAAGCAGCAATTTAACGAATGGATGCTTTGCAGAGGCAGTGTTAGATCATTCATATTTCAATGCTGCGAACGCCAACTTTAGTTATTTTGGTAAAGCCTCGCTCAACAGCGTTAAGTTCCTCGGTACGCAATTGTATCTGACTAACTTTCGAAGCGCGCATTTGGACGATACACGCTTTAATGGGGCAAATCTAAAACATGCCAACTTCAGTGATGCGATATTGAAAAAGGTTGACTTCAGCTCGGCCAATCTTACCAATGTCAACTTTGAGTCTGAAGATGCCGATACAGAGATGTCGGATATTACTTTAGATCAGGCCAATATCTCTTGTGCAAATTTTGGTTCCCTGAGGCTTGGACAAGATATCCTCAACAAAGCCTGTGTTGATGTCGGTCGCAACGGCCCGCTGTATCCACAAGGTGATGCTGGTCCGGAAGCCTTTCGCAATATCCCAATTTGTAAGGAGACAGCCTTAGAAAGTAATGCCCAAGCCACGTGTGAAACGCTAGAAGCGGAGCGGGAGTCGTTGTTAAAGCGATAATCAACCAACTATCAGCTCTAAAATAGCTCAAGATCGCCAGTGTTGATATTGTTGTCATTATCAGTCTGACAAACTAGCTCAAGCACATCGGATAGAAAATCAATGGATACTACACATTCAAATAGTTGATTATCAACGTTGAAATAGAAATGCTCGAGATGCCCGTGATTGGGCATCAAATTTTCAAGCTCATCGCCAAAATATGCTGCTGGCAAGCCCAACTGCAAGGTAATGCCATAGTTGAGCAGGCGATTTTTTAGCTTACCGATCAGTTGATTGCTTAATTCAGAGATCCAGTCTTCAAGAGTTGTCTCGAAAACGGTGATAATTTCTTCTCGGGTAGGATAGGTAAGCGCTAGGACCCGAACAGGAAGAAGCATCAACACAACAACCTCAAGCTCAGAACTGCCTGCGTCGATCACAGCAATAGGCACTTGTTCCGATTGATCATCGGGAGCTTCGATTTGTTTGATGTTGCACCCTAAACCTTGGAATAACTCAGTACAAGATTCCTCAAAGAGCCTGTGTATCTGGCCTATGCAAGCATGCTCACCTCGGTATTTGCGTCCCATATCCTTACTTTTTTCAATGAATATAGATTAACGATAGTTCCAGTTACGTTTATCAGCAACACGAAGTGATTTAAGCGATTAGCATTTTTAAGGTGTACAGATCTGCAAATAAAACAACCCGGACACTCTTCAATTATTATTAAAAATAAGGGATTGATATCTTATTGACTTTACTCAAGTAAAACATCAGCTCAGTCGTTAGTTTTCTTGAAAAATTGAGTGAAGTTTTCTCAGGATAAGTTATTAATCCAATAACCATTCCTAATATTAAAATAGACGTCCCGATGCTGTAAAGAAGCGGCGATGATCATGAATCGCTATGGAAAGGGTGATGTTGTGTCCATGGCGTACAATCCGGCTAGCATTGGCAATAGATCGGATGCCAAGGCGATTATGCAGGATGTTGTGGAATATATTCGCCCGAATTATCCGATTAGGGTTCCGAAGGGTGTTAAAGAAATCGTTTCTAGTAAGGAAGCAAAATGGACTCGTAGACTAGAAAACACGCCGTCGACGGAGTTTTCAGCCCTAATTAAATAGATTGCATAATCTTAAGCTGCTTGATTGCTAAATAGGGAGTTAGGGATTTCAAGCAGCTCGGGTATTCAACGAAGTGGAAGATGCAGTTGAGTTGCGATCTTCCACAGTCCACTGGTTAAGGCACACAGCAACCAGTTCAATAATATGCTCGATTCTCTAGATTTTTCGGAACTTTATTTTTCTCGCATCACTCTAATGATAAGCTGTATTTCTTTGTGCTAGTCCATATTGCGGTTCTGTACGCAATATGAGCAAACGTTAAATGAGGATATTCTGTTATTGTTATCGTCTCACTGTAACATTTTCAGTGAGACTTTACGGATTGTAGATTTAAAATTGGATAATAAAGGATTATAAGAATGGAACCTAAGACTAAAAAGCCATCCCATATCGTCGTGTTTAAGAAGGTACAAGAATCCAACACGAACGTAATTAATTCACTCTCTGAAACCAAGTTACATAGAGCTCAAGGCAAGGCGTCTGTATTGACGGCCGAAGGTCTTCCCGGCAAGTCTGACACGATTCTCTACACTTCATTAGCAGTAGCTACGATGGATATGAGCGCAGAGCAAGTTGCTAAAGTAGAAGTCGATCCTAATGTTAAAGCAATTGTACCCAACCAGATTAGAACCATTCCTAAACCTGTCTTGGAGTTTGAGCCACAAGAAGCTACGCAAGAAACTTTCCTACAAGGCTATCTTCAAGGTGTGATCGATACAGCCCAAAACACCTTGAAAATGATGGGAGGAGAAGAAGGACAGCGACTCAATGAAACAAAAATAGCATCACACCAGCATCTTAATAACGAACAATCGCATTCATGGTGTTTAGAGAACATAGGTCTTCATGAGCATTATCGTTACACAGGCAGAGGTATAACAGTAGCGGTTTTAGATACGGGCATAGACTTATACCATTCGGACTTTAATGGAGCTTTTACTGAAGGTGTAAATGCCGAATCATTCGTTTATGGTGAGAGTGTGCAAGACGAGAATGGGCATGGGACACATTGTGCTGGTGTGGTTGCCTCTTCGATTATTCCTCAAAGCGGAAAGCGCTATTGTGTTGCACCAGATGCGGAGCTCCTCATTGGAAAAGTGTTGAACAATCAAGGTAGCGGTTACGATAGCGATATCATTGATGGCATTTACTGGGCGGTTGATCAGGGAGCTCGCGTTATTTCAATGAGCCTAGGAAGCTCAAGAAATCCTGGTGATGATTATTATACCGCTTACGAACAAATAGCAGAGGTGATGATGAATCAAGATGATGGCGCTCTGCTTATTGCTGCGGCAGGCAATGAATCTGCCCGCCCACATTACACCCGTCCAGTGGGTAATCCTGCTGCTTGCCCTTCGTTCATGGCTGTTGCTGCTGTTAATCGACTGAATAAGATTGCAAATTTCAGTTGCCGTCAAATGGATAACATCGGAGAAGTGAATATTAGTGCTCCTGGCAAGGCGGTTTATTCTTCTTGGCCTGGTGGCGGTTACAAATCGATTAGCGGCACCTCAATGGCAACCCCGCATGTAGCCGGCGTTGCGGCCCTTTACCTAGAGCAAAAGCCGACAATGACGCCGAAAGAACTATGGCATATAATAGAGTCTAGAAGCCTTTCCCTAGGTGCATTAGCCGATTATGGGCAAGGGCTGGTTCAAGTCCCTTAATTTGCCGCAGAGGTTGTTATGGTCAAAGTAAACGTGACTTTCGATAGAGACGAGCTGAGGCTTCAAGGTATTGATGATGACCACTTGTCAGAGGTGGCTGAAAGCTTAGGCCTAAAAGCGTTCAATCCAGGTGCGCTTAAGCGTTTTAAAGTTGCCTGTGCTGAAGTTGCCGATGAAGATTTCAAGCGTTTGAGAAACAACCCTTTAGTGGCAGATGTTAGCGAGGATGGAATCAATAAAGCGATCTAGGCTTAGATGTAAAGTTGTAATGATTGTTCAAAAGGTTCGCATTTTCGGATAAGTCGTTTAAGTTACCTTTGAATCCACAGGGCCCAGTATTCACTGGGCCTCGTTGTTTTTAGGATAAGAATTAAAAAGGTTTGAGCTGGTATACCTCTTTTAATTTTTATCCCACCATCCTAGAGTTACCAACAATATAAGAGGGATTCATTATGAGGGCTCCTCTTAAGGTTGGAGAGCATCTATTTCAGATTTTAAGTCTTCCACCTTCTTTTCTTGTCGCAAGAGCTCAACTTGAGTGATTAAGTTTTCGACCAGTTTATTGAGCTTTTCTAGCTCTGCTTGATGGCCTGAAGGGGTGAGCGATTGTTGCTGTTGAAGAAGTGCTAATTGCGCTTTAATTAGTTCTGTTTCATACGCAAGCGGAGAGGTTGCTTCTGCGAGCTTCAGCGCATCCTGCGCTGCCAAAATTTGCGTTTGAGTGGTTAGAGGCAATGTTGCTTGTTTTAATAAAAGGGATTGCTGAGCAACTAAGACTTGCTCTTCTGCCGTTAGTGGTCTTGTGACACCCGCCACGTCAGCGTTGACCTGCGCTTGCAACAATTCTTGCTCTTTTGCTAATACTGCAAGCTCTTGGTTAATTTGAGCAATTCTTAGTGCGTCATCGGTATTCATTTGTGCAATGCCTAAATTGTTATGCGCTTCTAATACTTCTTTTTCTTTTTCGAGCAAACTAACTTTGTGTGCAACCTCGGCAAGTTCTTCTTCACGTTTAAGCTTATTGACTTCACTAATCGTCGTGGCAGCGGCTTTATAATTTGTGAGCCCTTGTGAAAGGCCCTGATTGATCGCCTCTCCTAATTCTTTCGCAGATGATGTGTACGTCGATTTTAAGCTGATCAATGCCCCCGAATTAGAAAACGTCAGGGTCATACCTCGATCACCTACACTGGAAACACGATAAGGTACTTTACCGACAGGACTTCTTTGCGTGAATAAGTTCTTGAATTCTCGTTTCACGGGCGAAAATGGGGTGGAGTCTGGTTGTACCTTGGGATGAGACATTTTATAAAACGCTCGCATAAACGGTTCCTTATCTCGATATGCGACGTACTGTGTTTTGCTGAGAGTTGAGCGATTAGAATGGACTTTGCGTCTCCCACGGGGTGTGAGGTTTTTTTCGGGGGGCACATCCATTGCGATTGGTGGAGTACTTAATTGGTCCAGGCTGATGGCGAACCCCAAGCGTTTGAACTCAGCCAAGGTGTTTTCGATTGCGACCGGTGCTCCAGCCATGTCATTATAATTGCAGTTCGGCTTAAACCAACACTCAATTAGTTTACTGTTGGGGATCTCTGAGACGGCGATGGCAGTGCTCACGGCAATTTCCGTTTTTTTGACGCCTACATCAAATGCTGCCATCACAATTGCGCGACGTGCTGCGATTGCGGCTCTGGCCGCTTCTATGCGACGAACATGTTGTGCTATTCGTTTTTCGGTGGCTTCTATGGTCGCCATGAGGGCCTTAAGTTTCTCAGACTGAGCTTTCGTTGGCTTACTCAGTTTAGCGAGTTCCTCCTCGTTTTTCGCGATTTGTGCCTTGAGTGCTGTCATTGAGGTTTGTGATCGAACGATATCTGCTTGAGCGTTATCCGCCTGACCATCAGTTAGTAATGTTAATAACGTGGAAAGATAATCG
>JAKSAW010000305.1 GCA_022361455.1 Pseudomonadales bacterium | reverse complement strand
TTTTTCTGACTTTTTTTATTCCACTTTCAATTCTAGCAATTTTATTAGCATCATACTTTAAATGATCTAATAATAAGGATTTTTGTAATGCATACAATGCATTTTGATTCTTTTTCAATTCTTGTTCCCAATCTATATACAATATTTAATCCTCCTTATCTTCTAATATAGTAACCAAACGATTACCAGAAAAAATTTCTATTTTATCAGTTACTAATGAATGACGAGTTATAAGATGAATCCAAAAACCTTTATTATATTTAAGAGTTTTAATAAATGCAATTGAATTAAAAGGAACCATATATTTTTTATGAGAATCTCGCTCATCAAACGTTACATGTGTAATTGCCATAAATTTTTTATTTTACCATTCTAAATGATACCTCTCTAAGATTATAGGCTTCATCATATTCTAATTCATCCGTAATATATTCATAATTTAATTCTATTTGATTAGCCGTATAATCAGTCAAATTATCTGTAGTCATTTCAAAACCAAGAGATCTACTAACAATTTCAGAAATATAGTAGTATTCAGGTAATGGCTTGCCTTTTTTTTCTGCTCTTCTAATTGTACTTTCTGAATAACCATATTTATAAATAATTTGGATAGCCTTAGGATGTTTTCTTAATGCCTTAGTTAACTGTGCTGAACGTAGATTTCTGATTTTATCAGCTTTTACATAAAAATCTTTTTCACCAAATATTATATAAATTACTCTACCCGAACTATCATACTTTACTTTCATGATTAAAGGAAAAAATAGAGGTTAAAGAAAATCCGTAACCTCTAAATTTACTCAATTTAATAAAGACATCAAAACTCCAAAATTTGTATATGAAACTTTCTAAAAGGTTTTCCCTTTACTTCTGTCTTACCTAGATGATTAATTTCCATAAGAGGTTTTAACTCTCTAACTGGTTTCCCTTCAATTTCCATTTTTAAAGACTTATCAATTGAATGATAATGACCTATTGTCCAGTGTTCACCCTCTTCGTCTATAAATACAGTTCCCAAATTTATATCTTTACCTTCGGAATCTTTTTTTACTGTTTTACCATCATCTTCATAAACGACATGATCATCATCTGTTGGACGTCCTACAAAGGTAGAATTGTCATCAAAATTCCATGTTTCAGCCGCTTCGACTAATACAATGGGTTTTTCTAATTTAGTTTTGGCCATTTTTTATTAACATTTAAAATTTATTGTTTATTTTTTAGGTCCGTCAGTTGTCTTGAAATACTCTACATAGCGACCAAATTTCATTAATTCTTGCGGTGCTTTATATTTTACCTCAATTTTCATATCTTGACCTACCCTAATTCGATCTTCAATTTCGATACCAGCACCTTGCGCAGCATCATCAAGGAAATCTCGTTCCTCATATAAAAACTCCAATTTTGCAGTCGGCATTTTAACGTTTTAAATTTTCAAAAATATAATCTCCTGTAGCATGTTCAGTAATCTTTGCCTTCAATTGTTTTATAGGATCAGGATGTAATAAAAGATACTTTTTATACTCAAGATAATTATCAATTTCTTTAGGTAATTGGTCTTCAAAAACCTTAATCCAATTTTCAAAAGTATCACCTTCAAACAAAATAACATGAACCATTGGCAAAGCTGTCCCTCCCTCTTCTGGTGAATAAAATC
>JAKSAW010000094.1 GCA_022361455.1 Pseudomonadales bacterium | reverse complement strand
TGGAGAAGTGACAGCTGTCTGTATTTGTTTGTTCGATGTGACTGATGTCGCTATCTATCAAACCATGCATAAAGCGGCCATGAACAAGCTGGAAATGGTAAGTAGGGTTGATGGTTTAACTCAGCTATTTAATCGTAGCCATTGGCAAATGCGACTTAACGAAGAGTTTAGTCGTGCTGCGCGATACGAATCACCACTCACGTTGATCCTGTTCGATTTAGATCACTTTAAATCGGTGAATGATACCTACGGCCATTTAGGTGGCGATGCGGTGTTGATGACGGTCTCAAAAATTGTTCGCGATTCTATTCGTGAAAATGATATTGCTGGTCGTTATGGTGGCGAAGAGTTTGGTGTGATTTTGGTCAACACTGATGAGGAAGGGGCTAAAGTAGTGGCTGAGCGTATTCGTGCCACGATTGAAGCAACGCCAGTACCTTTTGAAGATGGTGAAATCAATGCAACGGCCAGTTTAGGTGTTGCTATCTATGAGCCTAGTGTTGATGATGCGGAAGAGCTCATCGCCAACGCTGACGCAGCTTTATACTACTGTAAAGAAAACGGTCGCAATCAAGTGACTTGTTTTTCTGCTATGGAAGACGATTAGCGAAAGCAGATTTTCTTTAGGTCCTTAATCTGGGCGCTATTTGTGATTTACGAACCAGTATTTTTCCCAAGCATTAAATACTCTTTCAGGGTACCAAGTTTTACCTAAGCTTCCGTTGTAGCGCGCTAACGCTCGAATCAAGTTGCCTTTTTCTCGCTTTAGATAGGCTTTTAAAATGGTGCAGCCGTAGCGAATGTTAGTGGTCATATCCATTAAATTGTCGGCATCGGTACCAATCTCTTTGCGCCAAAATGGCATGACTTGCATAAGGCCCTGGGCGCCTACGCGGGAAATAGCAAAGCGATCAAACAAACTTTCCACGTGAATAACGGATAACACCAGTTCTGGCTGCAGCTCTACTCGTTTAGCTTCTTGATGTACGAGTTTTAGGAATTTAAAGCGCTCCTCAGGATCCTTCATATAGCGTTTAAGGCGATTATCCATATCCACCAGCCACACTTCGGCGTCGAAACGATCTTTGAAACTATCGGCTTCTTGAATGGTTTGATGCAAAAGCTGTCGCATTTCCTCGTCGGGCTTTTCCGTAGAGGCTGCATTAACAAGATGGCTAAAGCTAAAGAAAATGACGATACAAACGAGAACCTGCAATGCCAATCCCTGTAAAGGTAGCTTGGCATTGCTGTATAAATTGTTAGAGGGTTCTTTGAATTGATTCATACCTTAAGTTTAGGCGGCAGTAAAACGACTTTGCAGGAACTCCAACACATTCTCTGGACTTACGTCCATTTTTTCGTTCTCGCGACGGTTTTTATATTCGTAAGCACCATTGTCGATACTCTTCTCACCAATCACGATACGGTGTGGCACGCCCATTAATTCGATATCAGCGAATTTAACTCCTGGACGCTCTTTGCGATCATCGAAAAGCACGTTGATTCCAGCAGCTTGAAGCTGTTCGTAAAGAGCTTCACAAGCTTCTTTTACTCGCTCGGATTTATGGATGTTCATACCCACAATAGCTACTTGGAATGGGGCGATTGATTCTGGCCAAATAACACCGTATTCATCATGGTTTTGCTCAATGGCAGCAGCCACAACACGGGATACTCCAATACCGTAACAACCCATTGGCATAACTTTGAATTTGCCGTTTTCGTCTAGTACGCCGGCATTTAAAGCTTCGCTGTATTTAGTGCCCAGTTGGAAAATATGGCCAACCTCGATGCCGCGTTTAATTTCCAACTCACCATTGCCGCAAGGGCTAGGATCGCCGGCGACCACATCACGAAGATCAGCAGCTTCTTGATAGCTAGCATCTCGATCCCAATTAACACCGGTGAGGTGAAAGTCATCTTTGTTGGCGCCGCATACGAAATCGGCCATATTGATAACACTGTGATCGGCGATAACGGGAATCGATAATCCCATAGGGCCAACCGAGCCAGGTAAACAACCACAGGCTTTTTGCACTTCTTCTTCGCTGGCGAGCGTGAAGGGGGCTTTCACCAAGGGATGCTTTTCGGCTTTAATGTCATTCAGTGACTTGTCACCCCTCAAGGCAATTGCTACTAAGGTATGTTGATCCTCTTCTTCAGCGACGCCGTGAACGATTAGGGTTTTTACCGTTTGTTCTGCGTTAACTTTTAAGAATTCACAAACTTCTTCAATGCTCTTGGCATTTGGGGTAGCAACTTCCTGTTTGTCTGCGCTTGGAGCGGGTCGGTTGTCACCAATTGGAAATGCCTCAGCCATTTCAACGTTTGCCGCGTAATCGCTACTGTTGCTAAACGCGATATCGTCTTCCCCAGAATTTGCTAACACATGAAACTCGTGAGAACCGGTGCCTCCAATGGAACCCGTATCTGGAAGTACAGGACGGAAATCCAAACCCAGTCGAGTGAAGATCGCGTTGTAAGTGTCGTACATCACTTGATAGGTTTCTTTTAAAGAATCTTCATCAAGATGGAAGCTATAGGCATCTTTCATGGTGAATTCGCGGGCTCGCATTGCCCCAAATCTTGGGCGAATCTCATCGCGGAATTTGGTCTGAATTTGATAGAAATTCACCGGCAGCTGCTTATAGCTCTGAATATTTGTGCGAACCATATCGGTGATAACTTCTTCGTGGGTAGGTCCCAATACAAAGTCACGTTGGTGACGGTCTTTAATTCTTAATAATTCAGGGCCGTATTGTTCAAGTCGCCCAGATTCATCCCACAGCTCAGAAGGCTGTACCACTGGCATGAGTACCTCTTGGGCGCCACTTTTATTCATCTCTTCTCGAATAATGCGCTCTACATTCTGCAAAACCTTTAATCCCGTAGGCATCCAGGTATAGAGGCCAGAGGCTAGTTTGCGGATGAGTCCCGCTCGTAGCATTAACTTGTGGCTAATAACTTCTGCATCTGAAGGGTCTTCACGGAGAGTGGCCAACAGGTATTGTGAACAGCGCATTTAGGGAATTCCTTGGGCAAAAAGGCGAATGTGTAATTAATAGTGCGAGATTTTAAGGCGAGATGGCGGCGAAAACCAGATTTGAGGGTCAAATTCCAAAGATTTGGGGCTGAAACGAAAGAAGAAGGCCGAGGCCTTCTTCTTTGTAAGCTTTGAAAGGGGGTGTCTATTAAGACTCCGCCATATCTTTAAGCTTCTTAAGTGGGCGGATCTTAACTTGGCGGCTCGCTGGCTTGGCCTTAAACATGGTCTCTTCGCCAGTGAATGGGTTGATGCCCTTACGCGCTTTTTGAGCTGGCTTGCTCTTAACGGTGATTTTCATAAGGCCTGGTACTGTGAACTGATCAACAGCACGCTTTTTGATGTGGCGGTGAATAAGAGTGCCTAGTTCATCAAAAACTGCTTGAACCTGACGGCGATTCAATTCAGTCGCCTCAGCAATCTCATTCAGAATTTGAGTTTTGGTCATTGCTTCTTTAACTGCGGTTATGCGAGCTGGTGCTTTTTTAGCAGCGGCTTTTTTCGCAGGTGCTTTTTTAGCAGCGGTTTTCTTAGCTGCAGTCTTTTTAACGGCAGTCTTCTTAGCGGCGGTTTTCTTTACGGCTTTTTTAGCAGCTTTCTTCTTCGCTGGCATAGTTTTTTCCTTTTAATGAGGTTTGTTTTAACGAGTACTCTTATTTTTGAAAAAGGAAAGAGTCCCCTAATTGGTTGGCCTACATTCGGTGGTAATTATTGATCTTATTTCAAAATGCCGCAAGCAACTTGAAGCACTTTTATCATGTATATATAGGATAAAACGTGACTTTGTCGAACTATTTCAAAC
>JAKSAW010000485.1 GCA_022361455.1 Pseudomonadales bacterium | reverse complement strand
GCTGGGAGCGCGCTTGCAGTTATCTGAATTAGTCACCTTAGGTTGGCCCGCATTGTTGGTACTTTTGGTGATTCAGTTTGTGGCGCAACCGCTTAAGGTGTTCGCTTCGGCCATTGGCTCCAATCTGACTTGGCAAGAAAAACTCATGATTTCCTGGATAGGCCCCCGCGGTATTATTGCGGCGGCGGTATCAGCCTTGTTTGCATTGCAGTTACAAAATATGGGTTATGAAAATACTTCCATATTGGTGACGCTTACTTTTGCAGTGATTATTGGTACCGTGGTCATTCAGAGTTTGACGGCGAAACGCTTAGCAAAGATTCTAGGTGTAACCGACAACGGCGTCCGTGGCATTTTAATTGTGGGCGCTAACCCCGTGGGCAGGGCCATCGGTAAAGTACTGCAAGAAAACGATTTTGAGGTCATGCTGATTGATAGCCACTGGCCTTATCTTAGCGAAGCCCGCATGCAAGGTTTACAGATATTCCATGGCAATCCAGTGTCGCAGTTGGTAGATCAAAAGCTCGATTTTGTTGGCTATGGTTCTTGTTTTGCGTTGTCGCAAAATGATGAGTTAAATGTCTTAGCAGCGCAGCGATATATTCCTGAGTTTGGTTCCAAACAGGTTTATTCCTTACGTAAAGCAGCCAGTAAAAAGAATCCAGAAAAATATGCAGCATCGGAAGAAATGCGTGGTAGGTTGCTGTTCGAAGAAGGTGTTAGTTATGCCAAATTGGCAAGCTTGATTGCTCAAGGGGCAGAGGTTAAATCTACCGTTATTCGCGAAGAGTTTTCCATTGATGATTATTTGGCAATGTATTCTGAAAGAGCGGTGCCGCTACTATTGCTCAAAGCTTCTGGAAAATTAGTAGTGGTGACAGAAGCGCTGACTGAATTAATTGCACCGCCAGGAACTACGGTGATTAGCTTGGTGCAGCCAGCAAAAGAAACTAAAGATACAGATGATCCCAAGGTAGAAGGTAAGGTAGCGAAAGACGCAAAAGAAGATAATGCTTCCCCAGATAACTAGGTACTCATTCAGCCATTTAGTGATCAGAATCCGTTAGTCTTTTTTGTCTTCGCTTTCTTTGCGGGATTTTACCGCTTCTTCAGAAAACAGATGTGAGTATTTGCCTTTGATAGGCGCATAGAATTTTTTGATCTCTACCAAGTCTTTTTCGAAGTCACCGGTGGGGTGAAACACTGGCCCTAAGCCACCAATCTTGCGACCAAAATCTAGATATCCCAATACAATGGGAACGCCTGCGCCGTGGGCGATATGGTAAAAGCCACTTTTCCAATAACTTACTTTGCCGCGAGTTCCTTCCGGTGGAACGGTAACAATCAGTTTGTCATTCTGCTTAAAAGCTTCAATAGTTTGCCCCACCAAATTATTGGACGAACTTCTGTTTACTGAGATGCCGCCAAGCCAACGCATAATGGGGCCAAGCACACCTTTAAACAGAGTGTCTTTACCCATCCAAAAAATTTTCAATTTGTAGTCGAAGGCGATCAGCAGTGTGAAATAAAAATCCCAGTTACTCGTATGAGGCGCCGCAATTAGCACGTATTTATCAATGGTGGGAGCGTCGTCCCCACGCTTCCAACCAGCGATTAACAGGAAGAACTTTGCTAGTAGTCGACAAATAGGAGCAACGATGGGCGTATCGAATATGGTGTGCTGATTCATGGATGCGTACTTCTAGGGCCGGCGCTCTTTATGATTGTTTTGTGATTATAGTGTGTCGATGGTGTTGCTTACCCTGTAACCAGGGCAAAGCGACTGGCGCATTCTAACCGATAACACTTGTTCAGGCTAAATATATCTACAAAACATGACAGAGTGAGCGCCCTTTGTCATATCTAATGGGTGTGCTTAGCGGCAAGATCTTGAATTTTTTTCACCATAGACTTGAGGCCGTTGCCACGAGTGGGACTAAGATGTTGGATTAATTGGGTTTGTTCAAAATAGGCGTCGATATCAAAATCGAGAATGGTCTGAGGCGATTGGTGGTTATAAGCTGCCATTACCATGGCTGCTAGGCCGCGTACGATGTGCGCATCCGTTTCTACCAGTAAATCTAGGCAATTGTCGGTGTTGTTGAGCTCACCATGAATCCACACTTGGCTTTGGCAGCCATGCACGAAGTTCTCATCGGTCTTGTAGGCTTCAGGCATGTCGGGGAGTTTCTTACCTAGGTCGATAATGTAGCGATAGCGATCTTCCCAGCTATCGAAGAATTCCAGATCTTCCAGCAGGTCTTCGTGAGTGATGGAGGTGCCAAAAGGATTGATCGATTCGCTCATTGAATGGGTCCGTACTGATGAAAGCTAAAGTAGTCGTAAAAGTGTCTTAATGGATATAGGTTAGTAGAAAAGTCTGTGTGCTAAAACATGCCGAGTTCTAGCTGAGCCTCTTCCGAAATCATATCGCGGCTCCAGGGTGGGTCAAACACTAAGGTAACGTTTACCGCGTCTACATTAGGTACTTTTTTCAGGCGATAGGTAACGTCATCGGCAAGCACTTGGCCCATGCCGCAGGCCGGCGCTGTAAGGGTCATTTGCACGTTGACAGTGGCGTGACCATTGTCGTCTTTAACAACATCGACATCGTAGATGAGTCCCAGGTCAACGATGCTCACTGGGATCTCTGGGTCGTAAACAGTTTTTAGGGTGTCCCAGATATAGCTGTCTTTAACTTCGCCGTCTTCTGCTTCTGGGTAATGAATTTCTTCGGGCTCTAACCCTAAAGCTTCCGCATCGGTGCCATCCACTCGCGCTAAATTGCCTTTGTAGCTTACCGTGTAGTTGCCACCTCGGGCTTGGGTAATGGTGACAAAGGTGTTTTTAGGAATGGTAATGGGGTCTCCAGAAGGGACTAAGCGAGCAGGGCAGTCCATCACTGCTGCGACCATTCGTTGTTCTAGTTGAGCATTCATGGATTTAATTCACAGTAAAGCTTTCACCGCAGCCACATTCACCCGTTACATTGGGGTTTTTGAATTGTATGGATGCGTTTAAACCTTGTTTAACGTAATCAATTTCAGTGCCATTAATGACTGGCAGGCTTTCAGTATCTACGAACAAAGTGAGTGCGTCATTGACATTGATTAACGTGTCTTTAGATTCTGGTGTTTCAACGTAATCGAGCACGTACATAAAACCCGAGCAACCGCTGGGCTTAACGCTTATGCGCACGCCCTTTGCATCAGGTTTTTCCGAAAGCTTACCAGTCAAGTGTTTTGCCGCACTTTCAGTAACGCTGATATTGTTGCCTTCCTGGCCAGGTACAAATGTTTGAACTGTCATGGTCTTTAAACCTCTTAACGCGTTAGCATTAAAGTAAGAGCATTTTTGCTTTTTCCAAGCCTGCAAATAGTTGATCAATTTCTTCTAGGGTGTTGTAGAAAGCAAACGAGGCTCTCACAGTTCCTGGAATACAAAACTGATCCATAATCGGCATAGCGCAATGATGTCCAGTACGCACAGCAATGCCTTGTTGATCTAGAAGCGTGCCCACGTCATGGGGGTGAGCGCCATCAATTAAAAATGAGAAAGCGCCGGTTTTTTCTTTGGCGGTACCCACTAAACGAATACCTTCAAAGTCAGCAGCCTTTTGATTGGCATAGGTCATTAGGGCTTGCTCGTGTAGCTCAAGGGCTTCTCTCGGTAGCTGCATCAAATAATCTACAGCTGCAGCTAAGCCAATTGCTCCGCCAATATTTGGAGTGCCTGCTTCAAACTTATAGGGAATTTGATTGTAGGTGGTACCACTAAAAGACACCTTTTCAATCATTTCCCCGCCAGCTTGGTAGGGAATCATTTTATCTAACAGTTCTTGTTTGCCGTAGAGTGCGCCAATGCCTGTGGGGCCAAAAAGCTTGTGGCCGGAGAAGGCATAAAAGTCGCAGTCCAATGATTGTACATCGATAGCCCAGTGAGGCACGGCTTGGGCGCCATCAATGCAAACCACAGCGCCAGCATCGTGAGCTTGGTCAATAATTGCCTTGACTGGGTTAATGGTGCCCAAGGCATTCGATACATGGGCAACTGATACCAGTTTTGTTTTATCTGAAAGCAGGTTGCCGTAAGCATCCATATCCAGTTCACCGTTATCTAGAACGGGAATAACTTTTAGCTGTGCACCAGTAACTTCACAGGTGATCTGCCAAGGTACGATATTAGAATGATGCTCCAGGCCAGATACGATAATTTCGTCACCGGCCTTTAAAAAAGCACGTGCATAACTGTGAGCGACAAGGTTGAGAGCTTCGGTTGTGCCGCGCGTCCAAATAATTTGCTCTGGTGTTTCGGCATTTAAATAGCCTTGAACGCTCACTCTAGCGTTTTCAAAATCGCGAGTAGCGAGATCGCTGAGCGTATGGGCACCGCGATGTACATTAGAGTTAATGGTTTCGTAGTAGCTGCTTACAGCGTTAATTACTGCTTTGGGTTTTTGGGTAGTGGCAGCATTATCCAAATAAACAAGGGGCTTACCTTTCACTTCTTGATGAAGAATCGGAAAGTCGTTGCGAATTTGGTTTAAGTCTAACTCTGTGTTGTTTGTCACGTAGTTTTCCTGTTTTTCCTGCCCTATAGCGACCACAGCGATTTAAGGTTTTCAACATCATTAAAGAAAACGGCTAATCGTGTAGCAACATAATCCTGAACAGCTTCGATGGGAAGCTCAGTCACCATGGCATTCACAAAACCAAAGCACAGCATGGCTTCTGCTGATTGCTGATCGATACCGCGAGATTGGAAATAGAATAGTGACTTCTCATCTAGTTGCCCAATGGTTGCACCGTGAGAACACTTTACGTCATCTGCATAAATTTCCAGTTCAGGCTTGGTATTTATTTCTGCTTGCTTGGATAACAACAGATTTTTGTTATTCAAGTGAGCTTCGGTTTTTTGTGCGTCTTGATGAATATGAATGCGGCCATTAAAGGTGGCTTTTGATTTGTCCGCAATTAGGCCACGATAGGTTTCTTCGCTGTTGCAGTGAGCTGCTATGTGATCAATAGCCGTTTGGTTATCGATGTGCTGTTGGTGCTTGCACATGTACACCCCATGAAGGGTGGTTTGGCCATTGGGCTCTGTTAAATTTACCTGCAAATCATTACGCTTAATTTTGCTGCCTATTGCAACTAAGTAGTGCTGGTAATGACTATCGCGCGCTTGCTTTACGTGAGTACCAGAAATTGCCACTTGAGTTTCAGCTTCTAGCTGCAGTGTTATGTGAGCTAGGTTAGCATTCGCAGCTACATGGATCTCTGTCAGATTGTTATTAACGCTGTTGCTGTCACCCAAGCTATCACGATGATCAATAATCGTTGCTTGGCTGCCTTGTTCGGCAACAATCACAACGCGCTGCTGGCTATAAAATACTTCGCCTTGCTCTGTGTTCAGTTGTAAAAGGTGAACCGGCTTCGCGACTTTTTTGTTTGCTGGGAAAAACAAATACAGGCCATCAGTTAGCAGGCAGTTGTTGATCTGTGCAAATAAGTGCTTTTCTAACTTAAAGGTACTATTTAAACGTTCTGCAATATCTGCACTATTGCTATCGCCATTAGAAAAATTCACTGCGGTAAATTCTTCAATGCCTGCTAAGTCGTCAGAAAGCTCGGCGTTGAATTGGCCATTAATAAAAACCAATTTGTAGGCATCGAGATCAGCTATTTGAAATTCACTAATATCATCGGCAGTCAGTGAATTGTCAGCACTGCCTTGCAAATAATTCTTTTCTGTTAACGGATAGAGCGAAGTATATTTCCATGCCTCGGTTTTACGAGTTGGCCAGGCAGCTTTTTCTAATAATGCATTACCTTGTTGGCGGGCATTGCTAAGCCAGTCAACAGTGTCTTGGTTTTCGCTCAGTGCTTTAGCTTTGGCTAAAAAATCAATGTTATCTGTAGACATATTCCCGCCTTAGCTAGCTTGCTGC
>JAKSAW010000158.1 GCA_022361455.1 Pseudomonadales bacterium | reverse complement strand
TGTTGTATATCGGTAAGCGATTTATACCCGGGCTGACCGAACTGGCTGCCAAAAACCAACGCAAATTAATGGACAGCTGATGGGTCGAGCCTTTATTGAAGACTTAGAACAACTGCCCTTGCTGATCGGTGGCATTGTTGTCCAGCGCGTGATGCGTGACTGAGTCGCCGACAGATATCAAACCCGAGTGCGTTACTTTGCAGCAGTAACCACCCCGCATATACATGGCGAGAAAACCACCTTTGCCCAATGCACTTTCCATTCTTGAGCAGGGGTGGCAGTGGGCGCCAACCTCGAGAATTGCTTCGCCGATGCGTATGTTTTGATATCGCATAGCATGAAGATTGATGCCAGATACAACGATATTGCGTCTCAGAATAGCGGGGTCGATAGTGTTTCTGCCCAGGGTTGTTGCTAGCGCCTGAATATCCTCAGCCGAAATTAAAGTGACTTGCCTGCCAGAGTTGCTGGCCTTTAATGCGGAGCGATCGCCTTTTAATCCGCGATCTTCTAGGGCTACCGTTTCAGTTACCTGAATCACCGGCGCTTTTCTTTCGGGGCGAACGCCTATCCATTCTACGCGGCCAGTGGGCGCTGTGGGCATATATCGGCTTAGTAGCTTTGAAAGCGTTTTCAATCGTTGAGACTCCGGTTTTTTATTCTTCTGGACAATACTCGCCCATTTATAGGCGGAAGCAAAAGAAAAAGTTTAGGTGTATAGATCTTTAAGTGCCGATCAGCGTGTCTGATGATATTGGCCATGGCGAGGGTTGTCCTCGTAAACGCCTTATTTTAGGACTAAGCTTATCTAATTGAGATAATTATACTGTGAGCTAAATGCATGTTTATAAGGCACTTTTGGCTGTTATCAGCCATGGTGGTCGCGTTTCTGGGGGTTGCGAACTCTAGCAATAGTTTTGCTTCTATCATCGTTGTCGATAAGCAGGATGAGCGCATCCCGCTTGGGCATTTCTTAGAGCTTTATGAAGACAAAACTGCTCGCCTGACGTTGAGTGAAATACAAAAACTAGCAGCTGAAAACCAATTTGAGAAAAGTGATTCTCTGGCGCCTAGTTTTGGTTTTACAAGCTCTGCTATCTGGATCAAATTTAACTTACAGAATAATCATTCTAGCGAGGTGAAGCGCAAGCTACAGATTGACTTCCCTTTGTTAGAAAAAGTCACTTTATATTCACCGTCGAATGGTGCCTTCGTTGAATCGGTACAAGGTACTGCCCCAGACACCTATAGAATTCAGGAACATCGGACCTTAGTTTTTGATCTCGAATTGGAATCAAACAGTATCCAGACTTACTACATAAAAGTGGAGGGTGAAGAAACAATTCAACTGCCTATGGTGCTTTGGGAGCCAAAAGCACTTTCTTGGTTTGAAAAGTTGGAGCTATACACTTTAGGCATGTATTTTGGAATTGTTGTAGTGATGTGCCTGTACAACCTGTTTCTATGGCTCTTTGTGAGAGATGTGAGTTACTTATACTATGTCTTGTATATTTTCTCCTTTGGGGCTTTCGTTTATTCACAAAATGGACTGTTGATTCAGCACTTTTTTGTAGAAGCCCCTTATTTGGTTAAGTGGGTAAACCCAGCATTGTGCTTCGCTACAGTCGTGTGTGCAGTTTTATTTACTCAAAGCTTTTTGCAAACCCAGAAAAATGATCCTCTTTTTCACC
>JAKSAW010000134.1 GCA_022361455.1 Pseudomonadales bacterium | reverse complement strand
TATGAATGTTATTCCATGTGTCTTTAATCGTGCTTCTGAAGAGCATGAGAATTTCAAGCCTGTGCTTGAGTGGATAGTAAATGGCAAAGGTAAAATGGTTTGTGGTGGAACAGAGTACTGGGAGGAGTTTAGAAAAATTGGGAAATATTTGAAATTTTTTAATCAGCTTAATAAAGCAGGAAAAGTCGTTAAAGTTGACGATGATTTGGTAGATCAAAAGATGAATGAGCTTAAAGAGCTATGTAATGATAGTGACTTTGACGACCCACATATTGCAGCTTTGCTAATAGTTTCAGGTTGCAATGTACTCTGTAGTGAAGATGAACGCTCATATCCTTATATAAAAAGGAAAGAATGGTATCCAAACGGAAGAAAGCCACCAAAAATATATAAAAGTTCTACTTTCAAATACGCTGCAAAAATATTGTCAGATAGCAATATGGCAGAAATATGTATGCCATGTTTAAAGCTTAAAAAAGAGCAGTCGGATTTATTAATGGCGAGCTAACAAGGCCATCACAGGATATCAAAAAGTTCCGTTCGCTACGCTCTCTCCACTTTTTGCTACCTGTGATGGCGGCGTAAGGCCTCCAAGAGTTCGAATTATGGAAGAAAAATTTAGTACGGAAGAGGCAGTAAAACGATATTTGCCACTTATGCACGAACTCGCTATTCGAGTGGAATTAGTGGCCAAAGCATGTGAAGGCGATCTAGGTCTAACTCCTCCTTATGCACGCGAATATGCGTATCTTCAGTTTCGAAGAATGTGTGAGCTAATCGCCTTAGGGTGCCTGCAACTTCATGGTGATCTACGCGTTGCTCAAACTAAAGCAACGAAAAAGGAATGGAATGCAGAAAGGATTATGAAACATCTTCACAGAAATCATCCTCATTCGTTTCCTCAGGCTGTCGAGCGAACTAAAGATGATGAGGGGTGGAATATTCAAGCAAACTCGAAGCCAAATGCATTGACGAGAAAAGAGTTTAAAACACTGTACAATGAATGCGGTGAGGTTCTGCATAGAGGAACAATACGCACACTCGAATCAAGTACTGACTTCCACGAGAGAGACTATCAAAAGGTTTTGAGTTGGCAGTCAAAAATAGTCGATTTGATGAATCAACATATGATTGGTAGGGCAAATGGTGAGGGGTTTTATATTACTTCACTGCGCACTGAAGGGGGATGCCCTGAGTGCAGCATTTTCAAAATTGTTGGTGACAAGCAACTTGAAGTGAATAGCATCAAAATGACGGTTAGTGATGATGTGGTGCATTCCTACGTTGCGAACAAAAAGCCTTAACAAGTGGCTGCTGCAACCGACATTTTTTGCGGCGGCTGAGCCAGGCGTTAGTCGATAAGGATGTGTACAAAATATGACGATAGATCAAGTAATATCTCTCGCAGCAAGTATTGGTGCTTGTTTGTCTGCATTAGCAGCATTTTTAGCTGTTAAAGAAGTTGCGAAGCAACGCGAGTCATCTTATAAGCCAGAACTGGTGCTGGTGAAAACTTTGTTCAAAGGCATCTCAAATCCACTTCATAAAGGGGCCATGCCAGATTTTTGGACCACAGATAGGGAAAGCGATGAAAGTATTGATTGCGTAAAATCTTTTTCCATTCCCTTAAGAAACGTGGGGCTGGGTGCAGCTAAAGACGTAAAAGCAACTTGGTCTTTCCCAATGGAAGATACTGTTGCACTGGTAAATGATTTAGCACAAAAGGCGCATATACCAGCTTACTTTGAGCTTAAAAATGGCTTCTTATCACTAAATTCTGAGGAGTTAGGGGAATTGACGTCAGTATGGCGTAATCAGCAATTAGATAGCCTTGACTTTGTATTGCCTGCGCAAATAGATAATTCTCCGATCGAACTTACGTATCCTCATGCTTATATACAAATAATTTCGGCTCTAATTTACTTTTCAGTAAAGTCTGGGAAACTAGAATCATTTCCAGATATACCAAAATTAAACTTAAAACTAGAATACAGTGATATTGGTGGGTTGGCTCATTCAGCACAATATTTACTGCACACGAATATTGTTTCCATCGTGAATGATAG
>JAKSAW010000295.1 GCA_022361455.1 Pseudomonadales bacterium | reverse complement strand
GTAGATATCGATAATCTGATTTATGTGCCTCGTACTCCTGAAACTCGAGCTTCTAATTTGTCGGTCACTGACAATAATGTGTTTGCCATTATTGATGCAGATTTAAGTTTTGATACTGCAACAAATCAAGAAGATATTGAATTTTACTTCTTGCGTTATGCTGATGAAAATGGATGTCCAATTGCCGGCGAGCCAGTGGAGACCTATTTAGCAAGTGACGCAGTATCAATCAGCGATTCTTTGTATATGGACTACCCGCCAAATAATGCCACCAATTTGCTGTTGGTTTCTGGTAATCAAGACGGTGAGCACGCAGAGGCTGATTGCGCAAATTATATATCAGCACCGGAAGGCACTTGGAATCAGATAGATTACAATCAACCCGCGCGTTTTGCCCCCGCTGCGGTTACTGTCACGGATATTGATCCCTCTTTGAGTCTAAACCTAGAGATTGTAGTAGAGCCTTCGCAATATGAGCTCGATATACGTCATTATTCAGTTTACTTAGGTTCTGGTGCTGGTTGTACTTTATTAGGTCAACTTCCCAAAGGAGGTGGCACTCTAAGCCATCCACTAAGCCACGAAGAATATTTGGTGACTGAATCCTCGCCGTTTTTCCCGGATTGGGTAAGCTATCCAAATCAAATTATCACCGTAGTGAGTGATGGTGAAAACTGTTTCCAAGATCCCAAGCTTTCACGTACCTATCAAGAAGATTCTGGCGTATGGCACCTCATTTATTTGGTAGAGGGTGAAGAGACTAGCGAAATAAATAGTCACTACAACAGCATTCGTATTCCTTATGATCCTGCAATCAATCCAGCTTGGGATGCCACCTGTATGTCGTTGGATGGTGATAACTTAGTAACGGCGCCCTGTAATAAGGATGATGGTAAGCAGCGCTTTATAGTTCGTAGCGCCGAAAATCCCGAGAATGTGCACCAGCATGTGATTGAATCATTATTTAGTCAAAAATGTTTCCAACGCACGAGCGCGGAAGGAGAGAATGATTGGTTGTTAGCTGATTGCGATGAATCGAGCGCCCAACAGATGGAGCTAAGATCCAACGGTGTCGACCTATTTAATAAAAAAATTGCTGTCAATCGTAATGCGACAGAGCAGTCTTGCGCGACCGCCACTGATGGTCGTGACGATGTTTATGGTACGTGGAATAACTGCGACGCCACCTCGGGTATTTACTGGCAGTTTTGGCAACAAGCAATGCCTTCTGACAGACAATGCTTCGAAGAATAGTGATCAAAAGATCTTAATCTGAGTAGCTATTCCAACAACATCGAAACAAATTCGGAGTTAATATGAAAAAGTTAAGCATGAATCCGGCAAGAGTAGCCGGCACTGTGAAAGTCTTGGGCTTAGGCCTATCAACCATCGCGGTACTAACTGCCTGTGTGTCGGAACCAAAATATCCAGGTAGTCACTACTTCTCTCCTAATACTGGTGCGTATCCTACAGCTCAAACAGTTGACTTATCGATCCCCAACGATGCGACCAATATTTTTGTTACAACGGATTCAGTTGAACCATGGCCATCGGAATACTGTGTACAAAATAATGGTTTATTACAAATTAATGTAGATCAGCCCATGGCGATTAAGCTTCGCTATGATCAATATGGGCAAACGATTACCGATGTGGGTTATTACTTCATAGAAGATTCTGCGATTGACAATGGTTATAAGAATCGCGACTTGTTAGACACCTGGGAGACCTTCTTTGCGTCTCATGTGTTAAAGCTATTTAACGTACCTGATCAGGACTATTCATTACTCACCCATAGTGATGGTCAAGGTGGAACGGTATCCCTAGAAACTCGAATCACCGAACGAGGTTGGATATTCGGAGATCCGGAAGAGGGTAATCAAACTTATCGTTTTGATAACTACCACTACACTGATCCGCAAACAGGACAATCCTTTGTGATTGAATCTGGCACCATTTATGGGTTCCGAGGGGAATCACGCGGTTTTTACAATACTGAATTGGATGGCGAAGCCATCGTGTTTAGTGGTGATATAAACGGTTGGGCAGAAGGAAACTTTAAAATGGATGGTGAGCGCACAACTGGTGGTTATTATCGTGTGTTTTGTACTGATGCCGGCTGCGCCAATAAAGAGGCTGTCTATGGCTTGAATACTACAGCCAAAGAGTTTATCGAGATTGCTCCAGTGACAAATGAAAACACGCTGTCCTGTAGTCCAAGTACTAGTTAGTTAACATAACGTGTATTGTTAAAAAGACGGTCGTACAACTTTAATGTTTGCTACCGTCTTTCTTATTGAATTCCTTTTGAGAGCTTAGAGTAAGAGATAGAGGAAGAGTTAGTAACGATTTGTCAATTTAGATTCGGAGCCGGTATAGAACTTGAATCTTGGATATCATCATTAATTGCTAAATTCTGTATTTGTTGTGTCATTACTTGGATATCAATACCTTCCCTTATTTGGCTAGAAACCAGCGCTTGTAGTTCTTGTTGCTTTCTGGTGCCGATTATTCGTTTAATTTTGTTCTCTACTGCTTGAAGTGGCCTGATAGCTCTTGGGGAATATTCATCAATTTTAACTATAAAATAACGGTCACTATCCGTTTCAATTTTTGCTAGGCTATCGGCATTCAACTCAAAAATTCGATCTACAAATTCTTTTGGCCAAAGGGGGCTATTCTCATTTATTAGGTATCCGATATCGCCACCACGGTATCGAGAGGCACGGTGATCAGAATGTTGAGCTGCTAAACGACTAAATTCTTTGTCTATGCTGTATTTAGGTGTTTTTTGCACAGCTTCCCAAACATCGTTTAATTTTGCCTTGGCCCGATTAATATTCGAGCCATATTGATTGCGAATTTCTATAATGGAAACTCTACTTTTTTCTGGCTGCTCGAACTGATCTTGGTTTGTATAATAGTAATCTTCTATTTCTTGAGCGCTAACTATAAGATAGCTATTTGCTTCCCTTTGAAAGCGTGTTTTTAGCGTGTTTAACGCGAGCTTCTGATACTTAGCAATAAACTCTGGGTCTTTATCTAACCCCAATTCCTTCAATTTTATGACGGCGGCGTGACGGTCAATTAAGCTGTTTAGAAAGGAGTCGATATTAAGAGTCTCACGAGATACACCCCTTTTATTCATTTCGTTTAATAAATTAGTTTCTGTTACCTCATAAGGGCCTATCAGGGCAATGACGCCTTCTGTGTTAATCCTACTTTGCACGGATGTTTCGTCAATATTACTACCGCAGCCGTTTACAAGAGTGATAGTACTCGCGAGTAACAACGGTTTTAGTACTAATGAACTAGGTAATAATGGCTTTAATCGTGCTTTGGGTTTGAACGAAACAAACATAGTTAATATCCGATAGATTTAATAGCTATTAGTTTATCGACAAATTATATAAAGATGATTAAACAAAACCCAGCTGTAAGATTTTCTAGATTAACTATTTCTTACAATTATTCTGTCGTCATCACAATGACATGTTTTTCACCCCATAGGGTGATAGAGCTTCATAAAAAGCTACCTATATACTCGCCACGCTATCTAAAAACTGTGTGGGTCACTCATGAAACAAAAATTAATAACACTCGTGTTGTCGCTTGCTTTAATGCTGGTGTCGATAGGTTCTTATGCTGCTATTAAGGAACCCGATAATATTTACTATGGGCAAGTTGCCATACAGGGATCAGCGCTCACCGCAAATGATAGCGATTATACGATAAGCGTTCGCTATCAAGATACTCAACTTGATTCATTCACCATGGGGCAAGGTAACGATAATAGTGATCTCTATATTCTAAGGGTACCGGTGGATTCTGTTGGGGTTAGAACCCCGGGCTATGTTAGAACTGGCGATGCGCTAGAGTTTTTAGTTTCGGATTCAACAGGCGTCGTCTTAACGAACTCAAATATTGTCTACGAAAGAGGCCATATCCTTAAACTGGATTTAGGAGCCTTTGATGCAGACTTGGACACCATTGATGACGCCACAGATAACTGCGTGAATACACAGAATCTAGATCAAGCGGATAATGACAGTGACGGTGTCGGTAATGTTTGCGACGCATTCCCAGAGAATCCCAATGAATTTTCCGATCTTGATGGCGACGGAATGGGGGATAACTATGAAAATACCTATGGTTTCAATCCGAATGATGCCAGCGATGCCGGTCAAGACCCAGACAATGATGGTAAAACCAATCTAGAAGAGTTCCAAAGTCAAGATAATCCTTTAGTTTCAAATCTTGTTGAATCTGTCCATGTCCCTATGCCGCTTTGGGCAATGGTTCTAGCTTTCATTTGTGTTCTAGGCCTTAGTTATCGCGGTATTGCCCAGCAACTAGTCTTAACAAAGAATTCCTCTCGACAAAGCCTATTATTGGGATTGCTAGCCGTTGGATGTTTAGCTTCACCTACAGACGTAGTAGCGTATACGACCATTAACCAGTCTATTACGATGACCCCCGGTTGGAATGCCGTGTTTTTGGAAGTGGACCCAGACGATGGGGATGAGCTTACATTAGAAGACCGAGATCCCAAAAATGTTTTTAGCTCACCGGAAATCTCTATTGTATGGAGTTTGGTAAATAACGAAAACCCCTCTCAATTTATTACTGCTCCTGATGAGCTAGGTTTTAATGATCCATCATGGCGGGTTTATATTCCGCAAAGCAGGCCTGAGTACATATTAACTAATCTATTTGCTGTGACACCCGGTAAGGTTTATTTAGTTAAGGTTGAAGGCACGCAAAATGTGACGCTAAGTGTTCAAGGTAAGCCAATTTATATTGACCATAAATGGCAACCAAATAGCTACAATTTCCTTGGTTTTTATGTCGATCCTGTCGCACCCACCAATTTTGCTGATTTCCTGAACTTAGGCACTACAACACCGATTTATCAATTAAGTGCAGATGGTACGCAATGGGAGCAGATTCCTCAGTCTACCAATATCGAATCTGGACGCGGCTACTGGGTTTATAATGATGGTTCCATTAGTCAAAGTAATCCTATCAACCTATCAAACACTTCTCTAAACGGACTAATCTATCCTTCTAGTGTGTCAGTAAAAAGTTTTACGTTTACCAATAGATCAGGATCCGGTGATACCAACGTAACATTTCAGGCTTCCAACGGGTTTCCTTTGCAGTATTTTAATGGCTACGACACAGATGGCGTGACGCCCAAGTGGGATAGCGCAAACAATTATACGACTAATGCGTTGCAGGGGCAGCAAACCTCACTTCTATTGGGTGTTGATCGAACCGGAATGACTCAACCCACGGATGCATTACTCACGATAACGGGACTTGGTGCTCGGATCAGATTGCCTTTAAGCGCAGAACCTATTGCAAGCAATACGGGATTGTGGGCTGGCGTCGTTTTACTTGATGAAGTTACTAATGTTAATGCTGCTGATGCAAGTGTTCTTGAAAAAACGCCGGCGCCGATGCAATTCAAATTATTGCTACATGTAGATAGTGCTCAAACAGTGAGTCTTCTTAAACAAGTCTATTTGCTGGGTAACGAAAATAATAACAGTCTTTCAATGATAACCTCGGATTCGCTCCTCGCGGACTTCTCTACACTATCGGTGACTAGGCGCGAAGGGGTCGGCTACCGATTGAGCAGCTCTGCTTTCGACTTCAGTGGTGATCATTTGCCTCTCAGCGGAAGTTTAGGCAACACTTTAACAGCGACTATCAATATTGAACCGAACTTGGCAACCCATCCAATGAAACATCGTTATCATCGGTTTCATGATGATAACGATAACTCTACAGGGCAAACCATCACAGCGCCCGATACTTTTTATGATGAAGTTTGGAGTATTAGTCGCAGCATAAACATTACTACCGATCAACTCTTCGAGCCGTCACCAACCGACGGTATGGGGCGGATAACGGGCGTCTATTCAGAAATAATTTCCGGCCTGCACAAGCAAGATATTGAAATGCGCGGCCGGTTTATGCTGCAACGAATTAATCAAATATCCGAGCTAAACCCAACGCCGAATTGATTACTGTTAATACACACATAGCCCGGTTAGAAAACATAAACTAACAACACATTATTACTGATTCAGTGGAAAGAATAATGAAGCTTTTCAAAAGTGTTTTTCTCTTTTTTATTGCTATTTCATCTCAGGTGACTTGGGGTTTTAATCCATCCGAACCAGCACCATTTACCCTTAAACTCGACGGCAACGGCCATGAGCAAGTGGTCGATTCTGCAACAGATGATGATGGAAATTTATATCTTGTTGGCTTCTATGAAAATGGATCCAATACAACCATCAACATATATGGAGATGGTCCAGGCGTAGATAATCAAAGAACCATTATTAACAGCACTGTGCTTCCTGAAAACAATGGTGGTCAAGATTTTTTTGTTGCCAAGTTTAATTGGCTTGGAGAGCTGCAATGGTTCAAGTTTGTAGGTGGAACCGGTAAAGATGGGGCAACAGGCATCGTTTATGAACGCAGTTCAGGGCGAGTATTCTTAACCGGTTACATCACTGGTACGGTATTTTTTGGCTTGCAACCAGTTCAAGCGAATGCTTCGAGTACAGGTTTAGACTCAGAGAGTACTACCAACTTATTCTTGGCAGTTATAGACCCTGATTCAGGTGAATGGCTAGATATTCAAACTCAGCCCTTAGCAGCTCAAATAACCGAAACAAACTTTACTCAAGTTGCTTCGCGAACGTTGGAAAATTTAGTGATTACTGCTGGTAACGAGCAACAGGGGAATGGCCTCACCATGGCTCGTGAAACTGATGATCCGCTAGCGCCAATTGTCTTTTATCTCAAAGGACAAGTTAAGCAGGCCGAAAACCTTGCTGTAGATCAGCCACCGGCTAATGGTACCGATTGGCTAGGACGAGTTGGATTAGAGGGATCAACGCAATACACAACAGCGCTTTTCCAAGGGCAAGCCTCCGGCGCTAAAACAACTAGTTCAGGTAACTGGGCTTTTATTACCAAAGTTCGTTATTACGAGTCTCCTGGTATTGGTCAACAAACTTGGAATTGGGACTGGCTAAGCCGGGTAAACCAAGGTTTAGATCCGGTGGCGGGTGCTTCCGATAATTTTGTGGATAATTGTGAAGGAGTAGATGTCGGTACCAACCTAGATTTAGGGCAACAAATTGGTGCTGATAATTCTACCGTTCGTAACCCTGCTGCAAATGTGACACAGGCATCTCCTGAATTGTCATTAACCTTCCAAGATCCGCTACCAGCAGGTGCCATCATAACTTCTATTAATGTAGGAATTGATTTTGCTGCATTGTTAGGATTTGAGTTTGGTGCCGTCAGTTACCAATTTGATGCAAGGATTGAAGGCATCAACATAGGCCAATGGTCAGCACCGCCCACGCAAGCTGGTGTTACTCAGTACTATCCTGTATCAACAACCATCAACTACAACTCGTCGCTCGCAACTTATCAATACGGTGGTAATAATGAATTAATTCTGCGTCTTCAAAGTGGTATTGATATTCGATACGACAAGGTGGTGGTCACTCTCAACTATACCATTCCAAGTGGCGAGCCCTGTTCCATGGATGTTCTAACGGACATCGTTGTTGATCCATCATTAGGAATTAACAGTCCGATTTATTTCTCTGGCAAATGGCGCTCAGGTTTTCAGGTTGGCGCGGACATCCATCAAGCAGAATCAGGGCGATTAAGCGGATACGTGGGCTCCATGACGAGCAATGGAACTTGGCGTAACTTTGCTAAGGCTGGTGGCTATTCATCTATAGAGGCTCTTCACTTCGGAGATGATGGAAAAATATTAGCGGCAGGATTTGCCGGTCTAAGTGCTGATACCGCTACTAACGTGGTGTTGGATTCATTTGGTGCTGCCGCCAATCCCCCAGCACTCTCCCCAGGAGTATTTGGTTCCACTTCCGCTTTGTTTGCAAAACTTAATTTAAATGGTGTTTGGGAGTGGGCAGAGCTCAATTCACAGTTAGCGGCGAGTTACGATTTAACTCAAGCGTTAACGGGCCAGTTGATAACCACAGGAACTACCCTAAATAGCAACGGCTTTGCTGCAGTAGCGCAACTCACCAACGATTCAGGTGGCACTTTTTCTTGGATAGAGGCCAGCACAGAGCCGCTTAGTTATGGCTACCATCTCCATGTTAATAATCTAAATACCTTGTATCTATTTGGTGGTACACAAAATTACGCAGGCGCTCCTTTTTCAACAGTGTTAACTAATAACGCAGTTGAATACAGCGATATAGACAATACTGCTGCTGATTTACTTAGCGGGCTTGGAACAGTAGCACATGTATTAGATCCTGTGTCTGGCGATTTTCAGCCTGAGTTCCAAAACTACTACAACTACATTGTTGGAGATTTAATCTATCCCCAAGTTACTGGTTTAAACGCTCCTGATACTATAGGCCTGAGAAGAACCATTCCTGTTAACTTAGGACTTGAGTCACCTGCAGCGGCTGCTGCTCTATCACTAAACCAACAATTACTGACCGTTCAATCTGATCTATCCGTCTATGGTGCGGGACCCATTGAAAACGCAATTATTCTTTGGCCCACGTCTAATAATGCTCTTGCCACTAATCAAGAAATTGTTGGCCGTGCGGTAAAAGTTCGCTGGCCAACTGTTGCTGAGGGGCTTCAAGAATACATCTATTCAGTTACACCAGATGTTGAAATACCGCCAGTAGAACTTAATCCACCAGGCGCATTAAACCATTTTCATTGGTTGCAGTATTTGGAATCTGTCGACGGTATTGCCACTACGGATGGCGCGGTTGCGACCAACGATCAACTAATCACAATTCAAAATCGCATGGGGTCTTTAGTCTTCTTCGACGATGATGATCCCACACAAGGACAACCGACGATCGTGTCGTTTCGGAGTTTTCACTGGGATGATCCACTAAAACATATCGATAATATTAACGTGGATATCGGTAAAACTGTGGCAACACCTGACGAACTGTTACTAGCACAAAATAGTGCCGGCGGTTATGTAATGACAACTATGGGCAGGTATGACACTACAACTGATGTTTACCATCGAGACAACCGCGAGGGGCAAATCGTCCCGATCAATGAAAATGGTACTGAAGACAATGATGCAGATAGTTTAGATGACTTGAGAGACGACTTAAGAGTAGCCTGGTATCAAACCGGCGCTCAAGATCGTGAATGGCCATATATATCTAGGAGTTATGTGCCTATTTGGCCGGCGGACGCTGGGTTAATCGCGTTGACTAGCCAGTTGGGCTCTGACGGTTTACAGAACGGTCAGAATCAACCTTTGACTGCTTTAACGGGGGCAGATTTCCCCGTGATTTATTCCCAAAATGATCGTTTGTTACCGGGCTATAACCCAAATGAAGAGCATGCTTTTATTCGTTTTGTGGATGATCACTACAGGGTGCACGCCATTCGTAATGATTTAAACAATATCGCTGGATTAGCCTCATCTGAACCTTATGTCATCGCTCGTTCTCCTTTTGGAGATGATTACCAATACCGAGTATTTAAAGTTGATTACAGCAGCGACGATTACCCAGAGTTTCAACTAACCAGCGAGGTTGGATCACCAGTTAATGAGCCTTCTTATTTAAGGGATAGAATCTCTGAAAGCACTGCGCCGGGTAATATCAACACGGAATCAAGTTTTTGGATCGATCGTAACAACCAGGTTTGGTCTAGATCGGCGGGTACTGATCAACAACAGCGTAATGTAGATGTTAACTATTTTTACTCACTAACTGATCCAAGTTTCTGGTTCGATGCTGATGGCGATGGGCAACAAGATTCAAACGTTACTGAAGTCGCTTGGATGTCATACCATGACGGCAATAATGCTACGCCACACACGCTTACTTTTGATAATGAATGGCCGGCGTCAGTACCGACTATTTATGCAGGCGACACTTTAATTAATGCCAAGAATGGCTTACCCGATGTTAAAGCTATGCGCTTTTTGCAGGTCATATATGACGATAATGACCCTATTGTAGAAGGAGATCCCAGCAGCGCGACAAGAGCTCAAGATGCAACAGTACGCCTATTTAACTATGCACAAGAAATACGGGTTGATCTAGGCAATCAAATTGAATACAGAGTGGATGCAAATAGCGAGGGCCCCGTTGTAATCATTGATGATGGTAGTAATCCAACTACTTTACCTGCTCGTATTCGTCCCACACTTGGGGTAGGTGTCTATGACTTCCCTCGGTTACCGAGCGATTTGAGATATAGGGTTAGGTTTCAATTCCAGTTAGCGGATCCTCAGGGAGGCTATTTCTATTTTAGAGGCGGCGATTTCAATCCAGAAACTGCCCAAGATGATACCAGTGAATCCGCAGTTCAATTGGTTAATGTGATGACCGCAGCGGAGCGTGATGTTCTGCAGCGATTAGATAATAGCGGCACTGATCCTTTTTCCAATGTAACCGATGAAGAAGCAACGTTATGGGATACGGTTGTCAATGCCATGTATGATCAGTCTCGCAACCCGAACGGTGTGGATCTGGATAATAATGGTCAAGCCGACCAAGCGCTTTATGTGGGTTTAGAACAGGATGGTAATAGCAACGAAACCCAACATTTATTAGTGGATTCTAGCGTTGCCTTAACGGCGGCGTTCGCTGATCAGCCAGGATATGTGGTACTAGCTGAAAACGTAGATGACCCTAATCTCACCGGAAATCCAGTTAACCTTCATGTTATCCGAGTAGAAGAACCGATCGCGTCAGGAAGCATTAATGTATTTCAGAACGAGATAAACAAACTGGACACCCGTTTGGTACTGCGACAAAACTTGGATTTTGCTGGCCGTAGCAACAACCTGACGTTTGAATGGTTTTGGGCGCCGGCAGATGAAAGCAGTAATGATGGCCCACCAAGCTACAATATAGATCCGCAAGGAAGACCGATTGGCTGGACTACGCTAGTGAATGAAGCAAATGGTCAAGGCAAAGCAAGTTTCTATTTAGACTCAGGATTACCTCTACTTGCAGATGGTTGGGTACTGAGTCGCTACAAAGGCATTGTAACTGAAGCTGATCCAACGGGTGATCAATGGAGTGAGTTGTCAGGCGCTGCTGTTTTACCAGGTCAACCCGCTGAGCCAATGCTGGTGCAAGGTTGGGTTAAACGGGTAATGAGTAACATCAACGAGTTTGAGCAGCGCTATACCGACTTTCATGCTAACGATGTTAATAGCTATACCAGCATGTTGGTGCAAGCTGGGCCTGAGTATCAAGGAGATGTCGCGCTCAACGGTGAAGGCGGTAATTTAAACGAGGTCGGTTTAATTGAGCTTTATCAAACTATTCTTAACTACGCTGTTAACTTAAGCATCGATTCTGGCATAACCGGTGAAACAGCTGTTAATAAGCAACTCCTCTTTGCTGCGAGCCGCATCGCTAGTTTATATATGTTATTGGGAAATGAAGCTTTTTCAGACGCGATGGATCCAACTATTGGCTATGACGGCAGTTCTGGGGAAAGCTATCTTCAGCCCACGCTATTTGCCTTCGAAAATACGGTGCCTTCGTTACTCAGTGAAGAACTCGCATTGTTACGAGGGCTTGATAACAACAATCCAACCGTCGGCAACCGTTTATTATGGAACTTTGTTGGTGGAGGGCCTGAAGCCACTTACGTCCAAGTATATGGAATATCTGATACCGACGGGGACGGTGCCTTAGACGATGCTCAAGCCAATTATCCACAAGGACATGGCGATGCATGGGGCCACTATCTTACGTCCACTAAGCTTTATTACTCGTTAGCACGACATCCCGACTATGATTGGCAGCCTTTGACTGACACCACCAGCATCGCTGGCCAAACATTAGTTGTAGACTATAAAGACGAAGAGCGTTTTGCCAAAGCAGCTGCGGCGAAAGCGAGAACCGGTGCAAGAATTGTCGACTTAACGTTCCGCAATGAATATACCCATGCACCCTCGGGGCAGTGGCAAGGTTATAAAGATACAGATGCTCAACGTGCCTGGGGTATGGATGGCTGGGCCCGAAGAGCAGGGCAGGGAGCCGTTTTAGACTGGGCGTTTGTCAATGCTTTGCTTCCCTACGACGATACTGAGTCTACGGGAATTGCTAAAATCGATCGACAAACCGTTAGCGCAATCGCGGATTTACCTGCTGCGCTTGTGGAAATTGATAGCATCGTAAGTCGCGCAGACAGAGGAAATAATCCGTTTGGTCTTGCCAGTGATGCGATACCATTTGATATCGACGCTAGTGCTTTACAGAACGGTGAAAGCCACTTCGAACAAGTCTACGCCCGAGCTGTAGATGCAGCGAATAATTCACTTGAGTTATTTAATTATGCTAATGATCTGAGCCAAAAAATTCGCATCAGTCAGCTATCGAATGCCGATTTTCAGCGGTTGGAGGAAGAAAAAGAGGGCGACTTCAAGAGTCGTTTAATTGAGCTAATGGGGTATCCTTACAACGGCAATATTGGACCTGGAAAACTTTATCCTACTGGTTACAACGGACCAGATATTTATCAATACATGTATATTGATAGCGATCTCGAAAATGTGCCACCTTCACAAATTAATAATCTGACCCTGACTTTACCCAGTCTACAAGCGGATGGATGTAGTCAAAGCTGCGCTAATGATATTAACAGCTTCTTCTTTAGTGCCGATACCGGTGGCAACATAAATCCAGCTGACCATATTAATTTCGTAGATGGCAGTGGTAATTTATTAGTTGAATTACCCATTGTGCCTAGCAATAACTATCCCTACATAAAACCCAATGAAACTTGGGGAAGCAGAGCTGCCCCCGGTGAAATCCAATTGCAATTGGGTGAAATCCAACTTATTCAAGCTCGTATTGAAACCGCTATCGCTGAGCAACAAGCCTTGATGAACAAAGTTAAAGCGGAGGTTGATTTACTAGAAACTATTTACCAGATTCGTGGAGATCAAATTACTTCCTATAACGTGATGAAGGATGAGTATGCCACCTTAACTAGGGAGTTAGCCGGTCTACAGGGCTTAGCTAATAATCTAGTGCTGCTGGGGGAATCTATCTATCGTTGGATTGGTATTATGTCTAACACACCCGCTACTGCGGTTGGTTTCTCCAATGATGCTGGAACCATCCCTCGAATAGGATTAAGTGTCACTTATAGTGGGTTAACACGTGGCTTGATCACCGCTAGTGCGTTGGTATCGATCGGCCAGTTTACTAAACAGGCTCAGGTGCAGCAGGCTGCCTTTAACCGCTCGGTAGAATTTCAAAAGTCTGGTTATCCTTTAGAGATTCAGCGGCAATTAACCGTTATCGAAAAGTTAATGCACGAAGAAACCAAACTGCGCTATAGCGTTGTGGAGTTAACACAAGAGTTAGAGAATGCTCAATCCGTGTATCAAAAACTGGTCGCTGAAGCGGTTCGTATCATGGAGGAGCGGATCGCGTTCAGGAAGGACGTAGCTAGCAGAACAACCGATGAAAGGTATCGGGATATGACATATCGAGTATTTCGCAACGATGCATTACAAAAATATCGGGCGAGCTTTGATCTTGCTGCTAAGTATACCTATTTAGCTGCTAAGGCCTTCGATTATGAAACCGGCCTACTATCTGATGATACCAATGGCGTTGACCAAACGTTTTATGAAAGTTTAATCAAGCAACGCACGCTAGGGCAGTTTACTGATAGCGGAAATCCAGTTGCCGGTGTGCATGGTTTATCAACGCCCCTTGCTAGAATGGATTCAGCATTTAATTCTGCAGAAAGTGCCTTCGGTGGGCTAGATCCTCTAAATCAAGAGTTTAATTTCTCGCTTCGCAAAGAAGCTTACCGGGTCCTAGATGGTGATGATGGTAAATCACGTTGGCAACAACTTTTACAAGAGGGCCGAGTGGATAACCTTTGGGAAGTTCCAGAGTTTTCGGAATTTTGTGTTCCGCCTGGAGTTAACGCTGCCGATGGTCCTCTCGAAGGTATTGTTCTGAGATTCGCGACTACCATCCATTTAGACAAGAATTTGTTTGGTTGGGATAAAGGCGGTGTTGATTCAACTTACTCACCTTCATACTCCGCCACTAAGTTCTATCGTGTTGGATTGCACTTTGATGATTATCCTGATGAGTTAGTGAATACCCCTTATGCATACCTGGTTCCTGTAGGCACGGACTTCTTAAGATCCCCAACAGACATAACCCAGTTACGCTCTTACCAAGTGTTAGATCAAGCGATACCTGTGCCAAGCGATTTAACCACTGGTGATACTTCCTACCTACAGGAAGGTTGGATACCTAGTAGCGATAGTGTTCTAACACGTTGGGATAAACGCCGACGCTTTAGTGAGATACCTGTGAGTACTGATCCGGTCTTTGATTTTGCAAATGTTACAACATCTGGGCGTTTAGTAGGGCGCTCTGTTTGGAATACAGAATGGGTACTCATTATTCCCGGAGACAGCCTAGCTGCCGATGGATCAATTGGTTTAGATACTTTGATTAGTGGAGATGATAATAACGCCACCAATGAAGGGGTTACTGATATACGGCTTGTATTCGATACCTATAGCTTCCCGGCCCAGTAAGGACATTGTTTGAAATCGGCTTGGTGAATCGTTTTATTTTTCACCAAGCCAAGCGGGTTTCTTAAAAAAGTAATATTTAAATTTGTAACTAGAAAAGGCAAAAAGACCATGTAAGTTCTTTCAATTAGTTTCGTTTATACCACTTATTTGGTGGATATGATTGTTTTGTGACAGTAAGCGGCTAGTTCGTGTACAGTTTGATGACTAGCGAATAGTTATTGTCATATATAATACATTTGCCAAAAATAGACTTTGCTCCCTGTTGGAACTTGTGATTACCGAAAGGGCAGTTAAGTCATGCGTGTAATAATTGCGGACGACCATGAAGTGGTAAGATTTGGGGTAAGGGCCTTATTGGAATCTTTAGGCGGTTATGAAGTTGTCGCCGAAATAGGTGAGTTAGACCAGCTTAAAGAGTTAGTTCATAATCTTTCTCCAGATTTACTAATTTTGGATTATCAAATGCCAGGCGGACATTCTGCAGCGCTTTCAAACTACCTAAAGAAAAGGTATCCAAATTTAAAAATACTCGTTTTTACTGGGCAGCAATCTGCGGCCATACTAAGGGAAATCTATTTGTCTCAAGTGGATGGAATTTTGCTTAAGCAAGACAAGTCGAAAGAAATGCTCGTTGCGTTAGAGAATATCACCCAAAATAAACGCTATGTATCAAGTCATGTTCTGTCTGTGTCTCAGGAAATAGATATTGAATTGACTGCTAGGGAAATGCAGATTCTTCAGCTTATTCTTGATGGTCTTCCTAGAAGCACCATTGCTGATCAACTAGATGTGTCTGTAGAAACGATTAAAACCCATCGAAGAAACTTAATGCGCAAGTTAGACGTGCAGAACGTAACTCAGTTGGTGACCAAAGCCTCTCAACTTAGACTGAAAGCGCACTAGCTATAACTCTAATTGTTGGGGCGTTAGTGTCGACAAGCATAATTTATGCTTCCGGTAACAAAAAAATATTCCTGTTATTACGCCGCTGCCGTATCAGTTAACTTGTTCGTGGCCATCTTATAGGAGTTAGGGGACAAAGTAACGACAAGCTCAAATGGGGCGAAGGGCGATTCCGGATCGGACTTCTCCAACAAATTAATGCTGACATCACCACCATTACTCTGTAAAAACTGACGTACCGCGTCCATTCCAACGCCTCTGCCGGAAATGCTGCTCACTTGCTCCTTGGTTGATACGCCTGATTCAAAAATAAGCATCGCAACGTCCAGATCATTGGGGGCTTCATCCTGTTGCCATTTGCCGTCTTCTATCCCTTTTGCTTTCAAACGCTCCAGGTTAATTCCTTTTCCATCGTCTCCAATATGAATCAGAAGATGTCCAGCATCATCATTGGTGGTGTTAATATAAATATTACCCTCTTGTGGTTTTCCTGATGCCACGCGCTCCTCGGGTAATTCAATGCCATGATCTACGCTATTACGTAATAAATGCGAGAATACGTTGGTGATCAGATCTTTTACATCATTGTTAATGCGAACATCACTCGCGTTAATTGCGAGTTGGGGAGAGCGTTTACCTAGCTCGGTTGCAATAGAAGGTAGCGAACTAATGATATCTGAAAGCGCTTCCTCCAAACTACAAGTGTGAGCTTCATCAACGACAAGCTGTAACGGCTGTAGAAAAGCCTTCTCTTTAATCGCAGGGAATTCCTGCTGTACTTTGTTGATACAGTTTTGGATTTTATCGATAAGCTCTTCACTAATGGCCCCACTATCATTAGCAGAATCACCACGCCCGAGTACGTTATAGTGAACGTTTTGATATTCTTGCAAAATGTCTTCGACTAGTTGTAATTCTTCTAGAAGCTGATTTTGGTCCCAGGCCACGTCATCGGACTTACGTATGTCGCTATATGTTGTCTCGACGTTGTGGACAACATCAGTGAGTTGAACAAACCCAAATGTCCGGGCGTTACCTTTGATAGTATGCATGTTGCGGAATAGGGATGCTAACACCTCATCATTTCTGTCGGTGTTCGCTTCAATTAATTTTCTGTTTTCGATAATAAAATTTTGTGCTGATGTATTAAAATCTAGATACTTTCTCTCAGAGAGTTTAAGCAATTGACTGATCATGTAGAGCTCGCGTTTCTGATTCGCTGCTTCATGTTCAAGTTCTTTTAATAGTGTAATATCGCGCACTGTTACCATCAGTTTATTAATCTCATCATCAACTACTATGGCATTCCAGTCTAATGACAGGATTTTCTTTTTGTCGTTAATTTCACACTCGTATTCCTTAGCTAGGAGATGAGAGTTGAATTCAAACATCATTTGGTCTTCGCCAATCAACGCACTAATGGCTACAAGATTTTGGTCTATTTCATTACTGCCAACGTTCGCATTGGTAAACAATAAGTCAATGACGTTTCTACCAGCGATATGGCTTGTTTCGAAGACGCTTTCAAGAAAGGAAGAGTATTCCGGGTGAATTTGACCATCTTGCACAACAGTAAATAGGCCTTGTTTCATATTATGCAACATGCCTTGCATATCATAATTCTTCTGAGCGAGCTCCGCAGTTCTCTCTTGTACTTTTAATTCTAAGGTACGATTTTGATCTTCGATAGTTTCACGCATTCTTATATTTTTAATGGTGGTTACTAATTGTCTAGCTAGGGTTTCTGCATATTCTACGTCGCTTCCTTCAAAGGTTACATCCCCCAAATTTCCTGATAGGTTTAGTGCGCCCATGACGATTTTTCCATCTTTAAGAGGAACGCAGATTAACGATCTTGGTTGTTGCTCATTGCCTTCTACAAACCTTTCATCTTTTGATGTGTCTGGAATGTAGATAACTTCAGCTGATTTCACACAGTGACCAACGATACCCTCACCATCTTCGAATTTTTTTGGCTGACTTTCTGAATCAATTATCTTGGGAGGGTAGAACGACTGTAATTCTAATAAATTGTTTTCATTGTATAGATACACTGAGCCGAATTTGACACCAGCATGCTGAGATAAAGCGTGTAACGTCTTTTCCAGAGCTGTTTTGCTATCAATGCATAGAGCCAATTGATCTCCGGTGTTGTTCAAATCTCTTAAATCTTGAACTTTCTTTTTAATTCCGGTTTTCATGGTTTCGAAGCTTTCTGCTAATTCACCAATCTCATCTTGTCTGTTGATGGCGACCTCAAGATCATAATCTCCCTCGGCAATACTCGCTGCCACCGTTTTAAGGTCGCTTAGTGGGCGTGTCATTCTACGTATAGCGATGGCAAATAATACTAGTAGTATTCCATTTAGTGCAGCAATTTGAATGATGATGCGTTCTACTTCCGCTTCTAATAAGATTCTGACATGCTTGTCATTGGTGTCTAACAAAAGTTTACCAACTAAGTTTTGTTCATCGCTATCTGCTTCTTGGTAAATGATGTCTTTGGTGTCTTTACTATCTAAGTAAGCAGGTATTTCTTCTACTTTATTTAATTTTTCTTCTCTCTTTTCTATGGCATCAATGATATCGCCTTTCTCATTTAAGACGTAAATGCCTTGTATGAAATTTGCTGCAGCTTCAGATTCTAAGGTACTAGCAATGAAAGAACCTTCAAAATTCCAAACCGGCCCCGGTAGGTTTAGTAGTAGCCTCTTGGTTAGATGATCAATCTCTAACGATAGTTGCTCGTTAAGTCTTTGTTTGGTTTGTTCATAGCCATAAAAGCCCAAACCACAAAGCACTGATGTTGTAATGAATAGAGCGATACTAATCAACTTGAATGAGATGCTGTTAATCTTCAAAATGTCTGTCTCCGGCAACGACACTAGGACCCACTCTAAGGTTAGTAGAAGATCACCAAGAGTGACTAATTGCTGGATATAATCAGAAGGTATTAAGTAATAACCAAGTTTTATTTAAGACCAAGTTGCGCTATTTTATAGATACTTATCTGGCGATAACAATCACACAATAGGCGTTTTAAAACCCTTCGGTTTAATAGCCAAGATGGAACAATGTGCCTGCTCTAGTATGCTTTCTGCAGTGTTGCCAATAATGAGTCCTGGGATTCCAACTCTGCCAACGGTACCCATAACAATGAGATCTACATTGTTTTTTTCAGCGAATTGAGGAATTTCTTTGGAAGCCTTACCTTTGACTAAATGGGTATTGGTATTTAAGTAATGGGCCACTTCATCGCCTAAGCGTTCATTCAAATTATCGACTAAATTGTTGATCTGTAGGGTGCATTCTTCATAAGCTAGCTTAACATACTGATCGACTTCTTCTTTGGGCGTATGGGAAAAGGCCCCGTAGCGCAAATAATCTTCTGAATATGCTTCCCATGCGCTAGCGACATGTAATTCGGACAGCTCGGGCATACTTAAACATGCACTATATTCCAGTACGCTTTGGTTTAATTCTTCTTGCACATATTTATCATCGTAGTAATTGTTTTGATTCACATCTACAGAGGCGAGCAGGGTACGAAAACTATCGACTTGACCCGGTTTTAGCATTAAAACGGGACAAGGGCATTTTCTCAAGATATGCATATCCTCACTTGCCAACATCCTGTCTGTCCAATCCATTTCTTCAGCGCACTTCACAACAAGATCGTAGTTTTCATGAATAACGAATCTAATGATCTCTATGAAACCAGTACCTACAGTAATACAAACTTTAGTTTCTTTTTTGGGAGCGTTGGCACTAACTAATTGTTCTATGGCTTTGCGTTTGTTGTTGGTTAGTTCATTGATATCATTAGACAATTCTTCCTTGTTTGTAAAAGGCAGTCGCCAAGTCGTGGGTTCCTTAATGACAGACATGAAAGTTATACCTGCCTGATGATCATCGGCGATTCGTGTTGCTTGAACGATCGCTGTTTTAGATGTTGATTGTGGATCAACTATACAAAGAATGTTGCTGAATCTTCTCATGAACGAACCTCTGCTAGTTAGTATCTAGGCATGCTGGATTGAAATAACGATGTCATCCTCATAATGTTGTTGCTATAAACTTTCTATTAATACTTATGTTGAGGCTTAGTGGCTGGAGACCAAAACCACCAGAGCCGTTAGCTCTGCATATCCACACCCAAGCATAAAAGCATTCAATCGATGCATTTGGTGTTATTGAGTGTAATTGGTCTGGCAGTACGGTTAGGCTAGCATTAGAGGGCTTTTCGTAAAAACAGATTTATCGTTACGAATAGTCAGGAATTTTCGAATAGTTTGGCTGCCAGAACTAGAGATTACTTTCCATGATAAATCGGGTCACGCTTTTCTAGGAACGACTTAAGGCCTTATCTTTTCGCTCAAGATCCAATCGTCGATATTCTTGTTGTTCTAACATTGGAGGCTCCCATTTATCAGTGTATGCTCTAGTCAATCGAAAATCATAGTTAGGATAGTTCATGAACTTCGTCGAAACCATTCCTTTGTTAGATGAAATCTTGGAAGATTGGAAACCTGTAATTGGTGAAGATTATCAAGGGTATCGCAATCATTGTACACGCATGTTGCAATGCTGTTTTGCGCTAGCGCAACGGGTATCTGAAGAGGATAAGAAAAAGTTAACTATTGCTGCAGCATTCCACGATATTGGAATATGGATCGATGATACCGTGGATTATATACCACCGTCTTTACCGCCTGCTAAAGCCTATCTTGAAGATTCGAATCAAAAAGAATGGCTTGAGGAAATAGAATTGATGATTACTGAGCATCATAAATTGACTGCATATAGTCGAGATAAGTATCCATTAGTCGAGCTATTCCGAAAAGCAGATTTGGTTGATTTTTCCTTAGGTTCGATACGTTTCGGTATGTCTAAACAGCAAGTCAATGAGCTAAAAGCAATACTACCCAATGCGGGTTTTCATAAAATGTTAGCGGGCAGAGCGTTGAAATGGTTCCTTAAACATCCGTTGAATCCCGCACCTATGATGAAGTGGTAAAGAAGTGAAAAGCCAATTTCGACATAGGTTAAAGAGTTGCTAGCTAGGTAAAGTGTCTCTGAATTCCCTTGGTGTCTGAGAGTACTCCTTTTTAAAATTTCGACAAAACACTGTAGCCGAGCCAAAACCCGATTGCTCTGCAATCTGTTGTATCTGTAAATCTGTAGATTGCAGTAAGTTACGTGCCACATTCAGACGTTGTTTAATGAGGTATTGGATTGGGCTTGTACCAGTTGCGCTCAGAAATCGACGTGATAATGTTCGTGGTGTAACGTTAAATTCCTTTGCTAGATTTTCTAGCGTTATTTCATCCGTATAATTCAACCGAATGGTGTCACGAGCTGCATCTACTAATGAGTCATTGCTGCTAGGCTCTAAAAATTCTGGAAGAGGAGCATCTTTATCCCGGATTCTAAAATAATGAGCAGCGTATTCCGCGGATCTATCACCAAGAAATCGTTGAATCAACATAATCGATACATCAAATGTTGCAGGTGTGCTAGAGGTGGTAATGATGTTATCCGCCTCAATCATTTGTAATTGTGGTGTCACCTTAATCTTCGGGTAGCGTTGCTTAAAAATATTAACTGATGCCCAGTGAATTGTTGCTTCTCGCTCATCTAGCAATCCCGCTTCAGCAAGGTAGAAAACGCCAGTCACGAGGCCAGCAACAATAGCGCCTGCATTGTGTTGTTCTCTAAGCCATTCTAACGCAGCGTGTGATTGCGTCAGATTATCCATTGATAAGTCCCAAACGGAAGGAATGATGACCGCATCGTAGGTTTCGTTGCCAATCGAGGTGTCAGCAAAGTAGGTGGTTTCTAGCGGAAATCCTGAAAAGCCTTTGACCTTACGCCGTGTGGTTCTTAAGAAAGTTGTTTCAAATCCACGATATTCACTATTTTGAAAAGTGTTAGGGTTGAGTGCCATGCCATAAAAGATTTCTGCAGGACTAATGACCGTTCCGCACCATGATTGATCTGGTATTAAAAAGGCGATCTTGATGGCTCTCTGCGTCTTAGACATGGTTTTTAAGGCTCCTAACTCATCAGCGTCGAAATAGGCAAGATTATTGATGGGGATGTCTATATTGGTTGATTATATGTCAAATAACGTCGTTTTGCGTCGACTAAATGCTGCTAAATTATTGTTATTGAACTGAGCACGCTAACTGGCAAGGGTAAACGAGGAGCAACCGATGGATCGTAAAACTGAGATAAGACTAATTAAGGAAGTTTTGGCGTTAAAGGACAAGGGTGAAACCCAGTATCATGAGTCCACACAAACACATCCCATTGAACGTTATGTATCAGATGATTGGTTTAAGCTGGAGAAAGAACGTTTATTCTTAAATAAACCAATGTTTCTTGGTGTGGCAAATGAAGTGCCCAATGTAGGCGATTACCAAGCGGTAGAATGGATTAATGGTTTGTCTTTGTTAATGGTGCGGGGTGCAGATAACCAAATACGTGTATTTGCCAACGCATGTCGCCATAGAAGCGCTCGTTTAGTAGAAAACGGGCAGAGCGGTTGCAAGAAGAGATTCAGTTGCCCTTACCATGCATGGACCTACAATACCGAAGGTGAGCTAGTGGGTGCTCCCGAATTCGAAAGCGGATTTAGTGATCTCGACAAGAAGAAGCTAGGCCTTGTCGAATTTAATACCCGAGTGGTAAATGGCGCGGTGTTCATTCATCTTAATCCCGACGAGCAAGTGCCTGAAAATGTTGTGTCGCCGGAGACTGCATCAGGTTTTAAATATCTTGATTTAGAAAAGCAACGTGTCTATAAACGTCGTAGCTATATTCTAAAATCCAATTGGAAAATACTTTCTGAAGGCGGTATAGAGGCCTATCACTATAACGTGGCACATAGGAATACCCTGGCTCCATTCTTTCTAGGAAACCTGTCTACTTGGGAAAGTTGGGGCGGTAGAGATATGCGAATGATCTTGCCTAAAAAGCCGATGTTAGAGGCTAAAAACATGCCTGAAGAACAGTGGGATATGCGTCAGTTTGCTAACGTGTTTTATACCATGGCGCCAACAATGGCCTTACTTGCCCAACCTGACAACATTTCAATCATCAAAATGGTGCCACTTAGTCCTGGCGAAACACGTCTTGAGGAAGTGCTATTGGTTGATGCTCCCAAAGATGGTAGCGATGATTGGTCTGAAGATGAATTAAAGATGCACGAGACTAATTATAATCTGGTGCATAAAATTCTGTCAGAAGACTGGGTTCTAGGTGAAACCATTCAAGCCAATATGGAAAGCGGCGCTGTTAAAGAAATTCACTTTGGCCGTTTTGAATCTGCACTGACCTGGTTTCATGATCAATATGAAAAGGAGCTGGGGCTTACAGACAATAAGGTTGCGAAAATCGGCTAAAAAGATGATGAGTTAAATTGGGGCTAGGCTCAGTTACTGCTGAGCCCATCCCAAGGTAGCCAATGTAAACCTAATCTGAGGGTATCTCGTAAGTGCTGTTTAGAATGATTTTGGTAACCATATACACGCAAGCCAAAGATATGCATCATCACACTACTCGCTAGCAGTGCAGAGTTATCGGCACCAAACTCTCTAGCGATGGCTGTTCTATAGATGGCTTCGACTGCTGCAAATTTTTCTTGTACCAATTGTAGCAACTCAGTATGGCTTTCACTGTCTTTAGCGAGTTCAAGTTGCGCTTTAACTAAAAAACAACTGCAGTATTCACTGGTCGTTGCTTCTTCGACCATGCCTTGCAATAGATCGCAAATGGTTTTGCCAACGGCTTCGGTTGATGAAAAGCGTTCTTCCAATTGAGCACAACCTTGAGCTGCGTATGCTTCTAAGGTGGCAGCAAACAAGCCTTCTTTGTTATTGAAAGCCAAATACAAGCTTCCTGGTTTTAGGCCAGTGCCTTTCACCAAGTCCTGCATGGACACTGCTTGATACCCGTACTGCCAAAACAGCTGGGTCGCCGCGTCTACTACTTCTTGCTTGTCAAACTTAGCTCGACTCATATCTACCTGCTTACTCTTTGATTTACATTGAATATTATATCAACTTGAATGAATGTTCAAATATTGCTTGAGTGAGCGTTCAAGATGTGCTTGAATGATCACTCAAACACAATGAGCAGCGCTACCGGAGCAAATACATGTCATTACACGCAGAGTTAGAAGCATTCAAAAAAGAGTTCTTGGCTAATGTGCCTGAAGATGTTCAAACCCTAATGGGAAATGCCACCAGGGCTTTAGAAGCGTCTGGCTTGGCTGATAAAGCATTAACAGAAGGTCAGCAATTACCAGATGCTGAACTGATTAACGCAACAGGTGAAAAGGTTCAGTTAAGTGATTTATTAAATAATGGGCCCTTGGTGATTACCTTTTATCGTGGTGGTTGGTGCCCATATTGCAATTTGGAATTGAGATCATACCAACGGCATCTCGCAGAGATTAGAGATACTGGTGCGACTTTGGTGGCGATAACGCCGGAGTTACCAGATGCGTCTTTAAGTACAGCTGAGAAAAATGAACTTGCCTTTGAGGTGTTAAGTGATATCAATGCAGCTTTTGCAAAGCAGCTAGGTTTGGTTTTTGCGCTACCGGAAGAATTACGCCCTGTGTACAAATCGTTTGGAATCGATTTGGAAGAATATAATGGTGAAGGCCAATTCGAGTTACCTATGGCTGCAACCTTTGTCATTAACGGCGATGGAGTGGTAGCGAGCGCGTTTGTTGATGCGGATTATACAAAACGACAAGAACCAAGCGAAGTAATCGCAGCACTTAAAAATCTGTAAATACTCATTTACCAATCTTTTGTTTGTAGCAGTTGCTTGAGGGAAGTTTAATGAATGCAAAACCGATCCTGTTCTTTATCCATGGCTATTCTGTTGGTAGTTGGTATTTCGATGATTTTAGACGTTACTTCGAAACGCTAGGTTATCAAACCTATGCGCCTAACTTACCGTATCACGATGTTCACCCAAATAAAAAGTTGGACGAGGTAGGAAAATTAGGGATGAAAGACTATCTTGATCACCTCGAACTAGAACTACTAGCCATTGGTGAAAAGTGTGTTTTGATTGGACATTCATTAGGCGGCCTTCTGGCTCAGCATCTTGTTAGTAGGGGGCTTGCTGATGATATGATCTTGCTACAGCCCGCTGCGCCTAAAGATATATCGATGATTACCCCAAGATATGTTCATCATCACGCTGGTCCTTTGGCGGCTGCGATCGCTCGAAAGCCTTTCAAATATTCATATAAGTCTGCACGCGCACTTTATTTCAATGGTATGGATGAACAGGCAGCTGTCGACTTGTTTCACAAAACTGTTTATGAATCAGGGCAACTAATGTATGAAATCATCACTCATCAACAACCCGATATTTATGCTGAAAATCTTAATGGTAACGTGCTTTGTATTGCCGGGAGTAAGGATCGCGGTTGCACACCAAAGATTGTTCAGCAAATAGCAAAGAAATATGGGGATAAAGCCACTTACAAGGAATTTGTAAATCGCGGTCATGAGATAGTGGTGGAGGATAATTGGGAAGAGGTTGCTGATTATGTTGATAATTGGTTAAAGCAAAATAATACAGGCAGTCTCTCTGAAAAAACTATAGATATAGATTTGGCGATTCCCGCTTGAAGTAGGGAAATTACCTTTAAATTCAAAAAGAGTTCAAAGAGTCGGTGTTGGGAAAATACATCAACACCGACTTTAGGTCTCGTATACTGCACCGTACTCATTGGTTTTTAGAATGAGTTTAAGATATACAAACACCAAGTATTGGGTAAGGTTAGTATTCCAAAGTCAGGGGGCCTTAGATTACCATTTTTCCGTCTTGGGTAAGCCTTATTGATCATCGCACTTAATTAATGATTTACCGCAGTGAGGACAACGCTGGTCTTTGGCTTGTGATTCGGAATGAACAATTTCGCGTATATGCTTGGCTGTGGTATGAGAAAGGCCAAGCTCTTTTCTTAGTGCTTCAATATCTTCTTCTTCCTTGTCACATATCTCGCCATCTTCTAGCGCCTTTCTAAATTCACGTTCAAGGCTGGCGCGGCGGCGATGGATTTGTTCGTTTAAGCCACTCGCAATAATACCTGCAGGCAGGGCGGCCATACCAATTCCCACAACAGTAATAATTGCACCAAAGATTTTGCCCGCCACGGTTATAGGCGTTACATCCCCATAGCCAACCGTTGTTAGTGTTGCCACTGCCCACCACATAGCAGCAGGAATTGAACCAAAAGCATCTGGTTGTGCTTCATGCTCTGCAAGCCAAGCTCCACTAGCGGCGAAAATAAGCATTAGCGATAGTATAAAAAAGCCAGCAAAAAACGCGCCTGACTCTTCTTCAAAAACCGCCAATAGCATTCCCAACGCGGGTGAGTAGCGGGTTAGTTTAAGAAGGCGAAGCATGCGGAAGGTACGCAAAATGCGAAGATCTATCGGAATGAAAAGATAGAGAAGTGCAGGGAGTATCGCTAAAAGGTCGATGATAGCGATAGGCGAGGTTGCCCACTTAAAGCGTGATTTGATATGTGGATTCTCAGGAGCCACCCATAGTCGAGCTAGGTACTCAATCACGAAAATAGTCAGTGAGATTGCTTCAAAAATATCAAATGCTTGCTGCCAACGAAAATATAGAGAATCAACCGTTTCCAGAATGACAGCGGTAACATTCAATATAATTAATATGATTAATGCAATGTCTAAGAGTCTAGGGCCTTTGGCATCGTTGTCTGGACGCTCCAGCCACCAATACACTCGAGCACGCAAACTAGCATTGCTTGGAGTGGTATCAATCATGCCTGTAGTGTCTCCACGCGCGGGATAAGGGAATTACTATTTGTGAAAATAGAGCTGTCCCCCAAATTAGATTGCCGATAATAGAGGGCACGTAGGGAACAACAAAAAAGCAGGAAATAGCGACGATAATGCCAAATAGGCGTACATCTGCTCGGCCAAAATCCGAAGCGACGCGATGCTCTATCACACTTCTCAGTGCCCATAACATCGCAATGTAGCCTGCAAGGCCAAAACAGCCTATCGCTGCGTATTTGGTGGGGTAGGGTTCCCAAAAGCCAACCTTAACTTCTGCAGCAAGGGCAACACCAACCATAACACCACACATCATAAGAGTCAGGTGGGCAAGCCACCATTTAACTAGGGTAGGTAGTTTGTCATCTCTTGCTTTGCCGTTGCCTACAAAGTCAAAGTAAATCCAGCACATCACAAACATCGATATACCACCAATGACAAAATTAACCAGTACATCTGGCGATACTTTATAAATACCTTTCTCGGATAAGGTCACTACAAGTTTAAAGAATCCTTCACCTAGAATAATCAATGTTAATAACGAAAAACGTTCTGCCATATGACCTAGCCGTGGCGCGAAATTATCATGACGCAGCACTGAAATCTTTGGAATCATATAAAGCGCTTGAGTGGCAACCATGCCGACAGCAAACGACCAAAACGCTATTGGTTTCGGCAGAAACGCGGTGATTGTAAAATACACCGAGAAGAATAAAAAATTCCTTATCTGTTCAAAGCACATTGAGTGGGTTGTACCGTTGTTACGTTTTGCTCGAAAGTAGAGCGCTGCCAACATAGCGCGATTAGCTGCAAAGCCTAATGCAAAGAACGTCCAGCCTTTTCCTTCAATTGCTGGTATAGCTGCAGCCATGAACATCAGCGTACAAATCATGATAGACATGATTATGCGATGCCAAAAATCAGTGCTGACGTAGATTGAATTGAAAACACTGAGCTCACCCCACGCATACCAAAGCGTAATGAAAACCCCAGCAAAAACTAAAAAGCCTGAAACGTTTAAATGATGGGATAAATAGTTACCCAGCAGGAAAATGGTAACGACATGAATTAAGTCATAAAACAACTCAGTCCAATGTACGTGGTCGCTTGGATTTTCCAGCTCTTGGTGATGTTGTGGTTTGCGCCACATGGGGTGGTCTTGTAATGCCATAGTAATACTCAAGTGCTCGAGAGTTTCTCGAACTTAGCCAATTTTCGTTTGAGAAGTTTAGTTAAATTGAATCTTTGTACAAATTTATAGTGTCTCTTCAGTGAGATTATATACTTTAAAACCAGATACTTAAGCTCTTTTCTAATTTGGTGATCCCGCCTAAATAGCACTAAGGTGCTAAACATTTGTTTCGTAAAAACGTTTACTTTCTAATCTTGGTAATTTACGATATTTTTGCTTGATTGTAGGACAGTCAGGCAGATCGAGGTGCTCGGGCTTATCACTAAGATCTAAGCAGCGCTGCAATCGGCTACGCAGCGCAAGATTGTATAGATAAAACAAAAATATTTAATAAAACAATAAACATTAAGGGGATTTTATGAGTAGGTCTTTTTCGGCTAGCTATCTTTGGCCATTTCTAATGCTTTGTTTTTTTCTCACTGGTTGTAAGCAAGCGGAAGTAATCTCGCCTGTCGATGGTCAAGTGTATGCTGACACTCCAAGCTTTGAGGTAACGTTTTCCGGCGGTACACCAACCCTTGTATTAAACGGTACCGATGTTCTTGATCGTTTTACCTTAACTGAAACCAACGCCACAGCAAGTGCAGCCGAATTGAATGATGTCATTCTTGCAGGCGATAACTTGTTTAAGGTAAACGAAATCGAAGTTAACTTTTATGTGGATCGTATTGCACCGGAGGTCCATGTAACCGCTGTTACTGAAGGCAACCCATTACTTATTGAAGGATATGTCGCTGATAGATCTGGTAGCGCTCAGTTAGTTATCAATAGCAATAGCATTGTGATCGATGCTAGTAATCGTTTTTCTGCGTCGATACCGGACAGTACCTTTATCGAAATATATACAGTAGACAATTTGGGTAATAGTGGTGATATTACTCTCGCTCGCCCCGGCACGTTAATGCAAGAAGCTGCGGCAGCACGGGTTACTCAAAGTGGTGTCAATTCACTCATAAATGCTATTGCAGATGCTGTTACTGCACTCGATATTGGTGCTCTGCTGGCTCCAGCAAACCCAATATTTGATGATTGCTTTTTCGGTGCCTGCGCAACTATTAGCGCTGTCACTGCTACCTTAGGTGATACACCTGTCGTCGACTTGGATGTATTACCCACAAATGACAACCGCTTTGCTTTTGTGGCGGACCTGCCTCAAGTAAACGCAACAACTGACGGTACCATAAGGGTTCTGGGAGTATTCCCAGTGCCTGCTGATGGTAGTGTGTTCTTATCCAACCTGCATGTTGAAGGTGTCGGTGTTGTCGATGTAGATTCTGGTGAAATTACTGTTGAAGCTATCGAAGTTGATTCAGAAATTACTGGCTTAGACCTTAATATCAATGCGCTACCTGATGTGCTGGTTGACCTTGTGCTTGGTATTTTGGGGCCAATGATTGAAAACATTTTTGAAAATGAATTATCCGATAGAGTACCAACAGTTGTTAAATCAATCCTAGATGCGATTCCAACCGACTTGGTGTTAAGTTTAAACGGCCGACTTATCGACGTTAATACGACTCCCAGTTACCTACAAACAGATAATCAATCCATACTTTTAGGTTTAGATGGCGTCATTCAAGCCGAGTCTTTAGGCGCTGATATACCAGGTCTTGGCTCTACTTTTGTAGATGCACCTATGCCTACAGTACCTAGCACAACGCGTACGGGTGATTCTGTGGAGTTAGTGGCGGTTATTTCCAGTAATGTGCTCAATCAGGCACTTCTAGCCGCTCATAATTCTGGTTTTACAGCATTTGAAATTACAACTACTGGTGATGGCTTACCTGTAGCCAATGGGGATGATGTGGTTGATACAGACTTGATACGCGTTTTAATTTCACCGAAGAGCCCACCAGTTGGCCAGCTATCTTCTCAAGGTGCCGGTGTTTTAGGTATTGGTATGCAAGACTTTAATGCTGAGCTATTGATGAAGCGAGTAGGTTGGGATGACTACCGGTTGATCTTTGGTGCCGAGTTGAATTTCGATGCAAATGTTGATGTTGGTGTTAGCGAAGATAATTTCCTTAACGTATCCGTTATAGGTGCACCAAACATTGAAGTCCTTAGTGTTGATGATAGTGGCGTGATCAACTGGAGCGAAGCGTTTATACAAGATGTTATTGATAACCTAGGGCCGAATATTGCGGAAACTATTGCTAGCTCATTAGGGAGTGTGCCGGTTCCAAACATTCTAGGGTATACGCTATTTGTGCGTGAGATTTCAGCCACCGATACAGCAGGAAATTATCTAACTTTAGCTGGTGATTTAGTTAAGGTAGAAGAGCAAGCAGAAACACTAGTCACAGCGAACACAGTAAATTCTAAAGGTAGCTTAGGCTTAGCGTTCCATATGACACCTTATGTTGGCGGGGCAATTCTAAACATGTCGGTTGCGTCAGATTCTGCTCAGTTTCAATATAGAATCGGTTCTGGGGATTTCAGTGTTTGGAGTCCAAACACAACAGCCGAGTTAGATCTTGATTCAGGAAGTTATCTGGTGACGGTTTGTGCCAGAACCGTGGAAACTTACTACAATCCTGAGTGTAGAAGCGGAAATATTTCACTATAGATTCTTGGAATTAAAAGCACTTAGAGGCATTCAAAGGCACTTCATATTACAAAGCTTGAGGTGCCTTTGATATTCGAATCTAGCTACAGACTTTATTTGATGTTTAAATGCATTACGAATTAATCATCTAAGAGATGAGTTTTGATTAGCTTAGATTCTTTTCAAGATAAATTATTGTATCCAACTATACCGGTTGGTTTTCTCGATGATGTGTTCCAAGCCGCTGTAAGCGCTTTTAGAAAGGCTTGTAAAAAATAGGGTCGGAACGAAGCTGCAACACTTCAATGGCATGGATGATAATTGAGCGTCCTGTGGAGATAGTCATTTCTCTGCTGTGATTTGAAGCGATCTTACCTAGTTTAACTATAATGACAGTGATTCTAGATTCGCACTTTGGTTTTTTCTATGTTCAGAATCCTAACAGGCATAATTATAAATCTTGCCACTGTTTCAGCATTTGCTAGCGGCAAATGCGAGTTACTCAAGGTAGCATCGGGGGCCGTGGAATGGGAGCCGATATCCTATCAAAACTCTGAAACCAAGCAATACTATGGTATCGCTTTTGATATGGTCAACGAGATAGCGTCCAGACTTGGCGTGAAAGTGCAAGTCTTTGATCTTCCTATGAAACGTATGCTTGCGTCGTTAGAAAATGGCTATTTGGATCTCGCCGTCGCACTATACAAAAATTCCGAAAGACAGGAAAAGTTTATATATTCTGATCCCTACATCAGGAATGAGTCGCGGATTTTTGTAAAAAAGGGCAGAGAATTTCCTTTTAAGGCTTTAGATGATCTAAAGGGTAAGCTTGGAGTGGTGCCAGCTGGGGGTAGCTTTGGAGAGCGTTTTGATTCATATGCTAGGGATCATCTAGATCTTTATCAATTAAACAGAGACTTTAAGCAAAGCTATCATAAGTTAATTCTTAAAGAGCGTAGAGATTACTATGTTTCGGATTATCTCGATGGCATGATGAGTCTAAGAAAGCTAAATCTAGAAGGCGAAATTGTTCCACTTGATAATCCAGTTGATATAAACAAGGTCCATTTCGTATTCTCAAAGAAATCAACTTGCGTAAGCCATATCGAAGAAATAAACCATATAATTCAGACACTAAAGGAAGAGGGGTTTGTTGCAAGGTTGGTATCGAAATACCAAACAATTAACTAGGGTCCTGAAGGATGCTATCTTCAAGACCCTAGTTGGCTTTACTTACCCATTCGACGAATTGCTGCCGGCGAAAGTTCACCTTTATTCATGGTGAAGCCAAATTTTATAGGCTTCCGAACTTCATTCTGTAGACCACTAATTAAATAACGTTGGCTACGCAAGTCATAGTGAGCATCGCCCGCTACCCAAGGCGTATCAGCATAGTAGTATTGAACGTGAAAGCCTTCTGATACTCTCCATAGATTGCCTTTACCATCATATTGGTCTGCCACAAGGATCTGCCAAGTATCTTCATCGATATATAAAACCCTTTTAGCATAGATATGACGCTGGCCATCTTTAACTTCACCAACAATTTTCCACACACGGTGTTTTTCATAACGAAGGTGGTCGGGATTAAGGTGACCTTTTTGGATCAAGTCGTCGTGTTTAAGTTCAGGGTTCATCAAATCATAGTTGTTATATGGGACATAGAGCTCTTTCTTGCCGACTAACGTCCACTCGTATCGATCTGGAGCGCCAGAAAACATATCTGCTTGGTCAGTTGTTCTTAAACCATCGGAAGCTGTACCGGGACTATCATAGGCTACTTGTGGTGCTCTCCGAACTCGTCTTTGTCCTGAGTTGTAAATCCATGACTGGCGAGGTTCCTTTACTTGGTCCTTAGATTCATGAACCAATAGTATGGTTCCAGTGAGTCTTGCAGGTGCTAATACTGTTTGGCGAAAATAAGCTAAGTCGTTAGCATTTTTCACGTCATCGTATCCCACTAGTTTTTCGGGAAAAACACCTACTTCTTCAATCCTAACCGCACTGTAATTACCATTATGCTGTACAACAACATGATCATATTCTCTCAATAAACTTCCACCACGATATCTTAATAGGTGGTTCCAGAGCACCTGATGGGCATTTTCTGGAGTAGGAAAGGGGTAATAAAGCTCATAGTTTTCAACGCCATTACCTTCATGTACCAACTCAGAATCGGTGTTAGCCATTGAAAGATTTTGTACCATTTGTGGTACATATGCAGTTCTATGACTTGGATAGACTTTTAATGTATAGGTACTTGGATAAGCTTCAAACAAAGCTTTATGTCCATCAGATAAAAACTGAGCATGATCTTTATAGTTAGCTGCATTAATTTCGTAGATAGGAGACTCGTCGGCAAAAGGGTTTACCATAGGCCCACCTTTTACGTAGGTATCTGGAGGCGTTTGTAGTCCACCATCCCATGAAGGAATGCTACCATCAGCGTTTCCAGATAGTGTGCCCCCCAGAGGTGTTAATTCACCTTTGGCAGTTACTAATTCTGATTCAATTTTTTCAAGGTTTTCATGCGCTGTTGGATGCCCTAAATCAGAAGCAAACCGATACCAACTTTGCGCATATTGAAGATTAAGATTTTTGTTAAAGTTCGATGCTTTATAAAAACAATTGCCTATATCTAGCGCCTGTGACTCTGTAACAGATTCTTCAAAATATGGTGGCGCGAAGCAATCTGTAGTTTCAATCCCTTTTGCATTTACCGCCATTGATAGCGAAGTTATTCCCATGACTAAAGCTGCTGTTGAATAGGTTGCTCTGCGTTTCGTAAATGACATGTTGCGGACCTCTTCTATTACTACGGGTAACTAAAGCGAAATGTTAGATCGATTTCATATGCGAGTGACTTTTGCTTAATCAATCTAGTTATTGACGATATGTCAATTACATAATTATGCTTGGTATTGACAAAGCGTCAATAACTAGGGTGGAATACACTATCCCATATGGGGTGTTAAAATAAAAAACTATAAGTCGCGGAATTTTAATGCCTTTTCATTAATAGCTACTGGTAATTAACATGCGTACCCGATCTAGAAACGATGAAGAAAAACAACAAAGGCGGGAAGATATCCTGGATGCAGCGCTGTCAGTTTTTACTGAAAGAGGCTTTGAAAAAGCTTCTATGGATGAAATTGCTAAAAGGGCAAAAGCTAGTAGGTCTTTGATATATGTATATTTTAAAGATAAAACCGATATCCATGCGGCTTTATGTGTCCGAGCCAGTTATTTGTATTTAGAAATACTAGATGAGCAGTTGAAAGACTGTAAAACGGGATTGGAAAGAGTTCATGCTGGTGGTGAAGCCTACTATCTATTTTATAAGCAAGCTCCCTTTTTATTTAAAATGATGTGTATGAAGTATGGCATGGTAGATAAGCCACATACTCAGCTAGATGAAATGACACCCTATGAAATCGAAATGCTCGAATTAGAAGACCAATTAATGGCAACCTTAGTGGAAATACTTGAAGAGGGTTTAAAGGATGGCACAATCGATAAAAATAAAGTTCAAAACCCACTGCAAACCGCTATGTTTTTAAGGGGGTCACTACAAGGTGTTATCATGTTGCAAGACACTACCGGTAGTAACCTTTTTGATAGGGCAGCTTTGGATCGTGAAGAACTAATTAAATATGCACAGAGCTTTATTCGCCAATCAGTTGGGGCGGATTTAAAGATAGATTAGTGTGTAGATGCTCGACTAGAGGCAAAGGGCTAGTCGGTATTAATTTTTACTGACGGCTTAACCAAACCGCCAACCCCTGTGCATTTAGTGTCATATCCATTTTGATTAAATTGTGTAACTCAGACTCACTAAGGCTGGTTGCGTGAGATTTTAGCTTCTCCAGGGTGTATTGCGTGAGTGCATTAGTCAGATCGGATTCTAAGTTCTCGCTGTGCTTGTTATGCTCTGCGATCGTTACATAAGCATTGATTTGTTCGATTAATGAATCGACCCATTTTTCTGGCGATTCAAGAAGCCCATAGTGGGTTAAAAACATACGTTTCGGCGCTAAAGACATCAGCTTTGAAATCGAAGCTTTTAATGGCTCTGGTTCAAACTGAACAGGCGTTGTAGTGGGCATAAGAAAGGGCGCATCTTGCGTAACCAGCTCTGGATAGGATAGGCCGAACGTGTCGCCAGTAAATACTCCTTCGCTCACGGCGTCGTATACACAAAAATGGTGTCGTGCATGGCCAGGTGTATCTAAGAACTTCAATATGCGCCCATTTAGATCCGCGGTATCGTTGTCTTCAGCGACAATAACTCGATCTTCAGCGACCGGAATAATATCGCCGTACATCTGGGAAAACTTTTCCTCGCCGTAAACTTCTAAAGCTCCAGCCTTTAGCTTCTCCGGCGCTATCATGTGCCGCGCACCTTTAGGGTGGATAACTAACTTAGCTTTGGGCAGTCGTGCCATTAGGCCACCCACACCGCCTGCATGATCTAAATGAACATGTGTAGGAATAACGTAACGAACTTGCTCAGGCTCAATTTTATTGGACTCTAAGAAGGCCATTATAGTGGCGACGGTGTGATGTGTGCCTGTCTCAATAATCGCCACTTCATTTTCGTGCTGCATTACATAGCAGGCGGCTAAACCAGGCCGTACTAATCCAGTTTCGATTCGGGTAATTCCATAGCCAATGGCTTCATAGGTTTTAATAGTCATGCTTACTCGATGTAATAAATGAATATGAGATGCTTTCAATAAAAGCTATTCGCAATATATAGCAAAGTTTACTGATCTCTCGCAATTCGAAAAGAACCTTTCTAGCGCAGAATCACAAAGGTGACCTTTAAGACAGGTGGATCTGGGCTGGGAAGTACTTTTTTTAAAGTTAGCTTTCTGTCATGGTAACGATGCTTACAGGCAGGCCTTGCTATAGGCAATCTGGCATAAAGTTATTAAAGCTAAAACGACTAAATACAAGGAATAGCTATGGCATATGAGCACGGCGGCATGATCATTGGTGAGGCACTCGCACAGAGAGGTGTGCAATCTATGTACACGTTATGCGGCGGCCATATTTCACCGATCCTGGTTGGTGCCAAGCGAAATGGTATAAGGGTTATCGATGTTCGCGACGAAGTGACAGCGGTGTTTGCAGCCGATGCCACCGCGAGAATGACAGGCGTGCCAGGGGTAGCGGCGGTTACCGCAGGCCCAGGAGTTACCAATACCATTACTGCTGTGAAGAACGCCCAAATGGCCCAGTCTCCAGTGTTAATTTTCGGTGGCGCAACGGCGACCATTTTAAAGGGGAGGGGCTCATTGCAAGACATTGATCAACTCTCGTTGATGAAACCCATCACTAAATATGCGACGTCTGTTAAAACCCTTTCTAGCCTCAAGCCCACTATAGACAAGGCGCTAGATATCGCAGAATCGGGTATTCCAGGTCCTGTTTTTGTCGAAGTGCCTGTTGACTTACTTTACCCAGAGCAAATGATCACAGAGCAATTTCTGAAAGAGGCAGGCGTAGAGAATCCCAAAAATATTGAACAACGGGCATTAAAACTTTTTCTTCAAGGGCATCTTCTGCGTCAATTTCATCAGCCTCATATACCCGTGGATCTACCATCACCACTAGATCAAGTTAAAAAAGTGACCGCTAGAATTTCTGATTCTGAAGAAGCGAAATTAACCAAGGTAGCGAAGTTACTTCAAAAATCTCAAAAGCCAGTCTTGGTTATGGGTAGCCAGTCTATGGTGAATTGTCGCGATGGTGAGGCGATAGCCGAAGCTGTGAGAAACCTAGGTATACCTACTTGGCTTGGTGGTGTAGCTCGGGGTTTATTGGGGCGAGAAAGCAACATCCAATTTAGACATAAACGATCTGCCGCGCTTAAAGAGGCAGATCTAGTTATTGTCGCAGGATTCCCTTTTGATTTTCGTTTAGGGTATGGCCGTGGTTTTAATTCAAAGGCAACCATTGTTTCAGTGAACCTCAGCACTACAGAACTTACCAAGAATCGGCGCCCCGATATTGGTGTTCAGATGCATGCCGGAAAATTTCTTCAAGAGCTAGCATATCAGTTTCAACCAAAAGCCAATCAATGGAATGAGTGGTTTGCTGCTTGTCGAAAGCGTGAAGAACAACGAGATAATGAAATTATAAATCAAGCCGTTCCTGCCCCGAAGCTTATAAACCCATTACATATTCTTTCAAAAGTTGAAGACGCTATGTCTGATGATGCTGTGTTAGTAGTCGATGGAGGCGATTTTGTAGCTACCGCATCTTACATATTAAGACCTCGTGGCCCATTGCGTTGGTTAGATCCGGGGGTTTTTGGAACCCTAGGCGTAGGAGGAGGCTTTGCTATTGGTGCGGCAGCTTGTTATCCGGACTCAGAAATTTGGTTAATTTACGGCGATGGTTCATCTGCTTACAGTTTGGCGGAGTTTGATACCTACGTTCGGCACGGCCTCGCACCAATTGCTGTGGTGGGTACCGATGCCTCCTGGGCGCAGATCGCTCGAGAGCAGGTAGATATGTTAGGCGATGATATCGGCACAGTATTACTAAGAACCGACTACCATAAAGTGGCCGAAGGCTATGGCGGTGTGGGACTGTTACTAGATGATCACACTAAAATCGATGAGACATTAGCAGAAGCTAAAAAACTATCTGCTAATGGCAATCCTGTATTAATTAACGTGCAGCTTGCCGGTACAGACTTTCGCAAGGGATCGATGTCAATTTAATGAGTAGCAACCCGACGATACACGATAGACCAATACGGGATTAACGAATTCCAATATTCGAACAATAGGCCAATGCTAACATCATCTAGTTTCGCCATATCACTGTAGGCCGCAGGCTTTTCGGTGACTGTTTGCAGTTGGTACCATGTTTGGCCTTGATCATCACTTGCTACTATTCCCATTTTTCGCCGTTGCGATGAATTTTGGGGAGAGGAAAACAGTAGTAAATCATCGTTAAAGGTTAACAACGCTCCTTGCACCACCGGACCAGGAAACATATCAGTTTCTTCAAATAGCCCAGCAAACGACGCTCCACCATCCATACTGATATTGATCGACTTCACTTTATCTGGGTCTCCAGCCGCATTTCGAGAAACGATATATAGGCGACCATCATTTAATTCGGTAACAACTGTTTCATTCATGTAAAACGAAACTTCTTCAGGCAACGAACGAGCCCCTAACTGCCATGTTTCACCAAAGTCATCGGAGTATATCAACT
>JAKSAW010000097.1 GCA_022361455.1 Pseudomonadales bacterium | reverse complement strand
GCGGTGCGAAGTTCTTGAAAGAAGCGTCGTTCGTAGCCGACCACGATTCCTACTTTACCGAGAAGATCAGCGCCGCGGGCTTCGTCACCATCGGCAAGACGAACACGCCGGAGTTCGGATTGACGGTGACGACCGAGCCCGAGTGCTACGGCCCCACGCGCAACCCCTGGAACACGGAGCATTCCAGCGGCGGTTCCAGCGGCGGCTCGGCCGCGGCCGTCGCCGCCGGCGCGGTGCCCGCGGCTCACGCCGGCGATGGCGGCGGGTCGATTCGTATTCCGGCGTCCGAGTGCGGGCTCGTCGGCTTGAAGCCGTCGCGCGGGCGTGTCTCGCTCGGTCCCGACTACGGAGAGTACTGGCAGGGCTGTGTGATCTCCCACGTAGTGACGAAGTCGGTACGCGACAGCGCCGCCATTCTCGATGCCGTGAGCGGATGCATGCCCGGCGATCCATACGCGGCGCCGACGCCGCTGCGCCCTTACGCGCAAGACGTCGGAGTCGATCCGGGCGCGTTGCGAATCGGCATCATGGCCGAGACGCCGGCGGGCACGCCGGCCCTGGACGAGCAGTGCAAGCGTGCCGTCGAGTCGGCGGCCTCGCGCTTGGGCGAGCTCGGACATCGGGTCGAGAGCTCTTTCCCGGCACCGGTCGGCAGCTTCGAGCGGACGTTCGAGGTCTTCTCTCCCCTGGTTTCCAGCTGGGTGGCCGCCTCTCTCGACGAGTGGGGCGAGGTTCTCGGACGTGAGCTCACGCAAGACGATGTCGAAGGCGCGACGTGGGCGCTGGCCGAGATCGGTCGCGCGATCAGCGCCGCGCAGTACGTCGGCACCGCGAAGAAGCTCGCAGCCTACACGCGCGACGTTGCCGCGTGGTGGGAGTCCGGTTTCGATGTCTTGGTAACGCCGACGATCGCGGCACCGCCGCCGAAGCTCGGTGCGCTCACTCCCTCCCCGGACGATCCGGAGGGCGGCGGCGATCTCGTCCTGCGGCTCATTCCGTATACGCCGCCATTCAACATGACCGGGCAGCCGGCCGTCTCGCTGCCGCTCCACTGGAGCGACGACGGCCTGCCGATCGGCATCCAGCTCGTCGCCGCCTACGGACGTGAGGACGTCTTGATCCGGCTTGCGGCCCAGCTCGAAGAGGCCATGCCTTGGCGCGACAGGCGCCCGCCCGTCTTCGCTGGGTGACGAGCTCGCGCCGCGCCAGACGGCCGAGCGCTTCCGCTAACGCAGAATCCTGAAGTACGTATTGAAGATGCGCTTGCCGGTTGGAGTGAGCTTGGTGCGCCGCCAAGCGTCTCCAGCTTTCTTGATGATCTC
>JAKSAW010000288.1 GCA_022361455.1 Pseudomonadales bacterium | reverse complement strand
CGTAGGGGTCGACCAGCGGCTCGATGCCGTCGGTTAGATCGATCTCGCCGTTGTTCCCGAACTTCTCGCAGCGCTTGCCGGTCTCGAGGTCGATGGCGATCAAGCGTGAGTCGAGCGTTCCCATCAGGATGCGCGCGCTGCAGGGGCCGGTCGCCGTCCGCCGCGGGTCGCGCCAGTAGGTCACGCCCCGGCAGATCATCATGTTGGCGTGCATGCGCCAGTCGTCGACTTCCGGGTCGAAGGTCCAGAGCTCGTTGCCCGTGGCCGGATCGAGCGCGATCACGCGATTGTACGGAGTCGGGAAGATGAGCTTGCCCTCGACCAGCAGCGGTGTGGCTTGGAAGGACGTGCCGGTGGCGTGCTCGTCCATCGGGAACCAGCTGTCGTGGACGTCGCCGTGCTGGTAGCTCCAGGCGACCTTCAGGTCGGCGACGTTCTCCGGCGTGATGTCGGCCAGTGGGGAGTAGCGCCACCCGCCGGCCGTGCCTTCGGTGAACTTCCAGTCGGCCGTCGCAGGCGGCGTCGCTGCGCGGATCGTGGCAGCCGGCTCGCTCGAGGGTTCGGCCGGCACGCCGTCTTCGGCCTTCGTCGTACGGGGCAGGAGGATCGAGAAGAGGGTGAGCGCGATCAGAAAGTTACGCGTCATCACGCGCTCTTCTTCAACGCACAATAGGCACCAGTCGCAACGGCAACCAGCAGCAGAAGGCCGCCCGGAGGCACGAGCAAGATGCCGAGCCCGGGATCGCCGTCGTAGATCACGAGGCCGCCGGCAAAGAATCCGCCGGGCAGCAAGATAGTCGCGGCAGTCAGGCAGGCAGAGATGACGCCGAGCGCCCTCGGGCCGCCGTCTGCAAGGCGTGGCGCTGTCGCGGCGAAGACGAGGTGCAGCAGTCCCAGCAGCGTCCCGTGCGCGTGTGCCAGCGTGAACATGTGCCGCCGCACGGTGTTGGCGACATCGAGATACCAGCCGATCTTGAAGCCGTGCAGCGTCTCCAGCGTGATGCCGAGCGCGACGAAGACAACCAGAGCGAGCCAGCCTGTCCGCAGGTGACGCTGGACGAGAGCCTCGACGCTACGCGCGGTTGCGGCGTCGGTGTCGCTGGTCGCTGATGGTGGCATGCGCCGTCGTGACTTAGGTCATCGGCCGGCACGCTGCAATCGGTAGGGACGACGATGTTGTGCTCAGCCGCGTTAGCGATCCGAGCACTTGTTCTTGCCCGGCCGCGGCTCGCACGGCACCGAGCGGGCGGTCAGGCATTCGTCGAGCGCAGGGTCGCTGCCGAAGAGCATCGACAGCGACACGCTGAGGTCACCATCGATTTCATCTAGATCGACCTCGGTCGCTCGGATCTTCACCTTCACGATGCCGTTGCTGGCCGACTTGACGATCGTCATCTGCACGATGCCGGCGGCCGATGGGATCTCCTGCGCTCGATCGCGGAAGCGGAACTTCTCTCCGGCGCCGGTCTTGTCGACGAATGCTGCGGGGGGAATCGTCCCATCG
>JAKSAW010000538.1 GCA_022361455.1 Pseudomonadales bacterium | reverse complement strand
GTGTGAGTAACTAGGTTGTTACTTAATTTACGGAGTGTGCGGTTACCCACTAGGTCATATTCGTAATAGATATGATCTGTGTTGTTGCTGTAGTTGCCATAGGCATCTTGCAAACGATGCAAATCATCGTAGGTAAAGGTTTGGCTGTTACTGGTGTTGATTGAATCAGTGATGCTATTGATGTTGTCAAACCAATCGTAACCCAAATCCAGTTGCATGAAATTGTTCACAGAGATCTTACTGATACGATAGTCTTGATCGAAAGGAACTTGTCGGATCAGGCCATTACCATATTCAAATTCTGTTAAAGGCCCGAAAGGCAAATAGCTGAATGCGGAAGCGACTGTTTGTGCAGATGCATTTTCATCTTTTTGAGTGGTGACACTTGTCACTCGGCCAAGAGGATCATTACGAAGGTAATTAACAAGTCGACCACTGGGATAGGTGATTTGCGTTAAATTATCAGCCGTATTGAAAGCATATTTAGTGGTATAGGTTTGCCCGCCGATAGTTCTACGCTCTTCTACTGTATTACCGCGGTGGTCATAATAGAATTGTGTGCTGCCGCTTGCATCGGTGATACGGGTTAAACGGCCTAACGCATAGGGGTTGCTAGCAGAAACCTCGTCATAGAAATATTCAATGTTTTGGCTGGTATCACCTAGGTATTGAACCTGTTTTAGTCGACCTAACAAATCATAGTTATATTTAACCAAGCTGCCTCGAGCGTCTCGTTTATCTGTTAGATTGCCTTGGCTGTCATACCAATAGTCGGTAGTTAATGTGTCGGGGCTATTAGTTCGAATGCGTTCCCCGAATCCGTTGATCCAATAATTGGTGGTTAGATTTTCTGGATCAGTCACGCTGGTTAGGTTGTTATTAGCGTCGTAGCTGTATTCTGTTTTGACCTCAGCCGGCACGCTGGATTCATTGACGCGGTGTTGAATATTGCGAATCTCATTTTCCAAGCGATTAAGTGCGTCGTATCGGTAGTTGGTACTCAGATTGCGGTTGTTTTCTCCGTATTGGGTAACCACTTCCAGATTACTGTTTAAGACATAGTCGCAGTGTGTATGCTGAT
>JAKSAW010000432.1 GCA_022361455.1 Pseudomonadales bacterium | reverse complement strand
GTCTACATCATAGTCAGCGAACTCGATGGAACCAAGATCATCCCAGCGAATGATGTTCATGCCAAGGATGAGGTCTTTCTTGAGATGTTTATGACGAGGGTTGGTCCACTGACGTGTGTCAAACCAAGTACGACACTGCGGAGCAGAGATTTGGAGAGGCTTCAAAATGTAGCTCTCGTGGATAAAGGTCTGATGGTCGTAGTTGCCACAATAATGGAGAATCTTAGTCTCTTGGACTCGGCAGCGAACGCCTTTGAAAGGTTTGAAGTTGACATCCTGGAGGAGCAGGTAGGTCACAGATGTTTGCTGAGGAGGATGATGGGGATCCATAGAGCAAGTGGCGTCACCCTGAAGATGGACGGCTTGCAAGTTGGTAGGAGCAGAGCAATCATAAGCATCGAAGGAAAGATCCATGATCAGAGGAGTGCCTTGATCCTGAGTGAAGAGTTGATCATCGGCAGCTTTGAAGATTTCATCAGCTCGAGCTTGGAGGTCACGTTTAGTACGAACAGTAGTAGCGTTGAGAATGCGATGTCCAGCAATAGGGTGAAGATGATACTGGGCAGGAAGCGAAGCAATATGGCCATTTTCATTGACATTGACCCAAGCCTTAGAAAGGATCTCATCAACAGTAGCTGACAGGTGTTGGAGATCAGAGATGTTGAAGTGATGAGCGCCAGAAGGGCGAGGAGCGACGACAGGTTGACAGAGGAGAAGAAAGCCAATCGTGAAGAAGATCATCTGCAAGGCAAGGAGAGCACTATGGAGTGCGTGGTAAGGTTCTGCCTTGAAATGGATTTGGAATGCCTTCAGCTTCGAGAGCAGCAGGATCCGGTTGAAAAAGTTGACATCTTGATCGCGTAACTCTGTCAGAAGGTGGACAGGTGACTCGTCCAGCAGGCTGATAAGAAGGGTCACGGGTCAACGAATCAGGTGAAGATGCAGGGGATGGTATGGATAGAGAATGTTCAAGGTGATCAGAGATAGGTGATGGTAAAGGAGGAGTTGCAAAAAGATCACCAAGGGATGGCGT
>JAKSAW010000496.1 GCA_022361455.1 Pseudomonadales bacterium | reverse complement strand
TTGAAATTGTCGAGGTCGACAAACAGCACCGCCCCATGGTGCGTCTCGCTGTCGTCCCGAGCGAGGGCGAGGCGTAGCCGGTCGCGCAGAAGGCTGCGGTTGGGCAGATGCGTCAGAGCGTCGAAATAGGCGAGCTCGTAGACCCGCTCTTCGGAACGCTTCTTCTCGGAAATGTCGATCACATAGCCGTGCCAAAGCGTAGACCCGTCGGCCTCGCGTTCGGGGACGCAATGCGCGAGCACCCACTTCTCCTGCCCGTCGGCGAGGCGTACGCGATATTCGCATTGGAACGGGGTAAGGGTCTCGCGCGAGCGCTCCACTTCGGCCGCCACGCGCTCCACGTCGTCGGGACGGATGAGATTGCGGTAGGCGGTTGAATCCTCCACCACGTCCTCCGGCCGGATGCCGAACATGCGGTAGAGGCCGATGCTGGCATAGGGCAGGCAGAAGGTCCCGTCCGGTCGTCCGCGAAGCTGCAGAAGATACCCGGAGATGATCGAGGTGATCTTGTCGTAGCGCTCCTGCAGCTCCATGCGCCGCTTGGCATCCGTCACCTCGCGCACCAGGCCGTCACAGAAGATCGGCTTGTCCGTCTTCTCGTCGCGCACCAGCCGCAGGCTCTCCTCGATCCAGATGCGCTCGCGCGTCTTGAGCCGATAGGCTTCGGAGACGACGTTGGTGACGTTGCCGTCCTCAAGCAGTTTCTTCTGGATATCGGCGTTGCGGCTTGGATCGACGTACCATTGGCGGGCGAGGTCGCGGCTGCCGCGGATCAGCTCTTCTTCATTGTCGTAGCCGTGCAGCCTTACCAGCGCGGGATTGGCGGCGACGAGCGCGCCGTCGGGCGCGCGCCTGAAGACGCCCTCGCCGACATTCTCGTAGAGGTCGCGGAAGCTCCGCTCGCCGCGCCGCGCCGACACCAGCGCGCGGTGGCGCTCAAAGGCGACGAGCGCGAGGCCGAGAGCCGCCAGGGTGGAAAGGGCAAACAGCCAGTCGACGAGATTGCCGGCGCCGTGGGCGTGCGTCACCTCATCCCTTGGCCACAGCAACAGCGAGAAGATCGCGGTGACAAGCCCGCCGCCGAGCACGGCCATCAGCGCGATCGCAGGCACCGACGCGCGCACCTCCGTGTGGAACGGCGCATGCTGCAAATCTGTCCTGTGGCCGGAAAATATCGAAACGGGTTTGTGCGCGCGTGCCAAAAGACTGGTCCATATCCGCGGTCATCCTCGCGGCAAATATGAAAAAGAGGCTTAAGCCGCGGATAACGGGCACTTTTTCTTGAACACAATCTCAGAATGTATTCTGAGCATGCCGAAACCGCCCGACAT
>JAKSAW010000098.1 GCA_022361455.1 Pseudomonadales bacterium | reverse complement strand
CCAACAAAGGCTCCCATAAATTGGCTAGCAGAATACACGCCCATCGATGTGCCTTTAGAACCTGGAGGCGCAATCTTGCTCACCAAAGAAGGCAACATCGCCTCTAGCAGGTTGAACGCCCAAAAATAGACAAACAAACCAATAGCAACTTGCCACAACGAATCCCGATACAGATAGAGCATCAACAACCCGCACCCCAACAACAAGATAGCTAGCAAGAACACTTCCTTAATACGGCGTTTAGCCTCAGCCACAATCATGAGTGGCACCATGAAAATAAACGCCACCAACATAACCGGCAAGTACAACTTCCAATGTTCCTGATTAGCAAACTCTAACTGGCTGACCATCATTAAAGGTACTGCAACAAAGCTCGCCGTTAAGGTGAGATGCAGCAGAAAGACACCAAAATCAAGACGCAGTAACTCACGGTTGCGCATAACTTCAGAGAACTGTCCAAGCACTGGGCGATTCTCCCGATGCCACTGACTAGACACAGGTGTAGGGACTAAGAAGATCGTAATTAAAATACCTAAGCCAGCTAAGTGGGCAGTTAACCAAAACAAACCCGCCAATCCATCGTAACCAGCTAATAGCGGGCCCAAAATAAGTGCGAGCGCGAAAGAAACACCAATACTGGCGCCGACCATCGCCATCGCTTTAGTTCGATTGTCGTCTCGAGTTAAGTCAGCCAACAATGCCATGACAGCGCTAGCAATTGCACCAGCGCCTTGAAGCGCCCGACCAAAAATCACACCATAGATATTGTCTGCATAAGCAGCAACGACGCTACCAATTAGAAAAATAACCAAGCCAGCGATAATAACTGGCTTTCGACCAAATCGATCCGATGCCAAACCAAAAGGCACCTGCAATAACGCTTGAGTTAATCCATAGGCGCCAATAGCCACACCCACCAACAAGGGTGTAGCACCTTCCAACGCCATACCATAAACCGAGAAGACTGGAAGTATCATAAATAACCCCAGCATTCTCGTCATGAAGAGCGTTGCTAATGTAAGTGTTGCCCGAGTTTCTACCGGACTCATAAGTCACCAGAAAATTTACTGCGTATCAAAATTCAGAGCGGCGCATTCTAGCATTTTTGATCCCGCCACTGAATCTTAACAACACTTGTTATGAGGTAGCGGGTGACATCCATAAGAACGTATACTTACCGGCTGCTTAATTAAGGGGAAGTTTCGTGGATACAATTCAAGTACGTGGCGCTCGCACTCATAACCTAAAAAATGTAGATCTCGATCTACCGCGAGATAAATTCATCGTCATCACCGGCCTATCTGGTTCTGGCAAGTCATCGCTAGCCTTCGACACCTTGTACGCGGAAGGCCAGAGGCGTTACGTAGAATCACTATCCACCTATGCTCGCCAGTTTTTATCTTTAATGGAAAAACCCGATGTTGATCATATTGAAGGCCTCTCCCCTGCCATCTCAATAGAACAAAAGTCGACATCCCATAACCCTCGTTCAACCGTGGGAACCATTACAGAAATTTACGACTATCTGAGACTACTATTTGCCAGAGTCGGTACACCGAGATGCCCAGACCATGGCGAGCCGTTGGAAGCACAAACTGTCAGCCAGATGGTCGACGAAGTGATGAGCAAAGATGAAGGCACAAAGCTCATGATTCTCGCCCCCATCATCAAAGATAAAAAAGGTGAGCACCTACACGTCATTGAAGAACTCAAATCCGAAGGCTTTATAAGGGCCCGCATCGACGACATTATCGTCGAACTGGATCAGGCCCCAAAACTAGATAAAAGAAAGAAACACACCATTGAAGTGGTTGTGGATCGCATCAAAATCAAAGAAGGCATTCAACTACGCTTAGCAGAATCTTTCGAAACAGCCCTTCATCTTGCTAACGGCACTGCACTCGTTAGCAACATGGACGATGAAAACGACACCCTTCTCTTTTCGTCGAAGTTTGCCTGCCCAATCTGTAATTACAGCCTAAGTGAACTTGAACCACGCTTGTTCTCATTCAACAACCCCGCCGGTGCGTGTCCTGAATGTGATGGTCTAGGAATTACTCAATTTTTCGATGAAGACCATATAGTGACGAATCCAGACAACAGCCTATCTGAAGGTGCGATCAGAGGCTGGGACAGCAGAAATGTTTACTACTTTCAAATGCTGACTTCGCTAGCTGAGCACTATGGGTTCGATATCGACAAGCCCTTTAAGCGCCTGTCGAAAAAAATACGCAGCATCATTCTACATGGCAGCGGAGAAGAGTCGGTCGCCTTCTATTACCTCAACGATAGAGGTGATTCAGTAGAAAGGTATCATCCATTCGAAGGCATCATTCCCAACATGCAACGTCGCTACAAGGACACAGAATCAGATGCCGTCAGAGAAGAGTTATCCAAATATCTAACCACTGCGGAATGCCACACCTGCGGTGGATCTAGACTTAACAAATCCGCCCGCCACGTTTTTATCGAGGAACAAGGACTCGCTGACATAGTAAGATTACCCGTTGGAGATGCCCTCAACCATTTTGAAGCGTTACACCTCACCGGT
>JAKSAW010000453.1 GCA_022361455.1 Pseudomonadales bacterium | reverse complement strand
GCCGGCGCCATCGCTTTGCAGCGCCTCCCGTTCGGCCGCCATGGCCGCGGCCAGCTCCTCGCGCACGCGCTGGTCGAGCTCGGCTGCGACGGACTGCGCCCATTGCTCGGCCGCGGCGGTCTGAACCGCAAGGATCTGGCCGTGCGTCTGCGCGAATTTCTGGCCCGTGGGCGACGAGTAGAAGTCGATGAGGTCCTGCATCTCGTCGTCGGTGAAGCCGGAGGCCCAGACGCGCGCCAGAAATCGGTCAAGCTCCGGCCGGCGGCTCACCATCTCCACCGCCACGGTATCGACGACGGCGATGATGCCGAGCTGCATCTGCGGATTGGAGCGTATAAAACTGTTCTTGGCTTCGTCGGCGATGTTGGGAAGCAGCGCATCGAACAGCCGCGCCGTGCCGGTGATCTGCACCAGCTCGTCGGCAAGTGCCTGCGTCTCCCCGCTCAGCTCGTTGTTGATGATGTCGCGAAGAGCCGTGTTGTCGGAGAGGGCGTCCTGCGCGAATGCCGGAGCGCCGAAGATCGCCGCTGAAGCAACCAGAAAAGCGGCAAGCGAAAGTCTCATTTCATCCTCCGTGAGGCGGCGGCCCCGACCGCCCTTGATTGCGGGTCAATCTCATGCCTCGATCTCCCGAACGCCTTCGGAGGAGGCGACGAGAGCGAGGTCGGCAAAGCCCAGGAACAGGCCGTGCTCCACAACGCCCGGCGTTCGGCAAAGCGCGTCTGAGAGCGCTTCTGGGTCGGGAATCTGGCCAAATGATGCGTCCAGGATGCGGTTTCCGCCATCGGTGAGGTATGGCGCGCCACCGTCTTGCCTAAGGTTGACCGCCACCGTCAACCCAAGCGCGGCAGCCGCGCGCTCGATCGCCCGCGCCGTTGCGGAGACGGCGAAATCGGTAATCTCGATCGGTAGCGGAAATGCGCCGAGCACCGGCACCACCTTGGACTCATCGCTGATCACGATCATGCGCTCAGACGCATGTGCCACGATCTTCTCGCGCAGGAGCGCCCCGCCGCCGCCCTTGATGAGCGAAAGCCCGGGGCCGATCTCGTCGGCGCCGTCCACGTCGAGGTCGAGCGTGCCTGTTTGATCGAGCGGCGCCAGCGGGATC
>JAKSAW010000100.1 GCA_022361455.1 Pseudomonadales bacterium | reverse complement strand
TTGATCCTGGCCGAAGGTCATGATGCGATTCATCAAATCGTAGTTCGGCGCCAGCGCATCGAACATCTCGCGTACCTGTTCACCCTTGCCCGTGGTCATCGGTCATATCCTTTAATTCTGTCGATATTTGCTTCCCAGTTGCGCCCGTCGAACGGCAGGAGCGTCACCGCCTCCAAATCGATATCCTCTACACAGCGCAAATTTACATCCACACCGTCGGGATGAGAGCGTGGGATATAGTATGGCGAGATGCCGCACGTTGCGCAGAAGAAATGCTTGGCCACCCCGGTATTGAAGGTGTAGCAACCCAAGGCGTCTTCACCCTGTAACAGCTCGAAGTCTTTTTTCTCCACGATCAGGTGGATAAACCCCTTCCTCGTGCAGATGGAACAGTTGCAAAGGTCGGCTTTTTGGAAATCGGATCGAACCCTGAATCGCACCGCACCACAGTGGCAACCGCCCTCTCGCCAGGTCTGCATCGGGCACCTCCGCGCGCATTATAACGCATCAGGAAGATAAATCGGCCTTCTCGGCGGGAAAGAAACGGGCGATACGATCCAGACTGTCACCCGCAACCAATTTGGGTCCCGCCTCCGCGTAAGCTCGACGAACCGACGCATCCGTCAACAGCGGTTGCAGTCGAGCCGAAGCAGTCTCCGGTACACACGAGCCGTACCAGCCGAAACTAACCGCAACTCCCAACTGTTCCAATGCATAGGAGCGGTGTAACTGATCCTTTTCCAAGGCTATGGTGGCAAACACCAGACCGCGCGCGGCGAAGCGGGTACAGAGATGATCCGCCGCGGTGATGATCAGCGGCATATTGTTGAAATCGAGCGGGCCTTCGGCGAAGAGATGAACCGGGATCGGCTCCAGGTGCGGCCATTGCGCGGAACGCGCCCCCAACAGTTCGAACGCGCCACTGCCGCGAGAACAGAGGATATAGACTTTGCCGCGAAAACCGGTCACGGACAGAGCGGCCATCATGGGGGCAATTTTCTCACCGTCATCGCCCAGATCTAAGAGCACCCGGTCGGCAAAGGCGGGCGGCGGAGGAATTTCGGGTCGATAGGATTCGAGGATATAGCGCGGGCCCAACAATAGCCGAG
>JAKSAW010000102.1 GCA_022361455.1 Pseudomonadales bacterium | reverse complement strand
TTGAATATCCTGGTTTCAACCGTTTACAAAAGTTTACGGTTCACAATTTGGATTACAGGGACGCGGCAAGAAAGTCGCAGCGTAAAGGAGTACTAAGCAAACATTATTGTCGGTTACTACCGATAAACCTACCACCGCTGATTCATTCCAACGCCGGTTAATCAGCAAATAAAAAATCATTCATGGAAAGGGTTAGACCATGTTAAAGCACGCTGAAAGTAAAAAAGAACATTGGGGCACCGTTGATAAACTCGTTGAAGGTTGGCTCAAAGAAAGACAGGAATTGATCCTTCTATATTGCGCAGTTGATGGCCTTAGAGAATACACCCCCAAAGACACCCCAGTCGCCATCAAAGTTCAAGCCTTCTCAGAAGTTCTCATCGATTACATGTCCGCAGGTCACTTTGAAATTTACGACGAATTACTTCAAGAAGCTCAAGACTTCAACGAAGACTACTCAGAATTAGCCAACACAGTCCTTCCAAGAATCCAATCTTCCACCCAAATAGCCGTAGACTTTAACGACAAGTACACCGGCAAAGATATTTCCGAAGATGTACTACCAGAACTTGCCACCGATCTTTCAAGATTGGGCGAGAAACTAGTAGAACGTTTCGACCTGGAAGATCAGTTGATTGAAGTACTGCATAATCGCCACCGTGAAATGGTAGCGTAATACCACTGCAAGATTCCGCGGCGAGCTCCCTGCTCGCCGCTCCTCAAAATCCCTATCCTCATCTACACTTATCTTATCTTCTTACACAACCATAGATAACGAATATGCTAGGAAAGCGCTTTCTGGTTATTGCTTGTCTGACTCTGTCTCTGCTCGCCTGCGGTGATACACCGAAGAAAGAGTGGGAATTAACAGCACAAGGGGCCTACACGATCACACTAAGCCAAGACGGCAAATTCGCAGTCGTTGGGTCCATATTACATGGCGGTAGCTTGTGGCGATTGAAGGACGGAGAACGCCTTTTCAATTGGAATCACTCCAAAGGCCAAATGTCTGAAATTGTAGCCGCTGCGATCTCTCCCAATAACTCTCATGCCATCACCGCAGAAAAAAAGCGCATGGTAATGTGGGATATCAAAACCGGTCGACCGCAAGGATTCTGGGAAGCCAGAGGTGGTGCATTGGATGTTGCGCTATCCAAAGACGGACGCTACGCCCTGGTGGGACAAGAAAACTACAATGCTGTTTTCATAGAAACAGCTAGCGGCAGTATCGTTGCCAAACTTGCCCATAATGGCGATGTGAATACGGTCGCCATTTCCAACAATGGAAGGATTGGTGCTACTGGCTCTGAAGACGGCCATGTGAGAATTTGGGACCTTCTCAACGAAAAGGAATTACACAGCTTTAAGATCGGCGATGATGTTTCCAAAGTGGCTATATCTGGGGATGGTCGCTTGGTATTTGGTGCCTTATATTATGGAGAGGCCACCATTTGGGATGTAAAAACTGGCAAGCCCATCAGCCAAGTTGGATTTCCTAGAATCACCCTAACTTCTGCCAGGTTCAGTAAAGATAAAAAGTATTTATTAACTGGAGACACAGTTCGAAGAGCAATGCTTTGGGATGTGAAAAGCGGTAAAGAATTAAAAACTTGGTCAGCAAGGCCACCTAGCTTTCAACCTCCTTCGGGGCTGATTATTGGTGATGTCACCTTCGGCAATAAACCAACCACCGCTGCCTATGCAGCTTTTTCCAATGGCAAAGTGATGTATTGGAGTGAATAAAAAAGCGCAGGTTACTTAAGCAATCTGCGCTTCTCCGTTTCGCCTATTCCTCAGAATTATTCTTGAGAAATCACATCTAGTAATTCAACCTCAAAGATTAGAGCAGCGTGAGGGCCGATTTTGGGACCAGCTCCGCGAGCACCGTAAGCTAAATCAGAAGGAATAAACAGTTTAAACTTGTCGCCCTTCTTCATTAATTGAAGTGCTTCAGTCCAACCTTTGATAACGCCACCCACCGCAAACTCGATAGGCTGACCACGATCTACAGAAGAGTCAAAGACTGTGCCATCTACCAATGTGCCATGATAGTGCACTTTAACTTTGTCATTTGGTCCTGGGCTCACACCATCAGCCGCGCCTGAAGAAAGCACTTCGTATTGCAAGCCGCTGTCGGTAGTCTTAACACCTTCACGCTTTTTGTTTTCCGCAAGGAAAGCTTCACCTTTCGCTTTGTTCTCGTCTGATGCTTTCGCTTGCGCGTCTTGCATCTCTTTCATTTTGCGAGTTTGAAGCGCTTTCAAAGTCGTCATCACCTCTTGAGGCTCTAGCAAGGGCTTCTCGCCTTTAAAGCCATGGGTTAAGCCTTTGTAGAAAAGCTCAAGATCAAGCTCTTTCACGTCACGCCCCATCGCCTCTCCATACTTAAGACCAATGGCATAACTCGCTTTTTGCTCCTCACTAGAGAACTCACTAGCTGGAGCTTCCGCTGCATTTGCTTCCGCCACGATACCCGCACTGGCTGCTTCAGCTTTTGCTGTGTCTTCCTGCTGCTCACCCTGTTGGCACCCGGCCAAACCTAACGCAAGCGCCGCAATCATAAACTTCTTCATCTTTCCTCCTAGCTCCTACTGAAACACTTAAAATCACAGCGATGACAACACTGTTGGGCTGCTACAAACAGCGGTTTTATCGGAGAGTAAATACCTAAATTTTTATGGTTAAATCGCATCGATCTTGCTGCCATTCGTAAACACTAAAGCGATCTAATAGAGCCATCAAATAGCAACATGAAAAACAATGTTCTCACCTCGTTCGTTATTCAACTCCCAAGGCGTGATCCCGATCTTAGCAGATAATAATTACAACTGCTGCACTCTAAAAATCAATGTGCCAACACAGACACTCAATTTTGCGAAAAACACTATCAATTTGGGGTGGTTTAAGCGTTAACTATTGCTTTTAATCTGCAATGTGCTATCAACAAAAAGTAAAGGTATAGATATTGTGTTCTCATACCGTATAATTGCCAACGAATGCGTCACCGTTAAATTAGCTGAGGAATGAAACGTATGGCTGC
>JAKSAW010000105.1 GCA_022361455.1 Pseudomonadales bacterium | reverse complement strand
TTTAAGAGAAGTGGATATGAATTTAAAACCTTGGATCATCACAGTAGTCGCGTGCCTGGTGATTTTTCTAGGCTTAGCCTTCTTTAAGGTGACTGAGATACGCTCTGCTATTGCATTCGCCGAATCATTTCCGGAACCATCAGAAACGGTGGAATCAGTGCTAGTGAAAGCGGTGCAATATACCCCTTCCATTGAAGTTATGGGAGAGGTGATTGCGCCACGACAATTAGATATTCGTAATGAGCTTCCTGGTGAAATCGTTGGTGTTTTCTTTGAATCAGGTGCTTTGGTGGAAGAAAATCAGATTCTCTTGCAGCAAGATATTAGTATTGAGCAAGCCAATTTAGCGGCAGCTTTAGCAAGGGCTGAGTTAGCTAAGTCTGTCTATGAGCGAGCGGCAGGATTGTATAAATCTAAAGCCGGTAGTAAAGAGCAGTTAGACCGTGCTAAAGCAGAGTTGTCTACCACACTGGCTGAAGTGGAAGCCCTGAAAAGAAACATCGATAAAAAGACTGTGCGCGCACCTTTCTCAGGAAAGGTGGGGTTACATCGATTTGAAGCAGGTCAATATATCCTAGACAACACCTTGATCACTTCGTTGGTTGAGCAGTCTTCCATGATGTGGGTTGATTTTAAAGTCCCGCAATTTTATTCCACGATTAAAGTCGACCAAAGCTTAACGCTAAAAGTGATTGGTAATGCTCAAGTTAAAAAGACAGTGGGTGCTCAGGTAATTGCTGAGAATGTGATGCTGAGTAGAGCTAGCCGTAGTCGATCATATAGAGCAGAGTTCAATAATCAAACTTTAGCATTAGTTCCCAATACCATGGTTAGTGTCACTGTGCCTGTCGGTGCAGCTGTTCAGCTACTTTCTATACCTGCCACTGCAATTCAGCAAGATCCATTAGGCCAGTTCGTTTATGTGCTGGAAGAGGATGCAGCGAAGAATGGTTTCCGGGCGGTGCGTCGACAAGTCACTGTATCGCGTGTTGAGAACAATAATGCGTATGTATCCGGCGAGATTTCTGAAGGTATGCGTGTAGCTGCTGCTGGTGCTTTTAAGTTGCGTGAAAGCTTGTTGGTTTTTATTAAGGAACGTAATAAACCGGGGAGTGACATCGCCACAGACACCCAGTCGAGTTCTGTTGCTGGGGAGTCACGCTAGTGGATATTTTTGTTAATCGGCCAGTGATTGCCATCGTTATTTCGACGGTGCTGTTAATCGCAGGCGTTTCGGCAGCTATGCAAATTCCGGTTCTGCAGTTTCCAAAGATCGAAAGCTCATCTCTTGAAATCACTACCATCTATCCTGGGTCGTCTGCCGAAGTGGTGCAAGGTTTTATCACGGAACCAATCGAGCGGGCAGCGATGACCATTCCCGGTGTGGACTATGTAGATGCCACCACATCCGCAGGTAGCAGTAAAGTAACTGCATGGTTAGAGCTGAATGAAGATAGTACACGTGCTTTAGCAGAACTTTCATCTAGATTAGCGCAGATACGCTATGAGTTGCCTGATGGCGCAGAAGATCCATCCGTTGAAGTCATTCGAGCAGATCGACCTGCGGCTTTATTTTATTTGGATGTCCATGGCGACAGCTGGACGCGCTCTGAATTAACAGACTATATGGAGCGTCAAGTAAATCCGGTATTCGCGGCGATTGAAGGGGTGCAGCGAGTTGGCTTGGAAGGAGGCCGAACCCCTGCCATGCGGGTGTGGATTGATCCTTTAAAAATCGCGGCACTTAATATGGGAGCTGATGAGGTATTAGCGGCGATTCGCGCTAACAATGTTATTGCGACTCTTGGTAAAACTGAGAATAGTCAAAGCCAGATCAATTTATTGACCAACGCTACACTGAGAACCTTGAGTGATTTCGAGCAATTGGTCGTGCGTCATCAGGATAATGTTGTGATTCGTTTGGCCGATGTGGCGCGAATTGAAACGGGAGAAACAAGAGGTACTATAAAAGGCCGTTATAATCATAAAACGACCATCTACATTTCCATTTGGCCTTTACCGGGAGCCAATGAAATTGCAATCGGTGATGAAGTTTATGAGCGCCTGGAATCTATCAATGCTTCCCTCCCCAGAGGGCTATCTATCAATACCGGTTACGATGGCACCATCTACATGAGGGAATCTATAAAAGAAATATTTACTACTTTATTTGAAACGATTGTTCTCGTTGGCATCGTTGTGTTGGTATTGATGGGGTCTGCACGAACAGCGCTTGTGCCATTAGTAACTATCCCAATCTCTATTCTTGGCAGTATTGCTGCAATCTCTGCATTAGGTTTTACCTTGAATCTGCTGACTATTCTGGCGGTGGTGCTTTCTGTTGGCTTAGTCGTGGATGATGCCATTGTGGTTGTTGAAAATGTCGCGCGCCATTTGCGTGAAGGACGAAGTAGGTTTGAAGCCGCACTGGTAAGCTCACGGGAATTGTTATCGCCCATAATAGCTATGACTTTTACACTAGCGGCGGTTTACACGCCAATAGGCTTTGTCTCAGGTTTTACTGGTAGCTTGTTCAAAGAGTTTGCGTTTACTTTGGCAATAGCTGTGATTATTTCCGGTATTGTTGCTATTACCTTGTCACCTATTATGAGTGCTTGGGTCTGCGCTGATAATGGTAAAGAAAGTAAAATGACTAGGAGAGTAAACGCTTGGTTTGATCGTTTGCGAGAAGCCTATTTTAACCTACTGGGAAAGACCTTAACCTGGAATAAGCAGATTCTTTTCTTTGCGCTGTTTATATCATTACTTGTTGTTCCTTTTTATCTCTTTTCAGCAAAAGAGCTTTCACCCATCGAAGATCAAAATAGTATTAACATTATTATAGAGTCGCCACCCAATGCATCGTTGGAGTATACCGATGATTACATGGATGATGTTATAAGCCTTATTCAGGAAAATGTCCCTGGGCTGAATATGGTGTGGCAAATTATTTCACCTAACGGCGGTTTCGGTGGGATTGAGTTTGTCGACTTCAAAGATCGGGATCAGTCAGTGCAAGAGCTTCTACCATCTGTGTTTGGTTTGCTGTCCAATATTACTGGTGTAAAAGTCTTTCCAGTTTTGTTTCCGAGCTTGCCAACGGCTGGTCAGTTTGATGTTGAGTTAGTAGTGCAGTCTTCTGATAGTTATGAAGAAATGGAGGGCTATGCGCAAAAACTAATTCAAGCTGCCTACCAAAGTGGTCAGTTTATGTTTGTTGATACCGATTTGACCGTTAATTTGCCGCAATCACGATTGTACTTTCAGCATGATCGTATTGCTGACTTAGGTATGGATATTCAGTATGTTACCCAACAGCTGGCGACACTCTTGGCGGAAATGGACGCGAATCGTTTTAATGCTGATGGTAAAGCTTATCGTGTGATTCCATTGGTTGAGCATGCGTCGCGTGATAATCCTGATGCGCTGTTAGATTTATTCATTAAATCTCCGCAAGGTAATTTGATTCCATTGCGCATGATTGCCAGTATTGAAACCACTACCGCTCCTCGCTCATTAGGAAAGTTTAACCAACAACGTGCTTTTCGAATTTATGCTGGCGTGTTGCCCGGTACAACCAATGGGCAAGCGTTATCTTCTTTAGAGAATGCGGCAAAAGAAATTCTGCCAGGTAGTTATACGGTCGATTATGCAGGGGTCTCCAGGCAGCTGCGCAAAGAAGGCAACAGCATGGTATCGGTATTAATCATTGCGGTGATTGTTGTGTACTTAGCATTGGCCATACAATTTAATAGCTTTCGCTTGCCTCTGGTAGTGTTGTTAGGTTCGGTGCCATTGGCGTTGTCTGGCGCTATGTTGTTCAGCTTCTTGAGTCTAACCACCATTAATATTTATGCACAAATTGGGTTTATTACTTTAGTCGGGCTAATTGCTAAGAATGGAATATTAATCACTGAGTTTGCTCACGAACAACAACGCTTAGGTATGGCAAAGATTGAGGCAATAAAAGAAGCGTCTGCTTTACGCCTTCGCCCAGTATTAATGACGACAGCGGCGACTGTATTAGGGCATTTCCCGTTGGTATTAGTGACAGGCGCCGGGGCCGAGGCCCGCAATAGCATTGGTATCATTTTGGTGGCCGGCATGGCCATTGGTACGTTGTTTACGTTGTTTATATTGCCATCCGTCTATATGTGGTTGGCCGGTGAAACCCAGGATGAAATGGGGAGAAATTCAGATACAGCAATCGCACAATCGGCCTAATACACAAGATGCGTAATAGGCCGTGTTACTAAGATTAAGGGCATACAAAAGCGCTAATATACCATTTGGTTTTTTCGCTCGTATTTTGTTGTTCAAATGCTGCGGGAAATCCATTCTCTGAAAGTACCTGCATCGATAAGCGCTCCAATGCCTCGGCCTGCTTAATCTCGCTGTCTGAGCGTCGGATGGCGTAACCTGATACTTTGTATCCTGATCTTGCATTTACCGAATCATAGAGTTCACGCACTCTGATTCTTCCAGCTGCTCCTTCCTTTTTTAATTGATCTCGAATCAATTCTGCTTGATGTTTTGCCGTTCTGCCGGATGAAGCACACCAAAATATATCGTAGTCCCAATCCTCCCAATTGAATGAAGGCTTCACTTTGCGGCTGGTTCTTAAGACTGCTTTTTGCTCAGTTTCGAATTCACGTTCTTGAGCAATAACAATGGCGGTTTCTCTTTGAATAGTTGGTGTGCCACCAGCTTCTAGCACGCCCAATAAACGTTTACGTAACTCGCCATCCACCATCACTAGCACAAATTGTTTAGCCACCTCTTGTTTCTTTTCGTTTTCTTCCTCTAGGGACTGCTGAACTAAGTCATAAATTTTAAAATTAAATTCCCGCTCAGCATTAAGTTTCTCTCTTTCATCTCGCGCTTCTTTGATAGCGATATCAACGGCGGCAATTTGCTCTTTAATATCTTGATCAACTTCGGAGATAGAATGATTTAACCAGGCCACCATAGTGGCAGTACCAACAGTCACTAGTGGAATAAAAACATTTTGTAGAAACGAGCCAAGGGATTTTACATTCATGGTGAGTGCCCCATAAATTGTTAAGTGACTAAGAAATAGTCGAGAGCAAGAAGCAGCTAAACTAAATATACTTGGCTGGACGATACTATAAAAAAAGTTTGCTTGGAAACTGAAATCAAGAACTTGAATTTAAACGGTTAGAGGATAATCAGATACGCCGTTATTTGACTATGTAAGCGCGTATTTATCGATCAGTTGTTCCCAAAGTGTTTGGTAGGCAAGTGCTCCGGGAGTTCGCGCTGCGTATTGATGGATGGGTTTTTGGTGAGTTCCCATTTTTTCTAATTCACTCGTGTAAGGAATACACACTGGATCTGATATGCCGACTAAATTTTTCGCATCTGCAATCACTTCGTTGTGAATCTTGCGACGCTTATCGACCATGGTAAAAAATGGGTGGATGGCTAAATGTTTCCACTGTTTTTTGCCTTTTACATAGTCTTTTAATTGCTGAAATGAGCGTAATGCCAAAGGTGATGGCAAAAGGGGAACCACCAGCACGTCAGAACAAGTAAAAATATTTTCAGATACCTTGGAAAAAGCGGGTGCACAATCAAATACTAACAGCTTGTTTTTCTCGCTTAAGTTATCAGCGAGTTTTTCTAACAGTTTGCGAGAGTGGGCTTCGTCACCAAGAAGGATCTCGAGTTTTCTCAAGCTGATGTCGGCGGGAATAACCTGAAGCTTAGGATAAGCGCTATTGACGCGTAACTTACCAATGGGTGTTTTGCCTTTAAAAACTCGCAGAGCTTTGTGTTCAGAATTGTCGGGTACGCCCAAATACCAAGAAGCACAACTTTGCGGATCGAGATCCCATAACAGGGTGCTCAATTTAGCCTGTGCGGCTAGATAGGCAATATTAACAGCGGAGGTGGTTTTGCCAACGCCACCTTTAACGTTGAAAAACGCCAGGGTTTTCAAGTTTTCTTCGGCCTTTATGTAAGAAACAGGCAGACTATTTAATAGTAACTGTGGAAAGAAATCAAAATTGTCATAAAAAGTTCACAATCCACAATCGCTTGATTAAAAGGGCGGCACATCACTCCGTAAGGTAGTGGCAGCCTTATAGAGGTGTTAAAAGCTGGTTGAGCTAATTACTCAGATAATTCTGCCTCAAGCGCTTCCAAGGCTTCGAGTGCGAGCATCCAAGCTTCTTCGGTTTCGTTGATCGCTTGTTGGGTTTCAGCTTGCTTCTGAAGTAAGTCGCTTAGCTTAGTTTTATGTTGTTCCTCGTATAAGGAATTGTCCGCTAGCTGCTCATCAAGGGACGCTTTGGTCGTTTGCAGTTTATCGAGCTTGGTTTCTAGACCATCGCATTCCTTCTTGAGAGGTCGCAATTGATTACGAAGCTCTGCGGCTTTTTGCCGCTCGACTTTCTTATCCACTTTTGGTGTGGAGCTTGATCCGTTCTGACTATCAAATTTCAATTCCTGCTGACGATGCTCACTCAACCAGTTGGCATAGGCGTCAAGATCTTCTTTAAAGGTTTCGATCTTGCCATTGGCCACTAACAACAATTCGTCGGTGGTGTTGCGAATCAAGTGGCGATCATGAGAAACCAAGATTAAGCCACCTTGATAGGTTTGCAGCGCCAGTGTGAGTGCATGACGCATTTCCAGGTCCAGGTGGTTAGTGGGTTCGTCGAGAAGCAATAAATTGGGTTTGTGCCAAATAATAAGTGCCAGAGCCAATCGGGATTTCTCTCCACCGGAAAAATGGCCAATGGAGTGATCTACCATATCACCAGAAAACCCAAAACTACCTAAGTAGCTCCTGATCTTGGGTTCTTCGGCGTTGGGAGCGATGCGCCGCATACTAATTAGTGGTGTTGCTTCTGGGTCTAGCTGATCCAGTTGGTGTTGCGCAAAATAGCCAATATTTAGATGTTCGCTGACTTCTCTAGAACCCGCTATCAGTGGTAACTCACCAGCAATGGACTTGATGAGTGTAGATTTACCAGCACCATTGGGGCCCAGCAAGCCAATTCGTGACTCGGGGCCAATATGCAAATCGATGTTTTCGATAATACGCGCGTTCTCACCATAACCGGCACAGCCTTTATCGACTCGCATGAGCGGGTTTGGCATTTTCTCCGGTTCGCGAAAACTGAATTGGAAGGGAGAGTCCACATGTGCTGGGGCAATCTGCTCAAGGCGCTCCAGAGCTTTGATTCGGCTTTGAGCTTGTTTAGCCTTAGTGGCTTTTGCGCGAAAGCGATCGATAAAGGATTGCATGTGAGCGATCTGGCGCTGTTGCTTTTCAAACTGTGCCTGTTGCAATGCCAGCTGCTCTGCTCGTGTGATCTCGAATTGTGTGTAGTTGCCCTTATAGTGGTTTAGGGTTTGATGTTCGATATGCAAAATATGTTGCACGGTTTTATCAAGGAAGTCGCGATCGTGAGAAATGATAATCGCGGTACCTTGATACTGTTGGATCCAAGATTCCAACCAAATAATCGCGTCCAAATCTAGATGGTTAGTGGGCTCGTCCAGCAGCAGTAGATCGGAGCGACACATCAAGGTTTTTGCTAGGTTTAGGCGCATCCGCCAGCCACCGGAAAAGTCTCGTACGTTGGTGTTGAGTTGGTTCTGCTGAAAGCCCAAACCGATAAGGAGCTTGGCTGCTTTGGTTTCAGCTCTATAGGCATCGATTAAATCAAGTTCGTGATGAAGATGAGCAATTTGATGGTTGTCTTCAGTGGCCTCAGCTTTGCTGAGGGCTTTTTGAAGCCGTCTTAACTCGCTGTCGCCATCTATCACGTAATCGATAGCGCTTTTATCGAGAGCATCGATCTCTTGCTCCATATGAGCAATTTGCCAATCTCGAGGAATATTGTATTCCCCTTGGTCTGCGCTCAGCTCTCCTTTCAGTAGCGCAAACAAGCTACTTTTCCCACATCCGTTGCGACCAGTAAGACCAATGTGCCAGCCAGCGTGGGCAGTAAAGGAGGCGTCTGAAAGAAGGGTTTTGTTACCTCTAAGAAGGGCAACCTCAGATAAGTGGATCATTGGATACTTCAACTAACTCAACAAAGAGTCGTTATTCTAATTAAAAAGGGCCAGCATTGCTGGCCCTTTTTTCGGCTTACTTACTGCTTAGAGTGGCTAAGCGTCAGAATCCGGAGAGAACAAGCTACGACCTGGTTCTGTGGGCTCATTCTTAATCGGTTCTGGTTTTGGCTCTGGCTTAGGCTCTGGTTTTGGTTCAGCTTTTACCTCTGGCGCCGGAGCTGGCTTAGCAGCTTCAGGAGCCGGCGCTGGGGCTGGCTTAGGAGCGGCTGGTTTTGGGGCTGGTGCAGCAGCTGGCTTCGCTTCAGCAGGCTTAGCTGCTGGGGCTGGCTTAGGTGCTTCCGCTTTTGGAGCTGCAGGCTTAGGAGCAGCCTTTGGTGCTGCGGCTTTCTTAGGAGCGGCCGGCTTTTTTGCTGCAGCCTTTTTAGGGGCAGCGGCTTTTTTGGCGGCAGTTTTCTTAGGAGCGGCTTTCTTTGCAGCAGCTTTCTTAGCGGCGGTCTTCTTGGGTGCTGCTTTTTTTGCAGTTGCTTTCTTAGCAGCGGCTTTTTTCGCTGCGGCCTTTTTAGGTGTAGCTTTCTTGGCTGCCGCTTTCTTCGCGGTGGCTTTCTTGGCAGTTGTTTTCTTAGCTTTGGCTTTTGCTGCGGCAGCTTTCTTTTTCGCAGCTGCGGCAGCTTTTTTCGCTTTCGCTTTTTCCGCTGCGGCTTTCTTTTTAGCGGCGGCGGCTTTCTTCTTCTCGGCTGCTTTGGCTTTAGCGGCAGCTATTTTAGCTTTTGCTGCGGCCTTTTTCTGGGCATCAGCTTCTTTCTTGGCAGCGGCCTTAGCGGCAGCGGCTTGTTTAGCAGCAAGTGCCTTTTCTTCTGCTGCGATTTCTTTAGAAACCTTAGCGGCAGCTGCGCTCACCTTTTTATTGTTGGCGGCGGCACGCTTCGCATCCGCAATAGTGGCTTTGGCAGCAGCTGCGTTAGCTTTGGCTGCTTTAAGGGTATCGGCAGCTTTTGCTGCAGCTTCTTTGGCCTTGGCGGCAGCCTTTTCGTTAGCAGCAGTTGCTTTCGCTTTTAGCTTAGCTTGAGTCGCCTTAACCTTGGCAGCGGCCGCTTTGTTAGCAGCAGTTGCTTTCGCAGCAGCTTTCTTTGCAGAATCCGCTACTTTGGCAGCCGCTTTGGATTGCTTGTCTAGCTCAGCTTGTACTTGAGATTCAAGTTTAGTGATTTGAGCTTTTAGGGCGACGATGGGATCTTTTCTAGCGGCGGGTTTTTTAGGAGCGGCTTTTCTAGCGGTGGTTTTCTTAGCTACAGCTTTTTTGGCAGTAACTTTTTTCGCGGTGGTTTTCTTAGCAGCTTTCTTGGCAGCCACTTTCTTCGATGCTACTTTCTTTTTTGCAGTTGCTTTCTTGGTTTTGCGAGCAGCCATACGTTTCATTCCTCAGCTAATT
>JAKSAW010000095.1 GCA_022361455.1 Pseudomonadales bacterium | reverse complement strand
GCATCACGATCGTCATCGTCTTCAGCAGAGGAAGCAGGATCGTGATCACACCAGCGATGAGAGTGAAGACGCCGAAGAGAACGAGACCTGCACCGGCGAAGAGGATGAACCGCGAGATCACATCCTTCATCTCGGGCGGTAGGTCGTTGAAGAACTGAAGGATCGTATTGAGGGTGTCGACGATGCTCTTGACGATCGGCTTCAGGATCCTCGCGAAGGATTCGCCGAGCACGATGCCGAGCGTCTGAAGGGTTCCTCGAAGCAACTGCTTCTGACCCTCGAAGGTGTCGAGGAGCTCGTTGCGGAATCTCTCCGCTGTACCTGTCGCCCCATCAAGCTCCTTGCGCAAAGCACGTATCGCTTCGGCGCCTTCGAGCGTTACCTCACGATTGTTACGAGTAGTTGTAAACGTCGCTCGGGCGATGGCGTTGAAAGCAAGAAGACCTCGGGCGCCGAATGCCTGAGCAACAGTCCGATTTCGCTCTTGCTCCGTTTGGTCGGCCGTCGCGACCGACAGCTCTTGCATGACGTCGACAATGCTGCGCATAGCGCCGGTCTGCTCATCGAAGATCTGAACGCCAGCTTCAGTCACCGCGCGCTGAGCATTCTGATCGGAGCCGAGTCGACGTGTGGCTTCACGGAACGCAGTTGCCGAACTCGACGCGTCGATGTTCGCATTACGCAACAGACCCATCGTGATCAGGACGTCGTTGAGGTCTTGACTAAAAACGGCACCTGCGGCAGCAGCTTTCGCGAGTCCGGTCTCGAAGTCGCGAGCCTGGAAGTTGGTGAGCTGCGTGGTGCGAAGGAGACGGTCGGTCACGTTCGCCGCTTCGGTCGCTGAGAGCTGGTAGCTGTTCAACGTACCGACGACGGCCTCAGCAGCCCCAGCAACGCCGAGCTGGCCAAGAGAGCCGGCAGCAAGGTCGAGGACCGGAATGAGCGTCTCGGTGGCCTGTGTGGCTGTCTGACCTGCGGTGATGAGTGACTGAAGACCCTCGGTTGCCTCGGTGGGTGAGAACTGTGTTGCGATACCTGCTTCGATCGCAGCATCTCGAAGAGATTCGAGTTCTGGAACGCTCGCATTTGCGATGGCGCCTACTGCGGCGATTGCCTGTTCAAACTCGCCCGCCTGTCTGGCGAGAGACATCGCCCCCTTCAGGACCGTTAGGCCGCTGACGAGGGTGAGGGCGCCGGCAGCAGCAACAGCGAACCCGGCACGCATTGCGTTGGACGCGATCACCGAGTTCGCCGAGGTACGGCGGATGTCACCAGACACGCGACGCAACGTTCCACTCGCGAGGTTCGTCGCGGTGATCGTCATGCCGAGGCCGATGTTGTTGAGCGCCATCTACTTCTTTTTGCCGGCCCTCTCGATTGCTCGCCTCTCGTCGGCTCGACGTTCGTCCAGCCAGCGGAGGTAATATTCGATCCGACCTATTGGGAGATTTTCAACCCACTGAGCACCGAAGGCAAGGCCACCGCCGCCGTAGGGATGGTAGCAGAGCTCAGCGATGGCGTTATCCAACCAATCTTCAGAATAGATCGGGAAAAGCGGAAAGAGGTCAAAGACACCGTGAGGTTGGACGTCGAGAGCTTCGAGCTCTTTTAGTCTTCCGCTCGCTCCGTCATCGACCGCGCTACTCGCTTGGTCTTTCTCGAAGGCGAGGCGCTTCTCCGCGTAGACTTCCGCGGAGTCCAGAACTCCTCGCCCTCGAAAGGGAGGTTGATCTCGTAGACGTTGTCGCACATCTCACACTCGATCTCGATCGCGGTGTCGAAGCCACCGTCGCACTCATCCATTCGCGAAAGCAGATCGAGCTGAGCGTCGAAGTCCGCGATC
>JAKSAW010000108.1 GCA_022361455.1 Pseudomonadales bacterium | reverse complement strand
TCCTTGGCAGGATTTGAGAGGTCTAAAAACGGTCCCTTTAGGGACCCCTCCTCGGAGGCTCTTGCGAAGCATGAGGTTTTTAGGCCTCTAATAATAGGCATCCATAAAAAAGCACAGCTTTTTATACATCAATGCATCCATTATAGCTCAAAGAGCTCAATTTTCGATCCCTGGGCTCAGGCCCGTCCCAGAGGCCCAAAATCGGGGGTTTCCCGGGACCCCCAAAAATAGCCAAATTTTAGCATTTTTTAATAACTTTAATACTTATCATACATTATCAATAACTATCATTATATATCATTATAACTTATAACCTTTTATAGACTTCTTATAAATCTTATAAAGACGCTATAGGAGGCCTATAATAGGCTATAATGGCTTATAATGGCTTATAGAGGGACCCCCGGAAACCCAAAAATGGCCTCCCGGCGTCACTAAGTAATAGGAGAACTGGTGAACTTTGTTCTCGATAATCGTGCTCATATAGGATTAATTGTCCGGATTTTTCCGGAAATCCGGGCCCGGGGGACCCCGGGGGTACCCCTACCCCCAGAAAAGTGGCATTGTATTTTTTTCCGAATTTCGGCAAAAATTTGAAAATTTTTAAAAATTTTTAAAAAAAAATTGAAAAAAAAATTTCAAAAATTTTAAAAAATATTTTTACTATAAAATCAATAAAAGTTATAAATAATGCATGTTATTAAGAATCATTAAAAATAGCCAAAAATAGCCATTTTCGAGGACCCTCCAAAACCGGGGTTTTGGCCCCTCTGAGACCAGGGACCTGCAAGGACCCTCATAATGAGGTGTCCACAGCATCTTTGATGCCATCGATCGAAGATCGATAATGTTATAAGACCCATGATATCAATGAGTTAATAGCAATATCTATAAAATCCATAAAGCCACAAAATAGCCCATCGTCCACATCGATCTAGGATCGATCCCAGACAGGAAACATGACGAAGTCAGCAGCAATAGACCTCCACATGGCTCAGGAGCCACCCCAGATCGACACCTCATGATGCACAGCATCATAGACCCACATGCATCCACGTAGATGCAGAGCATCTAATAATACAGAAACTTAACAAACATA
>JAKSAW010000405.1 GCA_022361455.1 Pseudomonadales bacterium | reverse complement strand
TGCTGATGCTGAAGGGAATTGGGTTTCGCATGGAGTTAGCCACAGGTGAGAAATAGTTAGCGCGTTCAACTATCTCATCGAGTTCTTCTTGGCTAGCGTCACCCTCTACCAGAACTTTGACACGAATTTCCTGAAACCCCATTTCTTCTGGTGTGCGATCAGCACCACCTGCACCCCAAGCGGCTGTATTACCGATATCTGCTTCAAGAAAAATTTCTAACTTAGAAAGCTTTACTTGTTTCCAAGTTGCGACAGCGGTAATGCCTACTGCCAAGCAACCACCTAATCCTGACAATACGATTTCACCAGGCGCTGGTGCAGTATCTTCACCAAATAAATGCAAAGGTTCATCAACAACCACTTCATGCTGGTTTACGTGGCTAATAGTTCTGTACTGACCTTCGGTAACGGTATGCACTTTGTTGGTACCGCGAGTATCAGGGTTATTGCGGCCTTTTTCTGCAAACGCCGTTAGACCTTCGCTGTCGATAGGGCGTAAATAACTAGATACTGTCATTGGTTCTGCGGTTGCTGAATCACTCATTATTTTCTCCATTGGGTTAGAAGCGAATCTTGACAATCTCAAAGCTGGCTTTGATTCAAGGAGATATAGAGCACACAGAATGCCAACTCCAAAACAAAATGGAAAAGCATTAAATAACAACAAGTTAGCTTTATATTAAGAGTTAAAGTAGGCGAGATCGAACACAGCGGACTTGCCAATGAGTGACAATGTCAGATGAGTGTGTCCACTTTGTCAGGTTAAGAGTCGAACAATGAATGGTTGACGTTACGAGCCATTGCCAAGTTTAGCGAGTCGATAACGAAACTGACGTGCAGTCATTCCTAGAAGTGCTGCGGCACGAGTTTTGTTGCCGTGGGTACGTTTCAAGGCTTCTTGAAGTGCATCTCTTTCATCCTCGCGCACCCAACTATAAGGTCTGCTGCTGGTTTGAAGAGGTTGAGGCGCGTCTGGCACCGGCACAGGAATGGAGGAAGTGCGTGGCCTTAGGTGTGCTGTTCCACCAAAAGCTGAGGTCGGCTGCCCAGCTTCGGTATGTTCATGAATGGCTGATTCTTGTTGTAAGATTGCTTCAATACCTCTGATACCAATCGTGCCGTTTTCTGCCTTAAGCACCGCGCGCTTAATCACGTTTTCCAATTGGCGAATATTTCCAGGCCAGCTAAAGCTTTCCAGCCTTTCCATCACACCATTAGCGAACACAACATGACGTTGATAGTCTTGATTCGCCATAAGTAAAAAATGACGAGCTAAAGTACGAACATCACCGGCTCGCTCTCTAAGTGGCGGTAAGTGAATAGGGAATACATTCAGGCGATAAAACAAATCAAGACGAAAATCGCCGCGGTTCACAGCATCCTGCAAGTTTTTGTGAGTCGCTGCGATAATACGAACGTCCACTGGAATATCTTTGGTGCCGCCAACTCTTTGTACCACTTGGCTTTCAAGGATTCGTAGTAATTTTGATTGCAATTCAAGACTAAGATCGCCAATTTCATCGAGAAACAATGTGCCATTATTAGCTAGCTCTACCTTACCTTGCTTAGTTGCTGTCGCGCCTGTGAAGGCGCCGCGTTCATGACCAAACAATTCAGATTCAAGCAATTGTTCCGGGATAGCGGCGCAGTTTATCGCTAAGAATGGTTGATCTTGGCGTTGACTGTTAAGGTGAAGAATTTGCGAAAAGCGTTCTTTACCGGTACCAGATTCACCGGTTAACAACACCGTCACCGGGGTATCCGCAACTTGCATAACTTGAGATATTGCCGCGCGTACTGGAGGACTATCTCCAAGAATTCCATGGTCAGTTTGTTGAGTTTCCAGTGCGTCTTTTAATTCCAAATTTTCCTGACGTAAATGTTCCGTGCGCTCATTAAATAACTGGTTAATACGAAGTATTTGAGCGATAAAAGTAGCGATGATTCGCATCACTGTGAGATCTGCATCAAAAGAACGAGCGCGCATTCGAAGCCGGTGAACGCCCAGCACGCCGATAGCAACATTGTCATCTAATATGGGAACGGCGAGAAAGGACACTACACCATCAGGTAGAGTTTCCCGATCCACGGCACGAAATAAAAAGTCAGGATCTTCATCGACATCTTGAACCACCACTTCGCGACCAGTGGACATTACCTTTCCAGAAATACCCTCACCGAAATGATAAACACCTCTTGCTCTTTCGGAGGCCGTCAGTCCGTAGCTATATCGGATACTCATTTTTTCATGGGGAGCGAGCGGCTGCAGAACTCGACCGCGGTTAAGGCCGAGCATTTGGGATATCAGACGTAAAATACTGCCAATTGCTACTTCAGGTGTAGTGGATTGGCCGATGAGTTTTGCGGCTGCGTTGATAACGGTTAAATCTGAGTCAACACTAGATTCTTTCTGCATGTCCTGCCACCATTTCAGTGTAGGTACCAGGAAACTAGCCGCATGACGGACGAACTAGTATCCCGGTAGCAATCGTTTTACGAGTCATACCGAGATACAGCAAGCTTTATACCATGATGTCCATTCAGCTTATGGGTGTTAAGCTGAAAGGGCCTCTATCAGTTGATAGTCACCTATTCAGCATGCCAATTGGTTCGCTTTACAAGCGCACCGCAAACACTGTCCAGACAGTAACCTATAAGTCCAATAACCACTACAATGGCAGCTAATACGTCGTATGCAAGAGTATCTC
>JAKSAW010000517.1 GCA_022361455.1 Pseudomonadales bacterium | reverse complement strand
TGGGCGTGTTTGTTAAGGAAATAGCTGCGCTCTACGCACATTATCAATCTGGGCAACCATTAGCGTTAGAGCCTCTGAAAATACAGTATCCCGATTTTGCCCAATGGCAGCGGGGCTGGTTAACGGGTGATTTGCTCGACAAGCAATTAGGCTACTGGCGTGAGCAATTAGCGTTTTCCCCAGAACAATTATCGATGCCATTTGATCGCCCACGTCCTGCGATTAAATCATCAAATGGCTCTACAATTGATCTTGCTTTTAGCAATGAGCAGACACAAAAGATCAAGCAAGTTGCTCGTGAGTTCGACGTTACCCCCTATATATTGTTGCTGGCTGCCTACAAGGTATTGTTAGGTCGATGGTCTGGTCAAAAAGATATTTGTGTAGGTATGCCTGTTGCTGGCAGAACCAAAGGTGAGTTAGAACCACTTATTGGTTTCTTTATCAACACACTGGTTATTCGAACTAAACAGGAATCCAATCCGACGTTTGCTTCTTTTGTTTCGCAAGTAAAAGAGCAGGTGTTAGGTGCTCAAGCGCATCAAGATGTGCCTTTCGAAGCCATCGTTGAAGATTTAAAAGTTCCGCGTAATCTAAGCTTTTCACCTATTTATCAGGTAGCGTTTTCACTAACTAGTGGCGAAGGTGCAGCGAAAGATTCTGTAGTGGGTGGGTTAGAAATTCAGCCTATGGAAGTTGAACTCACAGCAGCTCGTCAGGATATCACCACCATGTTGGTGGATAACGGTGATACCCTCGAAGGTATGGTGGAGTACAACACCGACTTATTTGATCGCGATACCATGCAAGTCTTTGCTGAGCAATTACATCGATTGGTGCTCAGCGTCGTGGAAGCGCCAGAGCAGACAGTGCTGAATGTCAGCTTAGAGAATCTTAATGCTATTGGTTCGGAGCTGTATGGTTTAGATGCTGACAAGACCGAAGCGATTAAATTAGTTGCTCCGATGGTGCGAGATTTCTGCTTGGATACTTTTGCAGATCCAACTACCCATCGTAACAGTGTCGGTTATCGCGTCGATTTACCGATGGCAATCGACGTCGAAACTTGGAAAAAAGCACAGCAAGCTTTGGTCGATCATACGCCTGTGTTGCGTAGCCGCTTTGTGGAAGGGCGTAAGCCTTGGCATGAACCTGTGTATCAGGTGGTATTAAAGCAAGATGCAGTTGCTTTTGAATTTATAGATCTCACTGCAAATCCCATCGCTGATGTGAATCTTAATAGTTATATTGAAAAGCTAGCTTTACCAAATTGGGATTTACGCCATGGCCAACTGCATCGTCATTTTCTATTAAAGCTGGCTGACGATCAGTATATTGCCGTTGCTGCATTTCATCATGCGATTACCGATGGCGTTAGTCATCGAAATCATATTACCCAAGTTATGTCCGCCTATGAGGCACTAACCAATGGTCAATCGGTTAGCTTTGCGAGTGATACCAATAACCGCTGGGTCGATGATCGTCGGCTACAAACCGATAGTGAATCAGTGAATGCCTTCTGGTCGAAAGAATTAGCGGATGTAGAACCGTTAGGTAAGCGCTTATCTAAGGCTGGTGAATTAGTTCGCAGCCATTGGCAGTTGGATAAAGCAGGTTTTGAGCTGCTTCAATCTTGGTGTAAAAATAATAGTGCTGGCCCAGCAAATTACTTACGTACCTTGTTCGCCCTGGCTATTGAGAAATGTTACTACGAAAACGGTGACTTTGTATTAACCGAAGCGGTCTCAGCAAGAAAGGATACCGATGCCAATCAGCTAGGTTGTTTATTTCAGTTTACGGTATTTCCAGTTAAGGCGGCGCTACTAACCAGTGATATTACTCTTGGTGATTTATTAGCAAAGCATCGCGCTTGGAAGAAATCGGTAGGCGACAACGTTTATCTTTCCATGCTGGCTCGTAAGCGTTTCTTAAACACTAATGGTTTAGAATTCCAGTTTAACTACCGTCTCGCCAATGCCGTCGGTGGTTTAACGGTTGATGGTCAGGCAATTAGTTATGAACCGATTCAGCCGGTGAATCCTGGTACTGTAAAGTTGTTGTCCACACCGACCGATAATGGACTTACTGTTGAACTGGCATACCGTGAGAACGAATTTAACGGTTATCTGTTACTGGAACGCATGCAAGCTGTTCATGAGCAAATCATTGCCGGGGTAGAAAATCTTCAACAGTTGGAATGGCTGTTGGGTAATGAAAGGGCGGTGCAGTTAGAAGAGTGGCAAGGTGTTCAAAGTGCTGAAGAATCAGCTCAGACCGTGGTTGATCAAATTATTCTTCAAGCCACTAATACACCTAATGAGATCGCTGTTAAGTGTGGCGCAGAAGAACTGACTTACCAAGCATTTCACGAGAAAAGTAATCAGATTGCGAACCAATTAATTGCTCAAGGCGTTGCACCTGGAGACAACGTTGGCGTTTGTTTAGGCCGTCGCGTTGAACTACCTGTAGCGATTCTGGGTGTAATGAAAGCCAAAGCGGCTTATGTGCCTATTGATCCAGCCTATCCTTGCGAGCGAATTGAATACATTCTTGCAGATAGTGCTGCGAAATCATATGTCACGGAAAGCTGTGTTGCTGAACGGTTAGCGGAATACAAATTAACAGCTTCCGCTTTGGATATCGATGGGGAAGCATTCTCGTCAGCTTCCACCGATACGCCAGCCGCGTTGCCGACCGCTAATGACTTAATTTATGTGGTTTACACTAGTGGTTCTACGGGTAAGCCTAAAGGTGCCGGCGTATATCATCGCGGTGAGCAAAATCTAGCAAGTTGGTATGTGGATCATCTTCGTCTTCAGCAAGGTGATCGCGTTTTACTGATGAGTGCAATCGGCTTTGATTTAACACAAAAGAACTTAATTGCGCCCTTTACTGTGGGCGCGACGCTTGTTATTCCTGATTTTGAGGAATACGATCCACAAAAATTGGCTGCGATTATCGATGCTGAAAATGTTGCGGTGATTAACTCAGCTCCAAGCGCTTTTTATCCAATTGCTGAAGACAGCACTGCCAAAGGCTATCCGTTTCCTTCATTAAAGAACTTGATGTTGGGTGGTGAGCCAATACGAATTGAAGCGCTACAAGAGTGGTTGGCTCAATCGTCGCAATGTCGTATCACTAATAGTTATGGCCCTACCGAGTGTACTGATGTTGTTGCTGCGTGGAGTTTAGAAACAGCTGATATCGCTAGTCGTGAATTGCCCATCGGTAAGCCGTTACCAAATACTCAGCTTTATGTGGTAGATCCAGCGGGTAACTTGTTACCTAATGGTGCTACTGGCGAATTGTGTGTTGCAGGTATTGGCGTTGGGGCTGGCTATTTAAACCGAGATGACTTGAATGCAGAAGTATTTCAGCCATGCCCTTATAGTGATGGCCAATGGTATCGCACCGGTGATTTAGTTCATTATCGAGAAGATGGCGCTTTAGTCTACGAAGGCCGTAAAGATTTCCAAGTGAAATTACGTGGGCTACGTATCGAGCCGGGCGAGATCGATAACCGTTTAAAAGATATCGATTATTGCGAAGATGCATTGACATTGGTGATCGACGACCGCCTAGTGAGCTACGTTGTCTGTCATGGTGATTTTGATAATGCAGCAGCTAAAAACAATTTAAGAGAACACTTGCCAGAATTTATGGTACCGGGTGTTCTGGTTGAGTTGGATGCTTGGCCGCTGACGCCTAATGGCAAGATTGATCGAAAGGCCTTACCAGAACCTTCCCTTGTTGCTCAAGAAGGCATGGTGGCACCACGCAATGATTCCGAAGAAAAGATAGCGGATATTTGGTGCCAAGTGCTTAACCTTTCAGAGGTAAGTGTTACAGCTAACTTCTTTGATCTAGGTGGTCATTCCTTATTAGCTACTCAAGTAGTTTCTCGCTTGCGTCAAGCCTTTGGGGTAGAACTTTCCGTTCGCAGTTTGTTTGAATCACCCACCATTGAGGCGCTAGTAAATGTGATTGGCACCGCCAAAGCAGCTGGTTGGGTAGATACGGCACCGACCATTGCAAAAGCAGAAGGTGTAGAGAAAGTACTTTCTTTTGCACAGCATCGCTTATGGTTTATCGATCAGTTAAACCAGGGCAGTGCTGAATATAATATGCCTGCAGCGATGCGGGTAGAAGGCGAGCTCGATATCAAAGTCCTCGATCAAGCCTTAACGGAAATCGTTCGACGTCATGAAGTGTTGCGTACCAATTTCGGCGCAACTGATGGTGAGCCAACGCTTATCGTTCGCGAAGCGCCGCAATGGACTACCAATATCATTGATTTAAGCAGTGCACCTGATAGCGAAACGGCTATCGCCCAGCAAGTTGATGTGGATGCTAATAAGGTCTTTAATTTAGAATCCGACTTGTTGCTCTCGACCACGCTATTAAAAGTTGCTGAGAACGATCATGTATTATTAATCAATATGCATCATATCGTTTCAGATGGCTGGTCAATTGGTGTATTTATCCAAGAGCTGACAGCGCTTTATCAAGCTTACATTAATCAGCAACAATCACCGCTTCCAGAGTTACCAGTACAGTATAGCGATTATGCGCTATGGCAACGAGATTGGTTAAAAGACGAAGTTCTCGATCGCCTAAAACATTATTGGTTAGAAACACTTGGCGATGCACCAGAAGTATTGCGCTTGCCCACTGACTTTCCAAGGCCCAAGCAGCAGACCTTTAATGGCGCTCACCATGCTCATGAATTAGGTCAAGAGCGTACTGCGTTGTTAAATAGCTTCTGTGAAGAAAACGATGTCACGCCATTTATGGTGTTAATGGGTACGTTCCAAATATTGCTAAGTCGCTACTGCCACCAAGACGATATTTGTGTGGGTATTCCCATTGCGGGCCGTAACCGCGCCGAGATAGAGAACTTAATAGGTTTCTTTATTAACGGTTTGGTGATTCGCACCAAGCTCGATGGCAACCCTAAAGTTACTGATTACTTAGAGCGAGTTAAAGAAGCCGCGCTTGGCGCTTATGCGCATCAAGATATGCCGGCAGATGTGTTGGCTGATACCTTAAAGTTAAGCCGCTCCGCTGAACATGCACCTGGCGCTCAAGTTGGATTTGCATTGCAAAACACACCACAGGAGCAATTGGGGGCGGAGTTTGCGGGATTAAAACTAACACCTGTTACCCGTGAGCACAAAACGGCAAAATATGAATTCTCGTTAATTCTCCAAGAGAATAACGAGAATATTGGTGGTGTGGTTGAATACAACACCGACCTATTTAAAGCAGAAACCATCGCGACCATGATGTCTCACTTCAATCGTATCCTAGATCAACTATTGAAAGGTGCAGACAGCTATATCGATAATATCGATGTGCTAAGTGCTAATGAGCTCTACGAAGCATTAAATGTTGATCCAAGCGAATTCGAACTGATTGAGCTATCGCCCATGCAACGGGATCAATATCTTGATGCCCTTGTTGAGCCCGATAGCTTAAAGAATAGTATGGGGTATCATCTATTAACCGACGGCGAATTCGATATGGATATTTGGCGTCAAGCAGCTCAGAAATTAATAGATGATCAACCATTGCTGCGCTGTTCTCTAATTGGTTCTGATTTGCCTTATACGGATGTTGCCTACCATTGTATTCGTAAGCAAAAAACATTAGAGATGGAATATCTTGATATTTCTGATCAAGAGCTTACGGATAAAGAAGCCCAACAAATTGCGATGGATTGGGTTTGGCGCCCTTACGATATTTCTAAAGATGAGCTGACTGAGTATCGAGTCTATAAGCTAAATGCGGGCCGCCATATGATGTGTTTCCGCATGAATCACTTAGTCGCTGACGGAGTGGGCATGGCCCTCCATTCCCACTGTAATGTCCAAGTAGCCGATGCCATTAAAGCGGGTGTGCAGCCTCCGCAAATTCCGCCTTTGTTCTTCCAGCACATTAAAGAAAACCGTGTGCGTATGGATAAGCCGGAAACCTTGGCTTATTGGAAAGATCTTAGTAAAAACGTTGAGGCTTTGGACTTTTCAATTCCACCTCAGTTTGCGGAAGATGTGGCTAAAGGCGAGCGGGTAGAGAAGCGCCTGCGAGTTAGCGATGAGCATTGGAATAAGATAAAGAGTTACTGTAAAGATATCGGAATACATCCTTCGCTTTACTTTAAAGCGATCTATGGCTTGTTAATCAACGTTTACTGCCGAGGTGAGTCAGATTTCTATTTCACTGAAGTGTTAGCAGGCCGTGGCGGTATGCACAAAATGACCTTCGGTAATTACTTTCAATTGTTGCCGGTTGTCTGCCCACAGGATTTGTTTGAATCATCCAAAGATGTAACCGACTTGTTTGGTTTTATTAAAGGCTACAAGCGTAACTTGCGTAAGTTAGCCGATATTTCTTTGATGCAGCAACGACGCATACTCCCTCAGGGACGGTTGAACTTTATGTTCAACTACTACAACTTTATTCCAATTCTGAATTTGCATGGCACACCCATTCAGGCTGAAGCATGCCCGCAAATACAAGATGGTCCTATTCAATTTGTAATTCATGAACAAGGGCCTTGGATGGAGTTAGTCATTATCTATCTATCCAACTTGTTTACAGATCTACGCTTCTTAGAGCGGGTAGAGTATTTGTCGCAGCAAATAATGGACGGTACTACTAATGTATCGGAGCTGGAATACATACTACCGGATGAAAAAACCTTGCAATTGGGTGAGTGGAATCAAACAACTAGTTTGCCTGCACCCACCGAAACAGTTGTTGATCAATTCTTGACTCAAGCCGCTGCGACACCAAACGCGCTTGCAGTACAAATGGGCGACAAGCAATTAACCTATGCTGAGTTAAACCAGCGAAGTAATCAACTTGCCAATTTGTTAATCCGCGAAGGCGTAACTAGAGGTGATCGTGTCGGTATTTGTTTAGATCGCTCCGTTGATATGTTGGTAGCGGTGCTAGGTGTGATGAAATCAGGTTCAGCCTATGTGCCGATGGATTCTAATTACCCCAGTGAGCGCTTGGCTTATATGCTGAGTGACAGTCGTGCACCGGTATTGCTGAGCCAGCGCTGTGTAGTCGATCGCCTTGAATCTGATCAGGTAACGTTAGCGGACGCCCAAGTCATTTGTTTGGATGAAACCAGTTTAGAAGGTGTGAGTGATAGCTTGCCATCATCTTTGCCTCGTTCGGAAGATCTCATTTATATCATCTACACATCGGGTTCTACTGGTCAGCCTAAGGGTGCAACCGTTATGCACCAGGGTGAATCTAACTTAATGGGCTGGTACACCGAGCAATTAGGATTATCCGATACAGACCGTTGTTTGCTGGTAAGTGCATTTGGTTTCGATTTAACCCAAAAGAATCTATTTGCCCCTTTAATTAAAGGTGGTGCCATCATCATTCCTGATATGGAACAGTATGATGTCGAGGCAATAGCCGACGCTATTCATCAGCACAATGTAACTGTGGTGAATTGTGCACCTAGTGCATTCTATGCCATTGCTGAAAACACGGCTCATGCAGGTTATCCATTTAGTTCAATGCGTTATTTGGTGTTGGGTGGCGAACCTATCCGTGTCGATGCGCTGAAACCATGGCTAGATCATAATGATTCAAATTGTCGACTCGTTAATAGTTATGGACCAACTGAATGTACTGATGTTGTCTCTTCCTATGAGCTTGTGTCTACGGATGAATCGATATTACCTATCGGTAAACCTGTTCAAAATACGCAGCTCTATGTTGTGGATGAGGTTAATAAGCTGTTGCCGCAGGGTGTGGTAGGCGAGCTATGTATTGCCGGTCGCGGTGTAGGGCAGGGGTATCTCAATAAAGATGAACTGACGGAAAAAGCATTTGGCGAAAATCCTTTTGCTGCTGATGAATCAAATCAGCGCTGGTATCGAACCGGTGATTTGGTGCGTTACTGGCCAGACGGCAATATTGAATATATGGGTCGCAAGGATTTCCAAGTTAAATTGCGTGGTCTGCGAATTGAACTGGGTGAGATTGAATCGGCGTTACGTCAGCAATCTGGTGTAGAAGATAGTTTAACGCTCGTTGTAGAAGATCGGTTGATTAGCTACGTTATCGCTGCAAGTATTGATGAGATACAGCTTAGAAATCAACTTCGCGCTCACTTGCCAGATTATATGTTGCCTGCAGTAATTGTAGCGTTACCGCAATGGCCACTAACACCTAATGGAAAAATAGATCGAAAAGCATTACCGTCTCCAGAAAATAAACCATTAGTGGAATACGTAGCGCCGCGGAATGATGTGGAAGAACGCTTGGCAAATATTTGGAGTGAAGTGTTAGGTGTCGATAAAGTTGGTGTCTATGACAATTTCTTTGATTTAGGTGGCCACTCTCTTTTAGCTGCGCGAGCAGTTTCAAAGTTCCGTAATGAGTTTGATGTGGAAATTCCACTAAGGGCTTTATTTGAACTTCATACAGTCGCTGATATAGCGGAATATTTGCAAACCTTATTGTGGGTCTCTGAATCTGCTGAAATAGCGAAAGAGGAATCCACTAATGACGCCGATGCTAATCGTGAAGAGGGTTTCTTATAACCTCCTACTAATTAATTGATTGATCAATACTTAGGGTATGGAATGCCCATATTAAAACTATAAGTGGAT
>JAKSAW010000438.1 GCA_022361455.1 Pseudomonadales bacterium | reverse complement strand
TCGCAAGCTTTTTGTACGGTCGTTTCGAATTCAGATAACCTATTGATTCAGCTCAACAATCCTCCACCACATAAGCTTGTATTTCGTTTGTGCAGCTTAAAAGGTCACTGTATATTCAATAGACAAAAAATTATAATACTTCTCATTGCTTTCCCAATTTCTATTTAAGCTTAACTTTACCTCTTGAATATACAGTGACCTTTTAAGCTGCACAAACGAAATACAAGCTTATGTGGTGGAGGATTGTTGAGCTGAATCAATAGGTTATCTGAATTCGAAACGACCGTACAAAAAGCTTGCGATTTGCTCTGATAGAATAGAAAATAAGCAGTATAACAACTAGAAATATCGCATCATCAGATCGTTCAAAATAATAACAAAGCACAATGAGGCATAAGCTGTGGCCATCTCAATAAAGCAACCTAAGTCCCTACTGTTGATCCTATTCTCGATCATGTTACTTGGTTGTGATCAGCCTTTGGTAAACACGCCCCTTGAAAATCCTATCTTTAATCAAGAAACCGTTGAGCTTTTGAATAATGCAGAGTTGATGAATGGCGACGCTATTATCGAAGAAATATTGCTCACCGAAGATGAAACCAGTCCTGAAGCCTTTTCTTTGGCAAATCCTTATGAGCCCATTACAACCTTGACTGAGGAAGAATGCAGTACCAGCGAGAGTTGTACCTATGCAAAGGATGTTTTGAATCGAAGAACTAGCACTTTCCCAGCAAGAGGAAGTGTCTATGATTGGTGGGTTTCCAGAGAGACTTTGCCGGAAACGGCTGAAGTATGCGGTATAAAATTTTTAGATGATGATTTTTCTAGTTATAGGTTAGATACCTTTGAAAACATTGAAGCACTGGAGGCGACGGATGGCTATTCAGTGACTCATTATCTAGCTTGTGGTGCTTGTTCTACATTACAAGATTTGGCTGTTTATGGAACGCTAGATCTAACCATCATGGCGAAAACCTGCAGTAAGCGAAGTTCCATTGGCGCTAAAAAATCCTGTATGCAGGAAATTGGCTTTAGTGAATCTTGTGCAGAAGTATGGGCATACAATGGCCAGAAAACTGCACAAACATGCGCAATCGAATGTATCAAAGAATACGGTCTCATCAATTTGCTGTTAGGCAATGAAGACTCACCTCCGGTGAATGAAGACGGCGAACTTAATCGTTGTTTAATGTGTGATGAACTGATGTCTGGTCCTGGATTTCAGTATGGTTCGGGAAGAACTCGACGAAATTCCGGTATTACATCGGAAATCGAACGTCCAGATGAGCAGGTTTATGACGTAACTCATAGTTACTTCTAAGTCCTAAATGCTTGGGCTCAACCATGTTTCGAGCCCTTAATTTCTTTGAATTCCTTATTCTGTTCGTAAGTAAAAACCTGATGACCTGTTAGTTATAAACGAATACTCATGCATGTTGGCTTTTGTTACCTTTAAATGTCTGGAGGTATACTTATGAATACTGAAAAGGCAAGAGAACAGATTATCCGTGATAAACAGAAGCAAAAGACCAAAGAATACATAGGCGCAGGCGGTTTCATAGCACTGGCCCTAGGTTTTGTAAGCCTTATTTTTGTTGCTTGAAAAACTCTTAGCAGAGAGCACCGTAACCCTGCCAGACACATTCGTGATAGTTAGTTATGTGTTGCTTTCTATCAGAGTAAGTATCCAGTCATATAGAGATAGATATTCAGCCTCATTTAGTAGACCTTTACGTGCTACAAGATAGTAGTTCTCCTCGATAGGAAAATGTTGTGCTGAATAGGCCACAAGCCTGCCATCTTGAAGTTTTTCACCAACTGTTGGGATTAACCCAATTGCCACACCAAGCCCTTCTTCTGCTGCTTTAATGGCTGCACTGTAGGAACTAAAGTAAAACTCTTTAGCTGGATCTTTCTCGATACCAAAAATATCTTTTACACGCTGCCAATCATTAATGTCCGTACGTGTATGAATAAGTGTGTGTTCATCAAAATTATCGACAGTAAAGCTAGGGTGTTGTTTGAAATAAGTAGGGCTGACTATGAGATTGCTTCTTACATCCCAAAGTAGTTTTGCCTCGCACTCTGGCCAAGGTGGAACTCCTAATCTTAAAGCACAATCAATCGTTGGTCCCGTAAGGTTTCGAACTTCCATCGATGTTTCCAAAACAAGATTAATGTTTGGGTGGGTCTCTGAAAAGTTATTTAGCTCGGGTATAACAAATTCATTCGCGATATAAGTCTCCATTGTAATCCGAATAGTCTTACTCTCGAACTCGCGACAGAATGTTGTATAGGTGGATTGATAGGTTGCAATGGTTTGTTGCGCAACCTCATAAAAGGCAGTCCCTTTATTGCTAAGAGAAATGCCCCTAGCGCCTCGCTCGAACAAACTAAGGCCTAAGTATTCCTCTAATGATTTTATCTGCTGGCTAACAGCTGACGCCGTGATATTCAATTCACCCGCTGCGGCCTTGAAGCTGCTTAGGCGGGCCGCAGCCTCAAAAGCGGTGAGATATTGAATAGGAGGGGGCTTTGGTTGCTTGAGCATGGGTTAGGTTGCGAAGGCTAACTTTTTCTAATGTGTTGATAAGAAATACACGGTTGTCTTTACCCTGTCAATGAAGGAGGATAATCGGGTTGTTTTACAATAAACATTGTTTTGAGAATTGTTACGGGGTCTTTCGGGGGAGTTAATGAAACAGATCGTTCTACATCAGTGGGTATTTTCGCCATTTTGTACCAAAGTCAGGAAAATGCTGGACTACAAGGGCATTGAATACACCACCAAGAATTACAATGGATTCCTTGCGTTGCAGACCCGGAAACTATCGGAAACCGGTAAATTACCGGTCTTGGAGATAGATGGTCAATTAATTCAAGACAGCCGGGTAATAGCCCGACATCTTGATAAACACTTTCCCGAAAAACCGCTTATCCCAGCTGATCTCGCGATGGCCTCTAAAGCGGAGATTCTACAAGATTGGGCTGATGAATCGATCTTTTTCTATGAGATCTTCTTCCGCGTTAAATATTCTAAGGCTTTGTTTAAAGTAGCTGACTTGCTAGGGGAAGGACGCCCCTTTTACGAAAAGTACCTACTCGGACCAGCTGTTGGTTATCAACTTGGGAAGGCCGTTAAACAGCAAGGAATTGCCAGATATTCCAAAGCCATGGTAGAAGAGCGTTTCCTGCATTTAATGGCCCAAGTGGATTGTCAGTTACAGGCAGATCCATGGTTGGCAGGTAGTGATCCCTCGGTTGCAGACTTTGCGTTAGCTGGGCAGCTCATTGAAGTCGTGAGAACCGGGCATTTGAATTCGCAGCTCCAACAATATTCCCATCTCTGGAGCTGGCTCAATAAGATGCAAGATATGCCCTCGTCAGAGGTGGTTTCGTGAATAAGCGAGTCGCCATCATCGTGGGTGTCGGTGCGCGGCAAGGAATTGGTGGAGCAGTGGCCATCAAGGCTGCACAACAAGGCCTACATGTATACGTTGTCGGGCGCACCCAGTCTAAGTTAGATCTCATCGTTGACCAGATAAGCTCATTTGGTGGTAGCGCAAGCGTCTGCATTGCAGACTGCACGAAACAATCGGACATTAATGCTGTGTTTGATAATGCAATGGCAGCGGGCGCTCAGTTGGAGCTGGTGGTTTATAACGTGGGGCGCAATATGCCAGCGCCTTTCCTAGAGCATGATCAACGAATTATTGAAGATAACTGGAAGCGTTGTGTGATAGGTGGTTTATTCGTGGGCCAACAAGCCGTGAAGCATTTCTTAGAACAACAGCCTTTGGCCAATGGCAAACGAGGAACCATTATTTACACGGGCGCCAGTGCTTCAATGCGTGGTAACCCTATGTTTTCCGGATTCGCTTCCGCGAAAGGAGCGCTCCGTGGAATGGTGCAATCGATGCAGTCAGAGTTTAATAAAGACGGAATTCATGTGGCACACATTGTAATAGACGGTGTGATTAATGGTGAGTTGGTAAAAAGTGTTAAGGGGTTGGGTAAGCTAGCTTTAAGAATGAAAGGCGAAGATGGGGCTTTGCTGCCTGACGAAATTGCCAAGGCATTTTGGATGGTGCATGACCAACAGCAAGCTCCCTGGACACATGAACTAGACTTACGACCTTTTAAAGAAAAGTTTTAGGAGCGCTACCGATGATTATAGAAAAAGTAGCCAAGAACCTATTTAAAAACGCCAAGTATTCAGTGGAGAGCCATACTAAACCAACAGGTACCAAAGCGGTTCTCATTGTATCTTCACCAAGTACTTCACGAATAGATTACGAGTTAGCAAAGTTAGCTGCTGCTAATAGTCTTCCGGTTTATTTAGCAGGCAATGACATTGGTGAAGTAATCAGCAAGCTTTCAGATGATGGCATTCGAGTGAGTAGTGCCGCCTTAGATAATGAGAATCCGCCAAATGTTAAACCGTTGTTTCAACAAATTGAACGAGATGGTTGTTATGTTGATTTAGTTATCTATAACCCACCTCCGGTAGAGCCAGTTGGGTTTTTAGAAATAACAGAAAAATCGATGATGGACGCATGGACTGATTCTTGTTTGTTAAGCTTCTATATTGCGCAAGCAGCCCTAGAACAAATGTTACCGCGCGGTAGGGGAACGCTAATATTGGGAGGGGCATCTACTTCGCGGCGCGGCGAAGCTAATAATGCGCTTAATTCGACGACTAAGGCTGGGTTGCGGTTAATGGCTCAGTCTGTTGCTCGAGAGTTCTCCTCCAAAGGAATACATGTAGTACACGCGGTGCTGGATGATAAACTAGTTGTAGAAAACAGCATTACCCCAGAGATAGCGGTCGGTATTGTGAAGACTTACTGGGAATTATATGAACAGCATATTACAACATGGACTCATGAATTGGATTTGGTTTTGTAGCACTTATGAACTCATCTGCATCAAGAAAAATACGACGGGCCAAGCCTGAAGAATATGATCAATTGGCTGCTGTTTATGCCAGGGCTTTTAAAAATGATCCCGTCATAGACTGGTTTATTAGGGATGATGAAAAAAGAGATCAGGGTGTTCTATCTTTTTTTGAGAACCTGTTGAGATTTTTCGCTCAGCCACATGGAATGGTATTCACTGATTCTAGCTTGCAAAGCGTTTCTCTTTGGCAGCCGCCGGGATCGGGCTATCTTTCTTTTCCTCAAATGTTGAAAGCTATTCCCAGGGTTATTAATGCGGCCGGTCATGAAAATATAATTTCGAAGTTTAAAGGGTTTGACGTTATAGAAAGTCAACGCCCCAAAGATTCTAATTTCTATTTGGAAACGATGGGCGTTGATCCCGATGCTCAAGGGCAAGGATTGGGAGCTTTACACCTCAATCATATGTTGGGTGTTTGTGATCAAATGGAAGTTGCAGTTCACCTAGAAACCGGCGTAGAGAAAAATGTCGGCTTATATCAGAAGTATGGTTTCCGTGTAATGGAAGAGAAACGCATTGTGCCCGAAGGGCCTTACTTATGGTTTATGTGGCGAGAACCTCAAACTTCTTAACCTAGTTTAGGTTAGCGTTCTTCTATCACCAATAATCCCTCGAAGAAATCCCCTAATCGAAGCATAGATTCCTCGTCTAGGTTCTTAAACACTTTATGTACGACTAGATGGCAGGCGCTTCTTGATGTCGCTACGGCGGCATCGCAAAGCTTACGTACCACAAAATTAATTTTTAGTAAGCTAATAATACGAACCATCATATCTTCAATAGCGATATCCACTGTTCGTATCATGATGTCTATAAGATCGTCACGATGTTGTTCCAACTTGCCGCTGCGAATCTCTTTTAGTAGGTACTTGATTTCATCATAAAGCTCTTTTCCTAGTTGGAAACCTACAGAATCGTGGCCAGTTGAGCAGTTTTCTGCGCGCAGGTAAAC
>JAKSAW010000111.1 GCA_022361455.1 Pseudomonadales bacterium | reverse complement strand
AAGTGGATCACATGAGTTATAACACCACCATGGAAGCCATGAAGATTTTGGAAGCCCGTAATTACTCAGGTGTTGTTTCTTCCCATAATTTTTTGCGAGACAAGGAAACTAATATTGACCGAGTATTTAAACTCGGTGGTATGGCCGTTACCTTCAATGGGTCGCCTTCGGACATTGCAGAAACGATGCAATCTAAAAAAGCTCAGATGGAAAAATATGATTTTGAGATCGGCGTGGGTGTCGGTACCGATATTCAGGGGCTCGTGGCACAAACCATGGGCGATGACGGCTATGTACCGGTTTATCCGTTTAAATCAGTAGATGGTACGGTAACTTTCACTGAACCAAAAATTGGTAATCGAGATATCGATTTTGCTAGTGAGGGTATGGCTCATATTGGCCTATTTGCAGAGTGGATGGATAACTTCCATAAAGTTTCTGAAGAGCGCGGTGATGGATCCTACGAAATCTTTATGAACTCTGCCGAGGCCTATTTGCAATTATGGGCGCGAGCGGAAGCAGCGGCTATTGAATAGTCATTAAATAACCGGATTAAAACAACTAGGCGGTGGCAATATTGTGCATTTTTGCAAAGATATTTAAGCCGTCATCACCGAGTAGCTTAGTTTTGAAATCATCCCAAATAGGTGAAGCGTAACCAAAGCGGTTATTTAATATTCTTCGTTCTTTGGATGTGGTTACGTAAATTTTCGTGCCGAGTTTTTCAAATTGCTGTTGGCACAATAGTCTCGCTCGTTGATATGACTCGAATTGTCGATTTTGTATCTCTTCAAATGACTCCAGGAACTGTTGTTGGGTTACAGAGTCCATGGAATCAATAAAGTCAGAATTTGCGATGGCAACCCAACCGTCTTGTACAAAGCCTGTCTCGGAAATAATACCAATTTCCCCTCTTAGATTATTTGGCCCCGCATATAATCCTGTTGTTGATGGATCTAGGGCTTCAAATCTCCCTCTATTAGCATTCTTTGCACATAAATCCCAAGGTACATAGTATGGTTTTGCTTTTAGATGACTATATAGCGATTCGAGGGCGTGAGAGTTGGGAACTCTAAATACCACATCGAAAAAGTCTTCGGGCTTTCGGATCGTTTTCATGGACTTTTTCGTGGTGGTTGCAGTTCTCTCTCCCACGACATAGGGGAATAGTACTCGAATTTTCTTTAATTCCATTTTAGAAAGCACATGACGGCGCCATAAGTCCGATTTAAATACCTTAAGATACTGTTGATCATTAGCGGCCCAATAAGGAATGTTTAATAAATCGACTTGCGGGGTTTTTGCCGATAGATTCGAGATTGATAACAGTGCGCCAGTTGTTACGCCATGGCTGACTTGGTTGGCTAGAGGCGAGCCGTAGCCATCGGTGCCATTGTCTCGGATACTGACGTACACGTTATTATTGGTATATTTCTCCACCAATTCCTTGATTTCAAAGTGAGCATGGGGAGTCGTTAGGTAGTCGCTAGATTTATAGGGTGAACTGAAATTAAAAATGTATTTGGCGGCTTTCCTTTTCTTGTTTTCCTCCTGCAATAACTTGTTTGGTTCTTCTAGTCCCGCAAAAATAGGGCTGGATGATGCTGCCATGGTCATGCAAATACCTTGAGCCACAGCAAACTTTAGAAAAATCCGTCTATTAAGTTGTTCCATAACAGTAAGCCACACCCAAAGGTTCAGAGCCTTTTTATGATTATTAGACTCTTAATAATAGTTCAATTCCATTTTTACTAAAGTGATCTGTGGCATACATAACTGCTGAACAATACGGTTCTTTAGGTAAAGCTATTAATTCGGCGTGACTAGTTTATATTCCGAAGAAATATAAACTTATTATTTAGACAAATAAGAAAAGACTAATATCCTCCAATGTGAGGCACATCTAGGCGGTTTAGAAGTTTGTAGAAAGGGTAAGATTGAATAGATAAACTTCCAGCTTATGATCGACACGTAAGTCCCGGTAAGGGTTATAAACCACATCACCTTCAATGCTGGAATTAGAGTTTCGGCTTTCACCAGGGTTTAAGCTAAATTCAGATACAAGATAGCCAAACGCTATATCTAAGCGCTTGTTGCGCGAAAAGGAATATCCAACACCAATGGTATATAAATCTGCTTCGCTCATGGGGATGAGTAAGTCCTGACGGTTTTCAGGAATAGCTGAAGATCGCGGTTCATAGCCTGCTCTCAAGCGAATTTGGTCATTGTATTGATACTCAATTCCTACCGACCAGTCGAGTACTGCCTCATACTGTCTTGGTAACTTTAAGTCCCTTGGGTCTGCGTAGTCTGCACCGACATTACTGCTAAAGAGTCTGTTAACGATACTCGCCAATACTAAGTAATCTAAATTCTTATCGAACCTAAAGTGCAGTTCTTCCATGGCAGAATAATCAACCCATTTTAAATCAGCATTCACTCTCAAACTCGGTGTTACTAACATAGACATACCAACGGCCGCCCATTGCGGTTGAGTGAATTCGGCTTCAACAGATCCGGATTGCTCAAAATCTGCGGAGATCTCACCACCCCCAACGATAGATAGAACCCCATCGAAAGGCTGCAGCGTTGTCATTAGGGATTGATACTCATCGGTATATTTAATATGAAAATCGCCTTTCAGATCCGCCTTACCTTCACTTTGATAAGTTGCCCCTAAGGATAACCAAGGGGTTGGATGCCACAAAACGCCTAGGGTAAATGTAGGGGATATTGGGTCTTCTACTTCGATGGTGAGCGTCCCTATGTCAGTAAATGGATCAATAGCACCAAGGTCATCTAGGGCATCAGGGCCCAGCACATCAGATAAGCCATCTAATAGATTCGCCACATCCCCAAGTGTATTGATGACACTTCGTGTACGGGTGGTCATGCCAAGACCTTGCCAGGAAAATCCGATTGATAAACCGACATACAAGTCGTCTGTTAACTCATAACCAATGGAAGGGTTGAAGTAGGCGATTCGAGTAATGCCAAATTGTTGGCCGTTGAACGCGCCGATATTGTCTGCCTCACGTTTATAGCCAAAGACTTGTACGGCAAATGCAGAGTTTGCGATCACATAATTTTTTCCGGGTGGTCTCTTTGCCCAACCGAATCCTGGTGCGGCTAAAAATGGCATCGCAGTTTGGCCAAAGAAGGGTAGAAATAAAGAAGTGCTTTCAACCTCGACAGATCTGTTCTGTTCGCCTTCAAGAATTGGCTCCTGTTCAAATCCCTCCACCGGATTGAAAGATTCTCCAGGTGCTGATCCAGAAACACTTCCTTCATGACTAAAAAACGCTGATTGTAGTTTCCATTGCTCAAAGTCGCGTTGAATTAACCCTAACCCAGCGGGGTTATAGTGAATTGAATCGGTTCCTTGAGGGTAAGCAGTTGCGGAATTCCCCATACCAAGGGCTACGGGATTACCAATCGATAAATTGTGTGACAATTGGGCTGATCCGTAGGACGGAACAAAGAGAGCAAGCATCCAAATATAGGGTCTTAAGCGTATTAACTTCATCATTATTGTTTTAGTTGAAGATGTTATTGGCGAATTTACTAAGCTATTACAAGCTAGATATAAATACGTTCGCTGTAGGTTCGTAAGAAAAAGTCTTTTCGGCAAACTCAGCTAAAGCTGGTTTACCCAATACAATAATGGTTGGCGCAGAAACCGGGGAAATGGTATCAGGGTACCAATAAGAAGTGATTTGAAATTTGGTTGATGATCTCGGCCATGAATTATGACATTTGCGCTTCCCTGCGCTTTGGGTGTGAAGGCCCTAAAATACGTTATGCGTTGCTAGGCTTATAGCTGCTTGGGTTATTAAATGTCATAGAGTTAAGCGTATTCTCCTCGGCAACTTTCTCACGTTTAATAGTTGCATAGTCGTAAGTTTTTTCCGGCATGTAGTTGATGGATCCAAACACTATTTTGAAGCGTGTTAACCAGTTTTTGTTATTCTTGAGTTCATAGAATATCTGTAAATAGCCTGCGATGGTTAAACGCAATGGGTTAGGATAAATTTCTGGCATCCCAATAAGTCCACAAGGCGCCGCTTTGGCTGGCGGTTCAACAAAAGTGCCAAATACTCGATCCCAAATCATAGCAAAGCTATGTTGGCCACCAATATTACATTTGTGATGAACATCGCTATCGTGATGCTGGTGATGATAAACACCATTTGAACCCAGCATACTCCAAAATTTAATAAATTTGTTTTTATAAGCAAAGTCATAAAACGCTTCTTGATGATTAAAGATAGACATGGATACAGCGAATAAGCGAAATACCAATAACTCTAACAGCATGGGGTCCGAACTAAATAACTTGGTACTTGCTCCCAGTGCAATATGGTAAGGAATAATAATAAATACAAACAGTGGGAACGCCTGAAAAACCGGGTTAACTGTTGCCACCATCAAGTGTTTAGTAATGTGATGGTTTCGGTGCAGTAGCAACCAAGGTAAACGAAATTCATGTGATAGCCGGTGAAACCAGTAGTGTAAAAAGCTAAACGCTAAGATAATAATCATTAAGGGAAATGGGTATGGTAATTCGACGATGGTAGGGACATTACTGTCAACAAACTGGTAGGTCCAATAGTACATCTGAGTGGGGAAAGTCAGTGCCTCCCAAAAGCTCATACCCAAACCGTCGATATCAAAAAATGTTAACAATAAAGCCCCAAGAATAATCGATCCAATCAGTAAGCCTGTGGCCACTATATTGGTTCCTGAGAATACTGCGATCTGCTTAAGGGAATAGCGAGTTCCATCTTCATGTCGAAAGCGACTATAACCTAGGTATTGAATGGTGATATGGGCGAGGACTAATAATGGGATATAGCCAATAAATATCCAGGATAATACTTTGGTATAGAGATTCTGCGAATACAAATGGCTTTCTATTACGTTCCAAAAAGGTTGGTAATTGAGTGGTTCTCCTAAGCCTGGCCCCGTGTATTCACCAAATGGTAGTGTTCCCAAGGTCGTTACGGGGAGAAATACAGCCATTAACAGTACCCAGAACGAAAAAGCAGGCCTGTACTTTTCATCGATTTCTGGAATGCGAAAATCCAAAAGCCGATTAACTTGTGATTTTAAGAAATTAGTCATTATTATTTCTCCACACTCTTAATAGTTGTGAAAATCGAGCGATGAATTTACTTGTCGGTTTTTATGAATTTACTGTAGATGTCAGCTGTATCACCGGGTTGTTCGAGAAAGGGAAGGTGACCAACGCCCGGTAGTGTCACTGTTTGCGAATTCTGGATTCCATTGGCAAAGACAGCCACCATGTCCTTATGCAGAAGTTTGTCTTCTTCACCCCAAATAATCATAGTAGGTGCTTGGATTTCCTTTAAGCGCTGGTCTAACAGATCTCGCTTATAAGTTTGCGAAAATATCACCCGATGCCTTGGCGTTCTTTTAATGGTTTCCTCTGCAATGTATTCCATAACCATACCTGGCATCCAAGGAGGATCACTCATGGTTTGCGAAAACATTGCCCTATAGTCATCGATGGATTCCACCTCAAAAAGCGACTTTCCTGTCTGCTTCACCTGAATATCCATTTCGCTAGGGCTGGGCGAAGTCACTCCGCCGGCATTAAAAAGCGCTAATGACTTCACCTGATCAGGAAACATAAGAGCGTAGGTGGTAATGATATGGCCCCCCATTGAAGATCCAGCAAAATTAAATTTTGAACTGATGTTTAATTGGGAAAGAAATTGATGTAATCGCTCGGCTTGCGCTGGCGCGGTGTACTGTTTGTCGGAGGTATAACTTGACGTACCAAAGGCTGGTAGATCTGGAATAATGATGCAATGACTATCTAGATGCCTAGCGAACCTAAACCAGTGCGATCCTTCTGCAGTAAATCCATGAACAAGAACAGTACAGGTATCATGAACTTTTTGATCGCCTTTGACATAGTAATGCCAAACATCACCTTCAACTTCAGTTGTGCGCTCATCCAAACCAGCGATCCAGGCTTCCATGGAGCGATTGGTTTCATACAGCCATTTTCCTAAGGTTGCTTGAGCAGATTGAATATAAAGAAACGATAACAGTATCGTCGTCAAAAATCTGATTGAGATGAACTGGTTCACTTTCTCTTTCCCCTGTTCTTAGAATATGTGTTGTTAGGATATGGGCTTGGATCTAAAGTTGAGACCAGTGTAAACTATAAAAATACTCGCATAGTACTCGTATTGCTGGATGCATTTAAAAAGCCATTTAAAACAATGAGATAGGGTTTTTATCGTGATGCTGGTTGGGAGAGAATTCAAAAAATGAAGTTGGGAAATAATTGCTAGGGCTGCAATCTATGAAGCGCTATGTTCATTCAGAGGGTGATCCATTACCTCACTCTGTGTTGTTGAAGATTCCACGGCAACCGCGTTCCATTGAAATGGTACATTGTATTCTTAATGCCGGCATGGATGTGATCAGAGATTCTGGGCTACAAGCCATGACTACTAATCGTGTCGCAGAACAAGCTGGTATTAGTATCGGTTCGCTTTATCAATATTTTGCTAACCGCGATAGCATTCTTACCGGCATTATTGAACGTAGTTTAATTGGTGCCGATAAAATGCTGCAAAACCTCCAGGTACAACAAATTGATTTGCCACCAGAGCAGCTACTCAAGAGCGGTTTGCTTTTTATGTTGCAATATTACGAGCCTTATTTGGAAGTGGCTCGCCCAATTTTGCGAGATGCGCCTTTACTCTCTGAAAAAAGTGCAGCGACTTTAATGGAACGAGTACTCAGTGATATGTTGCGCAACTATATGCTCAATAACAGTGATAAATACCGTTTAGTAAATGGGCATGCGGGTCTTTATGTTGCTGTGAATTCGGGTATTTATTTGTATCTAAAGTGGATTCTGGAGCCATCGCCTTTTATTACGCAGGAACAATTTACGGATACATTAGTAAATCATTTAATGGCGGCTATAGAGGAAGTTTAAATGGAAAAAACGCCTGCTCTCGGAGTATTTAGAGCAGGCGATACAGGGTGAGTATTTTTACACCAAACATTTAAACCACATAACTACTTATGCTCCATAAAGTAGCTATCAGTGTACGAACATGGGACTTGCCAATACACTGATGCTGGTATGCTACCAATAAGCAATCGATAAAATAGGTCAAAACACTCACTAAAAATGACAAAAGCAAGCGACGGCTGTATCGGTCGTGATTGAGTAAGCATAACTTGGCTACTTACTGTATGCATAAAATGGCCGCGCCAGCCATTTGCTGGCCTTTACTGATTATCGAAGAATCTGATCAACGATCACTTTCACAGCATTGTGGACATCGGGTGGCTGTAATCAGCGCACTTTGCTTGGATCACCGATCTTGACTAAAATTGTTTCAAACCTATCCATCATCAACTTTTTGTCATTGGTGATGGTTTGAATTCCACCCTATCATCCACAGCTATTTTCATCGAGGATTTAAGTTCATGGCATTAAAAATAATAGGCGCGGGATTCGGGCGTACTGGCACAGAGTCATTGAAAACTGCGCTAGAAATATTGGGCTTTGGGCCTTGTCATCATATGACCGAGGTGATACCTAATGCTGAGCAAAGAAATTACTGGCACAAAATAGCAGTGGATGAAGAGCACCAATGGGACTGGGTTTATCGAAAATATCAATCAGCTGTTGATTGGCCAACGGCTTATTATTGGCGAGAACTTGCCGAATATTTTCCAGAGGCAAAGTTTATTCTTACCATGCGAAAAAACAGCGAGCAATGGTTTGAAAGCTTCAGCAAAACTATTCTTCCTATGTTAAAGAAATTTGATGACACTAACTCACTTGGAGTAACTCTGATAAGGCAGCGCGTATTCGGAGGAAATTTGGAAGACAAATCACATATGATTTCTGTTTATGAAAAACACCTTGAAGACGTTCAAGAGAATATCCCTTCGAATAGGCTTCTGTGTTATACCACCGGAAGTGGTTGGGGGCCGCTGTGTAGTTTTCTAGAAATGAGTGTGCCGGAGCAACCCTATCCGTCTACAAATCAAGCAGAGGGCTTCGACAAAAGAATATTTTCGCTTGTTAATTCTCGTCAGCAGTCGGTTAGCGAGCTTAATCAGGTGAAACTTACGTTGGGGAATAAAGCCCCACCTCTATAGTCTTATAATCGGGTCTGAATAGAAACCTTGCAGACCATTCAATCAGTGTCATTGGGGACGGGCGAAATTCTTCATGTTTATTCACTTCTGGCAGTAGTAAAAAAACTGGATTATCCCAGTTTAGCCGTCTATTGCTTGTTATGTCGCTTAGTATATGAATCCAAGTGACATAACAAGCAATGCACTTGATGTGTTGCTCTGCGGCGTTAGCCCCTCAATACTAAAAATTTCCGCAATAGGCTCCTTGGTAATGTCGCTTGTTGTTTTAAGCCGCTAAGTGGCCTCTGATTTCACTAAGCACAGCAAAGGGGACGTAAGTACAGGTAGAGAAATTGCGTGATGATTTCGGCGCTCTTTTGATCTTTTAGATATTTAAACATATAGTGCCTCGCCAACCTGCTCTCGTTTTATGAGAAGGGGCTCCGGTTGGCAGCCCCTTGCTATGCCTATATGTTAAGCACATGCCCTGCGAATAACATCAAAGTAGCTAGATTCACGAGAATATTCCGCACCTTTGAAAAAGCCTCTCTCATCTAATAGTTTATGCATTTTAGGAAGGTTGTAACCAGGCACCGTTGATAGATAGTGATGCTCTAGATGAAGGTTTACATTATTTCCGCAGAATATAAGCCGCTCAAATAGGTTTGTCGCAGTGGGCACAGTGCTTCTTGTCATTAACCGACAATTCTTGTCCTCAAATTTTGGTAGTGCAGCATGTTCTGACATTTGTCTAACGCGCATTACCCAAGGATAAACAAAAATGAATGCTGCCCACCAACAAGCATATAACCAAGCATGTCCTAAAAGATGTAGAACTGTAAAAAACGATCCGTGGAAAACTAGTATTCGAAAATAGTTTTTCAAGGTGCTAAATATCATCTCTTTTTTGGATTGCTCTTCTAATTTATTAACTCCCATAGCTACGGCGTCACCAGAGCGACCAGCATTTACCATAAATAGAAGAGCTGCCAGAGTTTTAAGACCAGACAGGCCGCTAAAATCCCGGATGAACTTTCTTGCCATGCTCGATTTGCTTACAGGGTATTGCTCGATATTCTTCAAATCTGGGTCTTCCTTCGTCCCAGCTTTAGTGTGATGCGTGAAATGATAGGGGCGATAAAACTCAACTGAAACAAGATTGGGAATTCCACCAAACCAATTGCCCATAAAATCATTCACTTTCGCTGAAGTAAACATGCATCGGTGTGAACAGTCATGTAACAAAGCTCCCATGGCAAGCTGCCTCCCTGCAAGGAGGAAAATGCCAGGGAGGATTACAAACCAATAGGGAAATTGAGCCATCACAAAAAATATCACGGCTGTTAAACCCCATACTTCTATAAAGCTCCAAACTGCTTTTAGGTCGCTTTTTTCTCTTAATAAAGCTCGTTCTTCTTTGGTTAGGAAAGAATGATCAATCGAAAATTCTGGTTCGGTAAAATCTTTCATAATAAATTCCATTAACGTTGTTAATCTACAATGAATCTTCTATTTTGTTTATTCCATTTCACTACGAATAATGCCGGGAGTTTTGGCTTCTCCTTCAATACGATCAGGGTGATCGCGCTCGTTAAATCGCCTCAAACCTTCAGCCAACTGTGCTTTAGAATAAGGATTGCTGAATAATCGGTTAAAGCACTCAGCTTCAATGCGAAGCCCTTCTTTAAGATCTTGTCCAAAACCGCGAATGGCAGCTTCTTTATCGTAATGAATCGCTGGTTGGGGAAGAGTTGAGATAAATTTTGCCAACTCTATCGCACGCTCTAGCGCAGTCCCTTTTGGTACCACTTCATTTGCTAAACCAATGCGATAGGCTTCTTCTGCATCAATAACTTTACCAGTGATGATTAATTCCATTGCTCTTCCCATTCCAACAATTCTTGGTAAGCGTTGAGTGCCGCCATCCGCTAAGCCGATATTCCAGCGCCGACAAGTCATACCAAAAGATGCGTGTTCTTCTACTATTCGCATATCGGCATAACATGCCCATTCGAAGCCTCCTGCGTAGGCAATGCCGTTTACGGCCGCGATAATGGGTTTGTAAATATCTGTCCAGCGGGATGGGCCAAGAATACCTGGAGCTTCACCGCGATCATGACGGGCGACATCGGCTGGTTCCATTGGGCATAAAACCGCAGTATCAGGATCTGGGTGGTTGGTGGGCTCTGTGGCAGTGAAGTTGCTCTTCAAATCACCTCCTGCGCAAAATGCCGAATCACCAGCTCCCGTAATGACGGCTACTTTGGCTTTATCATCAGTACGAAAACGATCGAATGCACTCACTAGTTCCCGATGTGTGCGTGTGCCAATGCAGTTTTTAACCTCTGGGCGGTTGAATGTGATGACGGTCACGGAGCCGTTTTGCTCATATTTGATGTGTTTATAGTCCATGTCAGCGTACCTTTATCTTGTGCTGTTGAGGTGCTAACAAGATATCCAACCTTGATATGTGAAATAAGGTTAGTATTCTTATTTCAAGGGGTTATTAGATTGCATTTTGGTTTCTTCCTGGGGCTGCACATTGGTTAGTATTGATTCGTTTCAAAATAAATTGCTATATCCAACCATCCCCATTGGTTTTCTAGAGGATGTGTTCCAGGCCGTTCGGTTCAAAGGTGTAAATGTGGAAAACCTTCTTAGTACCAACGGCTTGTCGCAAGCAGCGTTAGAAACACCGGGAATGCGTGTTTCTATTGATATTTATTCAAAAGTGCTTAGAGATTTAAGCAGGCTAACGGAAGATGCTTTTTACGGATTTCTATCGAAACAAATACCAGCAAAAGCCTTTGAGCAGTGTTGTTATGGTTTGGTGGGGTGTCGCACCATGGAAGAATGTGTAAAACATGCTAATGACTTTTACTCCTTATTTACATCGGAGTTTAGCTGGTCGTTAGAAAAATACCGCAATGATTTGACACTGACCGCTCACATAGAACCGATGATGTCTATAGATTATCGTTTTATTATCCAGAGCTTATTGTTAATGGCCATAAGGCTATTT
>JAKSAW010000904.1 GCA_022361455.1 Pseudomonadales bacterium | reverse complement strand
TGATGATATGCCTGCTCATATGAAGAGCAGCTTATTAGGGGCGGGTTTGACGCTCCCAATTACCAACGGAAGGTTCAATCTGGGCACTTGGCAGGGTATCTATTTATGTGAGCATCGAGACTATGGTGGTCGTAGAAGAGTGGTGGTAACCATTCAGGGTGATTAATGACCTAAAATAACTAGGTTTTTGCTTGGTTATAAGAATGGTTCTAGGTATAAACGCTAAGTGCTTAAAATTCATGCATAAATGGTTAAAAAGTAATAAGCTGCCTAGTTTCTATAGCTGGTGGTTTTTTGAACGTATCTATAGAAAAAAGTGTCATAATTTGAGCGATTCTTAGGAAAAATTCATATTGAAATTAATTAGTTTTTTTTAGGACATCGGGAAATCAGCGACTATAAATATCTTTACCCGTAAATGATGGTCATTGAAGAAGGAGTAGAGAAATGTCTGAAGCCGGGTACGCTGATCAAAGTACAAGCAAGAATAAAGATGGTTTTTACTATGATGATGGTCGAGATCGCACCCTCTCATCAAAAGACGCTGCGCGTCGCCAGTTGGAAGAAGACATGGCGAAGTTTTTAGGTTGCGGCGGCAATATCGAAAGCATTGAGCCTAACGTGCGAGCTGATCCTCCTCGTAAGCCAGAATCAAACTATGGTAGCCGCCCTATCTAAAAAGTAACGCGGAACCTTTAATACCTTTTTATTATTGTTTTTATCAATAATGCTAAAAGCCCCGAATTATCTCGGGGCTTTTTTTTGGCTTTCTTCGAAGTGCTTTACTAGGCGTTTTCTTGGCTAGCGCGTTTCAGGCTCATTACAGGGCGATCTGACTTAGATTTGATCACTGGCTTGCGCTTTGGCGCTTGAGGCTTTGAGCGAGGCTTTTGTGCCCTTGGATTGGCTTGATAGGCTTCACGGTAGGCTTCGAAGCCTGTGCGAATCAAGGTAACTTGTTCAATGGCACCCATTCCAGGGGGGAAGCCAGTGGGCTTACCATCAAAACTATTACTTTCTGGGTTACCGGAAAAAATGATTTCCACACCCGATGTATGTTTAGCGCGTTCAGCTGCAATGTCTACTTCCCATTCGCTCATGGCTTATTACCTGCTGCGTCGATTGAATCTTGATCGTTAGCACCACCCCGTGCTCGCGAATTAATCAATCTTTATCATATTAAGAATAAAAAACTCAGTTATTATAACTGAAGTTTTTGGGAAAGTTACATAAAAACAACAAAATAGGCCAAAAGGCCTATTGCGAAACTAATCTAACAAGTCTTGGATAGCGCTAACTATTTGATTCAATTGGTGAACCTGTCGGTCAGGTACACAAGAATTTGCGTCCTGTTTATGGTTTTCATTGAACCAGATTGTTCGATAACCAACTTTTTTCGCCGCTTCCACGTCCTCAAGGGGGTGGTCCCCAATATGAATAGCTTGTTCCGGCTCAATGTCTAGGTAATTCAGAGCTGCCGTGAACATAGTGGGATCTGGTTTGGGTTTGCCGGTGGATTCTGCGGAAAAATGAGCGGCGAAATAATTTCCTAGCCCTACCATTTGCACATCTGCGTTACCGTTGCTGAGAGCGATTAAGCTAAAGTCTTGGCTTAAGGTTTCTAGCAAGGGCAAGGTATCTTCATAAAACTCAATTTGGTTTCGCGCTTGGTGGAAGACTTTAAATGATGCTTCTGTTGCTTCTTCAATGGAGTCAGCTGATAGCCCCGCCAGTTCGAAGCAGTGGCTGAGTAGCATTTTGCGAAAGGTAGTGGGTAAGTGAGTAAGATCTGGGTTATCGGCAACTACTTTGTCGCGAAACGCAATAAAGGTGTCTTTGTGATAATGATCGAGAGACGCTGGAATGTGTTCCCTTAGCCATTGAACCAGAGTTTTCTCTGCGTTCTTGATGACAGGATTAACATCCCAAAGTGTGTTATCTAAATCTAAAGTAATTAAACGAATCATAAGTGTCGTTAGTCTTGTGATCTTTTTTTCTTGGCGCGTGGATGGGCTTTATCATACACCTCTGCCAAGTGTTGGAAATCCAAATGGGTATAAATTTGGGTGGTAGAGATATCTGCATGCCCAAGCAATTCTTGAACTGCTCTCAAGTCGCCGCTGGATTCCAATATGTGGCTAGCAAAAGAATGGCGCAGCATGTGGGGATGCACTGGGCGATCTGTTCCTTGTTCAATGCCCCATTTTTTAAGGCGCAGTTGAATCGCCCTTTGTTTGAGTCGCTGGCCTTTTTGAGTAATAAACATAGCGGGTTCTTCGGGCCGATTGCTAAGCCATAGTTTGCGTACATTGAACCAATCGATTAATGCCTGCTGAGCCTTACTACCTACGGGTACTAAACGTTGTTTGTTACCTTTGCCTGTGACTGTGACTATTTGTTCGTTAGTGTCGTAGTCACCCATAGAAAGATTAACGAGCTCAGATAATCGTAAGCCAGATGAATAGAACAGCTCTAAAATGGCTTTGTCGCGAACAGCAAGTGGTTCGTCACTATCAATTTCTAATAAGTGTGCTGTTTGATCGGTGTCGAGCACATGAGGCAATTTTTTAGCGGCTTTAGGGGCACTAATATCATTGGCTGGATTATTTCCTAGCTCGCCTTTTTGAATGCAAAACTGAAAAAAGCCACGCAGGCTAGATAGTTGCCGTTGTAAGCTTTTTGGAGAGATCTGTTTTTGATGGCGTTGTGCTACGAAGGTTCTAACATCTGCTGCATGAACTTGGTTTACAGTTTCGAGATGTCGGTTTTCGCAAAATTTAATAAACTGTTCTAAGTCACGGCGATAGTTCTTGAGGGTGTGCTGAGATAAGCCTCTGCTTGTTAGCGATTCTAGATAGCTATCTTTGGCAGCTTCTACGGCTACTTTTTTAGTTACGTCAATGGTCACTTATATCGTCACTTTCATTGTCGTTTTCATTGTCGCTTGGCTATCGCAGTGTGGTCACCCAGCACGCTCAACCTTAGTTTATTAAAACTGTAATTTAACTATTTACCCTTTTTAGCTATTGCTCGGATTAGATAGCAATGGTGCAATTTTGCGGCTGATGATCTGGCCAATATAACTCACAAATGCAGTATCCATGTTGGGCTCGAAGTGAGTAGAGTCGTAACTACCAATGGCTAAAATCCCCAACTCTTTTTCAAAGTGCAGAGGAACAATAGCAGCGGATCCGCTAGTGGCCTCGGAGGTTGGGAATAAATACTTAAACTCTTCTTCTCGAAGTGCGCTACAGTGAACCCGTTCGCCTCTTAAAAGATTCCCTAAGACTCGTTTCGCCGCTTCACTAGACGTCTGTGTAATAAAGCCCTTATTTTGAATGTTGGGTGAATCGAATAGTAATAGGCTGGCGCAGTCTACTTTAAATTCTCTATGCAGGCTGTGATGAATCGCGCGTGCAACATCCTCGACAGTGTTCGATTCTAACAGAGTCAAACCCAGGTTTTTGGTTAAGCGAAAAATAGTATCGTTGGAACGCGCAGTTTCAATTAAATGACTTAAACGCTGGCGTAGCTCGCTATTGCGTTCTCTAAGGACAAACGCTTGTCTTTCTATCAGTGAAGAAGCGGCGCCGCTGGCATGGGGTAGGATTAGATCTCCTAACAAATGCTCATGCTCAAGGAAGAATTCGGGATGCTGAATAAGGTAGTCGGCGACTTGGGTGGCGGAAAGAGTTTCTGTGGATTCAGTTTTGTTATTAGCTTCTTGTTCTTCTACGATGCAATCGGTCATACCGTGATGGTCCCCTCAAATACACTGGTGGCTGGTCCTGTCATTAGTACGGGGTGTCCTTCCCCAGCCCATTCTATGTTTAATGTGCCGCCCGGTAGCGACACTTTTACTGGGCTATCTACCCATTGTTGTTGTATTGCGGCTACTGCTGCTGCGCAAGCGCCGGTGCCGCAGGCTTTGGTTTCGCCAACGCCGCGTTCGAACACACGCAAACGTAATTGGTGGCGATCAACTACTTCCATAAACCCAATATTAGCGCGATTTGGAAAATTTGGGTGAATTTCTAAGCAAGGGCCTAAGGTTTCAACGGGAGCTGTGTCTACAGAATCAACTTTTAATACACCATGTGGGTTGCCCATAGAAACTGCTTGTAACTTAAACACGTCCTCGTTCACGGTAAATTCGTAGAACTCTGCTCGTGCGCTGGCATTAAGTGGTATGTCGGCGGGTTCAAAAATAGGAGCGCCCATGTCAACGGTCACTTCGCCATTGTCTTTAACCGCTAGAGAAATAACACCGCTATTGGTTTTGACAACAATTGGATTCTTGTCAGAAAGCTTCTGATCAAGCACGAATCTCGCAAAACAGCGGGCACCGTTGCCACACTGTTCTACCTCGCTGCCATCGGCATTAAAAATACGATATTGAAAATCCACGTCCTCGGAACTAGCAGTTGAAACCACCAATAGCTGATCGAAACCAATACCCATATGTCGATCGGCCCAACTGCTAATTTCAGCAGGCTTTAGCTCATGGCTTTGGTTTATCAGGTCTAGGACCATAAAGTCGTTTCCTAAACCATGCATTTTGGTAAAGCGTAATTTGCTCATATCGCTTTTCTATCCTAGTTATGGCAGCAAAGTTTCTGGACCAAACTGGTCTTCATAAGTTTCGCGGCGGCGTACTGTGTAAAACTTATCGTTATCAACCATCACTTCCGCAGGTCTATTGCGGCTATTGTAGTTTGAACTCATTACAAAACCGTAAGCGCCAGCAGAACATACAGCTAGTAAGTCGCCTTCTGCTAACTTAAGCTCGCGATCTTTACCAAGAAAGTCGCCGGTCTCGCAAACTGGGCCGACGATATCGTAAGTCATGTGTTCGCCATCATCCTGATCACCTCTTGGGTTCACAGGAATAATGCGCTGCCATGCAGAATAGAGCGATGGCCGAATCAAATCATTCATGGCGCCATCAACGATGGCAAAGTTTTTACCTTCAGTGGGTTTTAAGAATTCCACTTCGGTAATCATAATGCCGGCATTTGCTGCAATGGCTCTACCTGGTTCCATCACTACCTCAAGGTCGCGACCCTTAAGCTTTGCCAAGATGGCATCGGCATAAGCTTGTTGGCTAGGAGGCTGCTCCTGGTCGTAACACACGCCAAGGCCACCGCCGATATCAATATGCTTAAGATGGATGCCGCTTTCCGCTAATTGATCGATACGTTCCAAGACCCGATCTAACGCATCCAAAAAAGGATCTAAGGTGGTTAGCTGCGAACCGATATGACAATCAATACCTACCAATTCCAAATTAGGCAGACTGTCTGCTAAGGCATAGATTTCTTGGCAGCGTTCGATATCGACACCGAATTTATTCTCTTTTAAACCCGTGGAAATATAGGGGTGAGTCTGCGCATCAACATCAGGGTTTACTCGAATAGAGATGGGGGCAGTTTTGCCTAATTCCAAGGCAACCCGACTAATACGGTGTAACTCGTTTTCGGATTCAACATTAAAGCAGTGAATACCTGCTTCTAGAGCCCGTGCAATTTCATGGTCTTGTTTGCCGACTCCGGAGAAAACCACTTTTTGGGTGTCACCGCCAGCACGAATAACTCGTTCTAATTCCCCTAGGGAAACTATATCAAAACCTGAACCTAGCTTTGCTAATACATTAAGAACCGCAAGATTGGAGTTGGCTTTTACTGCATAGCAAACCAAATGGGGATGGCTAGCAAAGGCGTTATCGAAGGCCTTCCAGTGATCTTCAAAGGCAGCTCTGGAATAGATATAGCAGGGAGTACCGATTTTGTTGGCGATATCGGCCACCGATACATTCTCAGCGAACAATGCTTGGTCTTGATAGTTAAAATGGCTCATAAATTGGATCTTGCTAAGTCTGAAATAAGTTACTTTTAGGCCGATCTGAGAAAATCAGGTATTGGCGTTGTGATCGAACTATTGGCTCGTTGGCTGCCCTTGATTTGTCGAGTTCTCTTGGCAGCGCTGAGTCTGACACTTTTTGGCTTGCTCTTGCTGAACATTGGCTTCAGGTTGGGAGGGCAGGTATAGAGGGCCCTTTTGGCCGCAACCCGCTCCAATACTCATAGCGATAAATGCCAACACAGATAGATGGATCTTGTAGCGCATCATGTTCCGTTTGCCTTGCTAGTGTCTTTGCTTTGGGGCGGCATTATACCTGAAGTCCTGGGTTCCACCTACCTCAACGACAGTTTTAAAGGCTCAGAAGGGCACGGTTTAGGGCGTTTTCCAGTTCGCCTTTGCGGAGTAAGTATTCAACCGTTTGGATTGGGGTGGAGCGTTCGCTGCTCAATTGCGATAAGTCTAAGTCAGTTATATAGCATGGGTATTTGCCCGTGCCTTGGCGCATGGAGGAGATATATTTGGCAACGGCCATGAATAGCTCGCCACCATAGTCAAACTGAGCGAACTGTTGATCCTCACAATAGATGGTGTAGAAAATGTCATTGTCGCTAGTGTATTCGCCGATTGCTTGGATTTGAAAATAGCGCTTTTTAGGGGCTAGATCTCGAATACGCTTTCGTTCCACCATTAAATCTGTTTTACCTGGGGCACCATTGATTTCATAGTATTGCATCGGTTTTGCGGCCACTTGGCCATTCTCGGCGCTGGTGATCTGGCGATATTGAACCGCTTGCAAGAAGTTATGGATAGGGGCTAATAGGCTTTGCTCGTCGAAATAGGGGCGAGTGAAATAATACACTGAGCCGTTTTCATCGCTGATATAAACTTCTGCGGTGCGCTCATTTTTCAAATAAAAGGTTTGAATACGATCTGCCACGCTTAATTGCGATACCAAACGTAGAGGGTGTTTGCCCAGGCAATGTTTATCGACCACTAGCTGACTGTAATGGCGCTGTGGTTCTGCTAATAGTCGTCTTAACTCATCATAATTTCTTAGAGTGCGAATGACTGGATTTTTTTGTTTGAACTGCAGCATATAAATATGCTGCTCGATTTCGAGTAGGTACCGAGTATTGGCTGGCCTAGTACCACTGTAATAACAAGCAATAATGTCGCGAAACAGCTCTTCGACCCTAATGGCAATGGCCTGAGCGCGATTGCGGCAATGGCAGCGAACCTCGATCTTAGGCAGCGGTATATTGCCACTAGGTTGAACTTGCCGCATGTAGTTCATTAAGCAATCCATCAATGCATTTTCATGATGGTAATGGGAGCAGATGGCTTCGCCCCAACTGTTAATGGTGACCTGATCAAGTGATAGAGCTAAGTTGTGATGGAGCGCGCTGTAATTTAGGGAATCGGTATGGTCACTGAGTCGATGGATGCCTTTGCGCGTCATATCACTCATTGGATCCACCCCAACATTTAGAAATAAAACAAAATGCGTGGGGTAAGGTGCATGATGGAAATTTTCTTGCGGTGCTCTAGTGATGTTTTCTGGAAATAACTGGGTAAAGGATTGAACGATTGCCTGTAGCTCACTATCAGAAAGATCGGTGGTGCCGGCTTCTGCATCCATGGAAAAGCGGGTTGCACTATCGATTAATTTATTGAAGTGGCACCACGCAATTAGCTCAACAACGCTGCGCGCTTTTTTTATGGGTTCTCTGCCACGAGTATCCTTAGCTTTGAGATAGTCGCGATATACTGCCCAATGATCATTAATACCCGGATGTTCTTCATCTTGTACAAAATGGAAGGACAAGTGATCCTCTGATAAATCCGGGGTGATGCCAGGATTTATCAACTCAATTTTGCCGCCTTTACGTTCAAACGCTGCATAGAGTTTGCGTCCAAGGACATTCATATCTTCCTGTTTGATGGACGCTTCAATTTGATTATCGCGAGCAAAATCAGACAATGCGCGATAGCTATGATTAAGTTCTTGTACTAATTCTTGGCGCTCTTGCCTAACGCGATTTACTCGCCAGTGGCGGCGATTATCGAGCTGTCTCAAGTAGCCTTCGTCCCAACCCCATTCCCGGGCTAGTCTTTCCATCAAGAGTCTTCGCCAGGATTTTCTTTTAATCGTTAATTCTTTGGTGAGAGGTTCATTAACTTTGAAATATAAACAATGGCGAATCAGCTCTAAGCGGCGGTACTCTTGCCGCTCTGTTAAGTACTGCTCGATCTTGCGATAAACCATGATATAGGGATCAAGTTCATCTAAGTCGAGGTTACCCGCGTAGATAAATTTTTTGTAGCGAACACTTAAAGGTTCGATATAGGGGTATTCACTGGCGTAGACTTCGGTAAGGGCAATTTTCAGTACCGACTTGTAAGGAGAATCGATGCCTTTGTACAGCTGCCACATACCAGCACCAATAAACTCTCCTGGCGGGAAATCTGAAATGCCACCGAAATCGATAGACTCATCTTTGGGAATAAAACGTTTTTGGGTGAGTGAGCTGGCATACTCGCTGTAATCGCTTTCGTCATAATGAGGTACCATCCACCAGAGCGGGTAGCTGCCAGCTACTAGTAATGCAGTGCGATAAAACTCATCTAGTAGCAAGAAGTGCTGCGCACTACCGCAATCTTCACCCGATAAGTTGCCCCTTTGGCCTTGTTTAAATCGCTCTGGCTCCATCAAAAAGAAATGAACCTCTAAGCCCATTTCATCCGCCCATTTGGTAATACCATCGAGCTTCTCTTGCAACTCAGCTATAGCGTTTGGTGATAGCTGCTTTTTGTAGCAAAGCCAAAAATCCATATCACTCTTTTCTGAGTGGGCAACGGTACCTGTGCTGCCCATTAAGTAGATGCTTTGGATCGAAGGGTTTTCGATGCGATTCTTACGATACTTAAAACTTCTCGCTAGGGTTTGTGCTGCATGCAAATGATTCTTTCTTGGTGTATAGCCCTGAATGCCATGGGGTGTTACGCCCGACACATACCCAGGCAGAGCGGGATGATTCAAATGCAGCAAAATGGGCAATGCTTCTATAAAGGTTTGGTGCCGGCCACTTAGGCTGGCCATCATGCGCTCGAGCCGGCCATCATTCACCTCAAGAAAGCGCGATTTGAGCGTTCTTAAGGTTTTCCGATCAATGCCTTCAGATAGATTGGGGGTGATTTCTTTAACATGGGCCATAAAATCAGTATAGTTGCTGATCAATATGTGTCTGCTTTAAATTCAACCATTTAAGCGCTTTTTATTGCTATGCATTTGCATGCATTTCTACTAACTTGATTTACACTTAAGTTATAAGCCGCCAAAAGAATATAAGTTTGTTTTGAATAGATTAATTCTGTTTTTAATTGCTGTTTTGATATCCGCAAATGGCTTTGCCGTTGTTGAAATTAAGCCAGGAATAGAAAATATCGCTATTAGTGGTGATATTGATTATTTGGTTGATTTGCATGGGGAAATCACTATCGATCAGCTATTGGCTGAAGATAAGAAGGATACCTTTCAATGGCAAGAGACTAAATCAACGGCCCCTAATTTTGGATTTTCCACTGCTGTATTTTGGGTGCGAATCCAACTAGATAATCAGTCACAGCTATCTGAGTTTGTGTTGCAGTTAGAGTATCCCTTAATGGATGAGGTTGAATTCTTCTATACCAACGCTGGTCAGGTTGAAATGCAGCATTCTGGCGGTGACCGCTACTTTTTTTCTCAGCGTGTTTTAGAAGATAGAATGTTCGCTTATCCATTATCGGTGCCGCTGGGAGAGTCACGCACCCTATATTTCCGTTTGCAAAGCACCGATACCATGATTATCCCATTTCGGTTGTTTGCCAAAGAAACATATGATCATCATATAAAAGTAGAGAATTTTATATTCGGAAGTTATTACGGCGCGATACTTATTATTCTTATTTACAATTCTTTTTTGTTTTTTGTCTTGAGGGATATTTCCCAGTTTTACTACGTTCTGTTAATTGGCTCATACGCCACAATGGAGCTGTCTCTAAATGGTGTAGGTAGTGTGTATTTATGGAGTGATGCACCTGAATTGGCAAAGCGAATCAGGCCCTTTATGTTGGGCGTATTAACTATCACTATGTTGTGGTTAACCAAAGCTCTTCTTGATATTAAGAAGCTAGAAGTTAAAGGCTTTGGTTTGGAGCTGCCATTATGGGGAATAGCCATTGTCGCCATGGTTGGTGCAGTTTTCTTTCCTTTCACCCTCAGCATCACTATCGGCATGGTAGGTGTTATGTTGGCAACGCCAATTGTATTTATTGCTGGGGTCTATGCCTGGAGAAAGGGCTCAAATATTGGTAAGTACTTTATTCTTGGGTGGAGTGGCCTGGTAGTGGGTGGCTTTATTAATGTATTACGCGCTTTTGATGTGTTACCAGTTAATTTTATTACTACTTATGGGTCTCAGCTTGGATCGGTAGCAACGCTGTTGATATTGAATTTTGGGTTAACTGATCGGATGCGCTCCTTGCAATCAGAAAAAGACGAAGCCTTACAGTTAATTATTCGTAAACAAGAAGAAGCCAATAAACAGTTAGACCAGAAAGTGAAAGAGCGCACCGAGGCGCTTGAAGCATCAATGGCAGAAGCAGAGGAAGCGAAAGAACTCGCTGAAAACGCGGCCAATGCCAAGAGCCAGTTCTTAGCCACCATGAGTCATGAAATACGTACACCCATGAATGGTGTGATTGGTATGACTCAGCTGTTGGAAGATACTTCCTTAGATTCGCAACAGGTGCATTACTTGCATACCATTCGTAACTCAGGTGAGAGCCTGGTGAGAATAATTAATGACATTCTAGACTTTTCAAAAATTGAAGCGGGAAAATTAGAGATAGAGAATATCGATTACTCGATTCGAGATTTAGTCGACGAGTGTGTTTCTCTTCTTTCGATGCTTGCTTCAGACACCCCGGTAAGATTGATACCTCATATTTATCCTAATGTGCCTGATAGAGTGACAGGCGATCCAACACGAATTCGGCAGATTTTAGTTAACTTACTGAGCAATGCGTTTAAGTTTACTGATACTGGCTCCATCACATTAAAGGTTGAGTTTGATGCCGACAATCAACAGCTAGTTTTCTCAGTGATAGATACTGGTATTGGCTTAACGGAGGATCAACAAAACCGCCTATTTCAAGCATTTTCACAGGCCGATTCCTCCACTACTCGCAAATACGGTGGAACAGGGTTGGGTTTAGCGATATGTAAATCACTTGCCAATATGATGGGTGGTGATATCGGTGTGGTGAGTGAAAGTGGCAAAGGGTCTACTTTCTGGTGTCGGGTGCAGACCACTGTACTTTCTCAACCGAAGACTAATGAGCATCTACTAAAAAAACGTATCTTAGTCATCGATCCATCGGTGGAGGCCGCTCAGTCTATAAAGGATTTCTTGGTAGTGTTGGGTGGGGATGTGTCTGTACAAGATATGGATGCCCCCTTTGAAGATAATTGTGATCTAGTGTTGCTATCTAAGTATCTGCCAAAGAATAGACTAGTAGTCATTGAAGATGCTATTGAAAACTCACCTGATAAATGCGAGCTAATTTATATGGCGAAGGCGGGAGATAGCGTTCAAGGAAATGAAGTTGCCACGCCCCTTATTGCCAGTCAGTTACAAGCTAGGCTTGAAAACTGTTTTGGTGACGATGGCGATAAAGCGTCTATATCGAAACAACAAGCCAAGCAACAGGCTGAGCGAAAGTACTATGCACTCAAGGTGATGGTTGTTGAGGATAATGATGTTAACCGCATGGTGATAAAAGGAATGCTAAAAAAATATGGAATAGATCCTGATATGGCAGAAGATGGCAGTGTTGCCGTTGATAAAGTTATCGCTGGATCAAGTCGATACGATTTGATTCTTATGGATTGTGAAATGCCTATCATGGATGGCTTTGAAGCCACCAGAAAGATTAAACAACATGATTATAGTAATCGCATTGTTGGCTTAAGTGCTCATGCTTTATCTGATTCAAAAAATGCAGCTGTTGAAGCGGGTATGGATGGATACTTAACTAAGCCATTAAAAATGCATGAGCTAGAGACTGAGCTTGAGATGGCAGAAGCTAAGAGTTAATCGATTACCCTGCCACGTAATGCTTTGGTTTTACCTCTCTGAACTTTCTTATCTACTCTTTTCTTTTTTGCTGACTTAGATGGCTTAGTAGGGCGTCTTTTCTTTTGGATGGAAGTTGCTGTGAGGATTATCTCTTTTAAGCGTGCTAGTGCATCTTCACGGTTTTTCTCTTGGGTCCGATACCGTTGCGCTTTTATAATAATTTCCCCCTCTTGATTGAGGCGACTATCTCTAATGCTTAGTAGTCGCTCTTTATAGAAATCTGGCAAGCTGGATGAATGAATGCTAAATCGCAAATGTATTGCTGTTGCAACTTTGTTCACGTTTTGGCCTCCAGCGCCTTGAGCGCGGATAGCTGTGATCTGAATTTCCTCGTCGGGAATTGCTACATGGTTGCTTATAGTGAGTGGCATTACAGAGAATAGTTAAATGAGTGTGATGACCTAACATGCTTAATATAGGCTACCACACTCAAACGTACTCACCAATTGCTTAGTTTATTGTACCAAGATCTTATCACTTAGCTTTTGCGGTCAGTTTTACCATCATTTTGGTGTAACCCCTAACGAAGTTTGACTGTACATATTCAGGGTTGCTTACAACTTCAATGTTTTCGAAACGTGCTAATAACTCTTCCCACAATATTCGTAGCTGCATTTCTGCTAGGCGGTTGCCCATACAGCGATGTACTCCAAAGCCAAAAGAAATATGATTTCTTGGGTTCTTACGATCGATAATAAACTGATCAGGTTTCTCGATTGCCCTTTCGTCGCGATTGCCTGATGCATACCACATTATGACTTTATCGCCTTTTCTGATTATTTGTCCGTTAAGTTCAACATCTTGTTTCGCGACTCTGCGCATATAGGCAAGCGGTGTTTGCCAACGGATGATTTCCGATACCATGCTGGGAATTAGTTTGGGATTATTCTTCAGCTTAGCGAATTCCTCAGGGAATTCATTGAGAGCTAGCACGCCGCCAGTCATGGAGTTTCTCGTGGTGTCGTTTCCACCAACAATCAGTAGAGTAAGGTTGCCCATTAATTCCATGGGTCTACTAATCATATCCTTTGTTTTCTCGTTATTCAGAAGCAGACTAATTAAATCAAAACCCATCTCTTTGCCTGCTGCCTTTTGAGCAGCTTTTCGATGCCATAGTTCTGTGAAATATCTAGCCGCCTCGGCAGCAACAGGAAAGACTTTATCAGAAGGGATAGGGCCGCCTGTTGTTTCTGGGCTGCTTGTTGATAAATCCGACCAGTAGGCGAGTTTATGCCGGTCTTCATAGGGAAAGTCGAATAGGGTTGCTAACATTCTAGAGGTTAGTTCAACGGAAACCTTATCCACCCAATCAAATGGCTTGTCGAGCGGTAGATTGTCCAAAACGTCCTGGGTTCTAGTACGAATAAGACCTTCCATTTCTGCCAGGTTTTTTGGCGCCACAGCCGCTTGTACCGCCTGTCTTTGTACGTCGTGCTTGGGTGGATCCATTGCAATGAACATTTCAATGGGCATGCCTTCAGGTCTATCTCCTATCGAAATAATAGGTTCTGCCGAGAAAAGGTCGTGGTGCTTATCCACGTACAAAATATCTTCATAGCGAGTTATTGACCAGAAAGGGCCAAAAGGGCTGTTGGCCTGATAGTGCACAGGGCATTCGTCTCGCAGGCGTTTAAAGTAAGAGAGCCACAGGCCCTGTCGATAAAGAAATGGATTGCTGACATCGATATCTTTAATCGCTAGAGAGTCAGCATCGGGTAATGGTTTTTCAACGAATACGGGTACAGGCTTACCCTTCCATACTTTTTTCTTGGCTTTTACTAATAGATGAATGCCTTTTATTTGCAGAGGAATAGGAATGTAGGGCGATGTTTTTTCTGCAATTAACGGTAATGAAATGAGTGATGTGCCTTTCTCAATAATTGGAGCAATAGGATTCATGTTTTTACTCTATATTTGGTTTGTTTTTTTGCGATGTTGAATTTCAATTGGTGTGCAGCTGCCAAGGCGCTACATTTGAAATTCAGGTAAATGAACTTCCATGCCATCCATTGCTTCTGTTGTGGTGATTTGACATGACAGGCGGGATGTTTCTGACTTTTCGGGAGCCATATCGAGCATTTGTAACTCGGTATTGGATGCGTCTCCAACGCTTTCTAGCCACTTCTTATCAACGATGACGTGGCAGGTGCCACAAGCACAAGAACCACCACAGTCTGCGTCGATGCCTGGAACGCCGTTGTCCATTGCGGTTTGCATCAAGGTAGCGCCTTCCTCTATCTGTGCTTCATGCCGGCTGCCGTCGTGCTCAATAAAAATGATATTACCCATAGTTGCCTCGCCTATGCCTTCTTGGTCTTCTCTCTGTTTGGTGAATAGCCATGATGGCCATCTTTAGGGCGAGTGGGCACCGCAGGAGGTACAATATAGTCGTCATAAAGTGACAACTTGACTAGTGTTAGCGGTTGTTGGGAAGATACCAGGCCTTGTTTACATCGACTAATTCGCCTATGCAATTATCCTCAGATCGACTTAAACCTACGCTGCATCCCGCTTATGCACGTTTGATTTGCGCCTATTTTGTGCGCCAAGGTATTGAAATCGATGAGGTTTTGGAAAGCACTAATCTTGATTGGGAAAGTCTGTCCATAGATGCAAACTTTATCAGTTTTGAGCAGTTCTCCCGCCTAGCGAAGAGATCCATCGAATTAACCGCAAAGCCGTGGGTTGGGTTTGATATAGGGCTAGCCATTCAAACCGGTCATCACGGCAGCTTGGGTTATGGCGCGGTTGTTAGTCCAAGTGTTAATGAGGCGGTTAGTTTTGTTGTGCATTATATGTCGACTCGGCAACGCATATTCGAGGCTCGATACCAAACCACGCCGTATGGCATGGAAGCCAAACTTGAGCTGACGATTTCCCTTGATGATGATTTGGAATTTGTTACTTGTGCCATTTTGGGCTTGGTGTTTCGCATGGCGGTGACCATTACAGGTCATCGTTTGGAAAATGCTCGAATTCGTTTTCCTTATCCAGAGCCCGAATGGGTGGACGAATATCACAAACTCATTCCAAACAATGAGTTTGAGTTTTCATGTTCAAATATTTCCCTGGAAATACCCAAGGAGTATTTAGATTTGGTTTGCTTAACCCATGAAGCGAGTGCGTTCCAAATGGCTAAATCTGAATGCGAACGGATTAAGACTTCTCAAGAACGTGGTAACGATATCCTGCAGCAGGTACGAACAAGGTTACTGGATCAACATCAAGAATTTATGTCGTTAGAAGAAATGGCAACTACTTTGAGTATGTCGCCCAGAACGTTAATGCGAAAGCTAAAAGAAGAAGGCTCTAGTTACCAAGACGTATTAGATGACGTAAGAAAGGAATACGCCATTTGGTACCTTACAAAGACCGATATGACCATTGATGAAGTATGCGAGTCTTTAGGTTATATGGACGCATCGAACTTTTCGCGCACCTTTAAGCGTTGGATAGGTACAACACCCTCTTTATTTCGCAAGACCTACAAAGAGCAGTGAACTAATAGCCTGTCATTTCATCAAGCGTTGCAACTCTAATTTGCTCCGGTTCGTTAAAGTGTTTTTCTCGTAGTTGGTCGATGGCTAATTGTTTATCTTCCGCAGCAAGATTTGATTCACGAATTGCCTGGGCTTCTTGCGTATATTGATCGTAGCGTTCTTGCCAGATCAGCCGATGATTGTCTAGCTCCGTCAGTCGTTGTGTAGCTTCGTAGCCATGCTGATTTAATCTCGATTGATAGAGCTCGCTTAGAGATAAGTTTTGCCGTTGCTGCTGATCATGAATTAAAGCCATTTTTACTTCATTATCTTTGCTTTCTCTAGCAACTAGTTCTTCGGGAAGCTGATTGCTTAGGTAATCGATTGCTTGTAGCTTTTCATTTGGTGATAGGTTTGGATTATTCATAATGCCCAGTTTTGCTAGGCTATAATCATCATAAATTTCATCGTATTCAAAGTAGCGTTTGGCTAATTCATCACCCAAAATAGCCTGGCGCTGTGCTTTGATCCATTCATGCTTTTCGTTGAGAGATAGCGTTGGATCGATATGTTGCTGAGCTTCGTTAATGCTATCTAAATAGTCAAAGTATTCGTCAAAAGCGGCCAGCACTTGCTGGCTTTCTTCAGTTGTCAGTT
>JAKSAW010000124.1 GCA_022361455.1 Pseudomonadales bacterium | reverse complement strand
GAATAGCCTTTATTAAGGCTATATCTGGTTCAGTTGTGGTTCGATTGAGCCATAAAACTAATCTATTTCGTTTCTCAGTTGCTTGCCTAAAACCATCTATCCCTTCGTTATGCCTCGCATCGATCCTTCCCTTTAATAATTTCTAATTGCCCTCTTAATCGGAATCACTCCTGCAGGGTCACCAGAACACACTGACTTTTAGACCAGTGCCTGCAATTTACTTGGTGTTCGTGATAGCCGCTCTTATAACCTATTGATAAATATAGGATAATTCGCTGGAATCTGATCCAGGCAATTACAACTGATCTTTTTTGAAGCGAGCGTATCATTCTAACTGACACTTAAATTATCCTATTGAATAAATTAAGTGCCGGTTATTGACCTAAATTACAATATAGAATCAGTTGTATATAGCTTTTGTTAACTGCTACTATGAAATAAATAAGAGACTAATTTCTATATTAACTTATTCGAATGGGTTACTTATGACCTTGGAGCACCTCAGCGATCATCAAATCCTGCGTCATCTCGGTGGACGTTTTAAAGCAATACGCCTTAACCAGGATATAACAGTAGAAAGCCTGGCAGAGCAGGCTGGTGTATCAGCACAAACAATTGCCAACCTAGAGAATGGGAAAAAAAGTGTTGGGTTGCTAAATATTATTGCCATCCTAAGGGCGTTAGGAAAACTTGGCGAATTAGATGCTTTTTTACCAGAGCCACCGACGCGTGCTGCAGCGTTGTTGCGCCAAGGAGGCACTATGGCTCAAGTGCGACAAAGAGCTTCAGGCCATTCTAGCGATCAATCTGAACCTCAATCTGAGCCTTGGTCTTGGGAGGACGAATAATGGCTACTAATACTATAGAAGCTTCAGATGTCGTTCTTTGGGGGCGTAAGATCGGTACGCTTATTTGGAAAGATATGCGGGGCTATTTTGAATATAGTTCCGAGTTTGCCCGTTCAGGTATCCAACCCTCTCCCATTACTATGCCATTGAGCTATCAGGTTTACTCGTTTCCCGCATTGGGAAAAGACACCTTTCGAGGTTTACCTGGTTTATTGGCTGATTCTTTGCCGGACAAATTTGGTAATCAATTAATCAATCAATGGCTGGAGCGCCAGGGGCGCTCAGTAAGCAGTTTTAGTCCTATTGAAAGGTTATGTTACATAGGTTCAAGAGGCATGGGAGCCCTAGAGTTTGCTCCTGCAATTGGCAAGCAAGCAGAGCAATCTGTTCCGGTGCAAATTGCAGAATTAGTTTCGCTGGCGAATGAAGCCCTGACACAGCGGCAAGACGTAATGGTTGATATCGCAGGAGATCAAGAGGCAAAGCGGGAAGCCTTAGAGAAAATTATTTCTGTTGGAACATCAGCAGGTGGCGCGCGTGCTAAAGCCGTTATTGCATGGAACCCAGATACTAATGAAGTTCGATCAGGCCAAGTGAAAACAGAGCCTGGTTTCGGGTACTGGTTATTAAAGTTTGATGGAGTGGAAGAGAATCGCGATCATGAAGTGCTAGCTGATCCCAAAGGTTTTAGCTTAGTAGAATACGCATATTATTTAATGGCAAAGGAATGCGGAATTGAAATGGCAGACTCTCGAATCTTTGCTGAGAATGGCCGTTCTCATTTTATGACCCGCCGCTTTGACAGGGTGGATGGGGGTAAAAAAATTCACATGCAGTCTTTGTGTGGCTTGGCTCACTACGATTTCAATCAGGCTGGGGCCTATTCTTATGAACAGGCTATTGGTGTAATGCGGGATTTAAATCTGGCCAAGCCTGCATTTGATCAATTTTTTCGCCGTATCGTGTTTAATGTAGTGGCACGTAATCAGGATGATCATACAAAAAATATCGCGTTTTTAATGGATAAATCGGGAAAATGGACTCTATCTCCCGCTTACGATATTACGTATTGCAACGGTAGAGGTTGGACCAGCCAACATCAAATGACAATCAATGGAAAGCGTAATAATTTTGAAACAGAAGATTTGATTGCAGTAGCAAATCATGCGGATATTCGTGCGAGTAAGGCGAAGAAAATTATAAAAGAGATAGTGAATCAGGTTAAACAATGGCCCGATTTTGCTCTCCAGGGTGGAGTGCCAAAACGTTACCCCGGACAGTCACTAAACATAACTTGGGCTGAAAAGATACAAAAGGATCATCGCTTGGATTGGCAAGGGTTATAAAAGAACGAATGGCTGAACAATTGTTGATCTGTAGAAGTTTAGATCTAATCTGACACATTCTCGCACAGCGGCCTTTGCTAAGTTGTTGATACATAAGAAATATATCTTTTTTCAGGTCACACTGGCAGTGTAGAGGTCTGCGGTTTGATCCCGCTAGGTTCCACCAAATTAAGAAACCCGAAGATAGAGATGTCTTCGGGTTTTTTGTTTTTAGATCAACATCAACCGTTTCCATACATACTTATCTACAGCCATTCTTTGCAATTTTTATAGGTATTGTGTCGCGTTGATCTCTTTTTACGCTCGAATGAAAGAACACACCTCTGAGGCGTTCAGCTTTTATCTTCCCCAGTTTTCCATCAGTCACGGAAAATTATTCAAAAACTAGCGGTTGCTCTTTTAGTAAGATTGATCGATAGCTTCATAGGGGAGAGCAATGAGGGAGCAAAACATTCAGAAAATCATAGACTTAACAAAAGGGTTTAGTCACGTCGCTGATACACAGCTAAGTGATGAAAGTGTTAAGGTTATGGCGTTTTGCCGCGATGATGTTTTTCGATTGGTAAAAGTGGATAGCGGTCTAGAAGTGCTTAGTGTCAAGGATTGCCTGAAGGATGGCCTAATTTCTGAGTTGATTTCATCAATGACTGCTGATCAGATCGAAATCTAAACAGTGCGAATATTCCCAGGGTATGGTTTATAATGAGATCAAATATTGTACTGAGTGGTTGTTTATTTGTCTGACTCTCAAAGGGATTCCATTTCGATTCGCGACCAAAGATTGATTGTTGAGCTATACGACACAAGGAACCTTGAGCTTGTAGCCGACAGGCTTTCGATGACTTATTCGGCCGTCTATAAGCGATTAAAGAAGATTCACGAAATTATAGGGCCATTGTTCATTCTAGATAAACGACAGGTCGCGGCATACCCTCATACGTTAGAAGTGGTGAAGATCTATCGGGAAGCCGTAAGGCTTGCTGATAAAGCGGCATCTGTAGCATTCGAGCTGGAAGATGTTCGTCGTAGAGCCAGAGTAAATGTTGCCATTGTTGATCATTTAGAGCCCTTTATTGCAGGGAACCTGATAAAGGCCTTAGAAGAAACCAACATTCAAATTTGTTTTAGTCATACTGCCCCCTATATCTTAAACGAGCGCTTTCAAAGTTCTTTTCTAATGTCTCAGCTTTTAGAGGCAGGCGATATCGATATCTTGGTTTGTTTTGAACTCGCGCATCTTGGTGTTGCTTCGGAAAAGACTACACCAACCACAAACAGTAAATCTCAATCACGAATTCTTTATACAGATAGTTCACTGTGCCTAGTAAATAAGGATGTTGAATGTGGGGATCAGCTGACCCTGGAGGAATTTCAGGCATTTAAAAGAGTTGTGCAGATTCCAGAGTATGCGCTTCAGGGATCTGATATTCCTTTTATAGTAACAAGTGGAACTACGGCCGCAGAATTGATAAAAGCCGATAATTCTGTAATTTGTGTGCCCTCTAGCTTGATAGCTAATTATCTCGCCGAAAGCTTTGATCTAAAAACTGTATTGCCGCCAGATGAAGAGCAGAATCGCGTTCGCATCAAAATGGTTTGGGAAAACTCCACGACGGAACAGGAAGAGTGCGCCATTGTCCGTTCTGCGATAATGCGCTTTTTTGCCCAACTCTCGAAATAAAAATTGGTAAATAAAGACATATCATATTTTTCGCCAAATTGAGCTTATACAAGTGCTAAGTCTTTTAGCTCCATAAGTATCGATTGTCTCAAGTTTTGATAGCTATTCCCTATGCTTTGCAAAAAAATCAGTGTAAATTCATACACCTAAATACTTGCACCAATACGCAGTACAACAACTATCAGACAGTGCGAAACATGCAGCTAAAACAATTAAAGAAAGATCTAAAACACTCCATTTTTCTTGCGAAAAAGCGCGTTCAATATCAACTATCACAACCAGGATCTGTTGACTGGCTTGTTGGTACAGAACTCAAGTTCGGTGGAATTGAAACGAACGTACCGCGCAATAAAGTAAGCCCTAATGACCCCAGAACCAAAGCGCAATTGCAGAAAGGCGGGATGATCGGTGGTGATCGAATGTATCACCATGGATATGCAGATAAATATGCAGAGTTTTTAGCCCCATTTGTAAAGCAACCACCAAAGACGGTAGTGGAAGCCGGTATCTTAAAAGGAACGGGGCTGGCCATTTGGTGCGACCTTTTCCCAAAAGCTCGAGTCTTAGGGCTTGATATCGATCTTAATCACATTCAAAGCAATATGGCTAATCTGGAAAAGCGGGGCGCCTTTCGTGAAAATCGGCCTGAACTATATGAGTATGACCAACTAATCGATAACACTGAATATGTTAGAGCCTTATTGAAAGGCGATACCATCGATGTGTGTATTGATGATGGACTGCATTCTCACGATAGCATACTAACTACAATGGATAGCTTGTTACCTTTTCTATCAAAGAAGTTTGTTTACTTTATTGAAGATAACGATACTGTTCACGAAAAGATTCGAGAAAAATTTACCGACTTTTACGTTGAAAATGTTGGTGAATTAACGGTGGTTACCAATAACGATTAGACAAGTATGAGCTTATGCTTCAGGTAACCTACAAATGTACTTAAACGTTAGCTCTCACTGTTGGGGATACTTTTAGATCACAGGGCTCTAAAGCGCTAATCCATCAATTCGGTTTCCATGGCATTCCAGATTGTAGATAACTGTTCCCGTTGCTCCTTAACACTATGCTGATAACCACTCTTCATTGTTTCCTGTAAACGCTTGGTTTCTTTTTCTAAAAGCTCCAGTGAACTTTGAAGAGGTGGTAGTGGCTCATTGTTTTTAAGTGCAGATACCCAGCGCATTAGAATGCTCGAGCTAGACATCCATAAATAGTACTTCAGTAATACTTCCCCTTTACCAACACATTGGCTGGCGATACTCCATAGTTCCATCGCGGCTTGAAAGGCTTTTTCTACCTTTAAGAAATCTGTCCGATTACCTTGTTTTTTTGCCACCAAATACTCAAGAACAAAAACAAAGTGTAGT
>JAKSAW010000113.1 GCA_022361455.1 Pseudomonadales bacterium | reverse complement strand
TTAAACCGTTAGACGACGGCATCGTCGAGCTAAACTTTGACTTGCAAGGCGAGTCAGTTAATAAATTCAATCGTGCAACTATTGATGATCTTCGTGCCGCTGTGGAAGCAGCCGGTGCTGATGGTTCAATCAAAGGTATGATCGTAACCAGTGGTAAAGACGTATTTATCGTCGGCGCAGATATCACTGAGTTCACCGATCTTTTCCAACTGCCAGAAGAAGAGCTAGCAGGTTGGGCATTGAAAGCGAATGAAGTTTTCAACGCATTTGAAGATCTTCCATTCCCTACAGTGGCTGCTATTAATGGCATTGCACTGGGTGGTGGTTTGGAAATGTGCTTGGCTTCAGACTTCCGCGTGATGTCTACCGCTGCACAAGTGGGCTTACCTGAAACTAAGTTGGGTATTTACCCAGGTTTCGGTGGTACTGTTCGCATGCCTCGCATCATTGGTGTTGATAACGCTGTTGAGTGGATCGCTGCTGGTGGTCAACACAAGCCAGAGAAAGCGCTTAAAGACGGTGTTGTAGATGCAGTTGTTGCTCCTGAGAAATTAAAAGAAGCTGCGATCGCTTTGGTTAAAGAGTGCATCGAAGGCAAAATCGATCACAAAGCTAAGCGCCAAGAAAAGCTTGATCCATTAAAGCTTCCTCCAATGGAAAACATGATGTCTTTCCAAACGTGTACTGCCATGGTTATGCAGCAAGCGGGTCGTAACTATCCTGCGCCTGTTGCAGCAGTACAAACTATGCAGCAAGCAGCTAGCATGGGTCGTGATAAGGCATTAGAAGTTGAAGCGAAAGGCTTTGCTAAGTTAGCTAAAACATCAGTAGCAGAATCTTTGGTTGGTTTGTTCTTAAACGACCAAGCGTTGAAGAAAACTGCTTCTGACTGGGAAAAGAAAGCCAACCCAGTTAAACAAGCTGCTGTACTAGGTGCTGGTATCATGGGTGGCGGTATCGCTTACCAATCAGCGTCTAAAGGCACGCCAATCATAATGAAAGACATCGCTGATCCTGCTTTGGATTTGGGTATGTCTGAAGCAACTAAGCTTCTTTCTAAGCGTGTAAATCGCAAGAAGATGAAAGCTGAGAAAATGGGCGCGGTTCTTTCTTCAATACGTCCTACGCTTAACTACGGCGACTTCGGTGACGTAGATATCGTTGTGGAAGCGGTTGTAGAGAATCCTAAAGTTAAGCAATCTGTACTTGCTGAAACTGAGAAACAATTGAAGGACGGCGCGATCCTAGCGTCTAACACTTCAACTATTTCTATCACTCACCTAGCTGAAGCCCTAGAGAAGCCTGAAAACTTCGTAGGTATGCA
>JAKSAW010000435.1 GCA_022361455.1 Pseudomonadales bacterium | reverse complement strand
CTGGCAAAGGCCGCCCGTGCCACTGCCGTCAGGAAACGGCCTAACGACCCTGACGCACAGTAAACGGACAGAGTGTCCGAAAAGAAGTGCGCAGGTCAGAGCCCCGGAGCCGGCAAACGGCGAGGGGACCGGTACCCGGTGAAATGACCCGGCAAACCGACAGTACGTTGCGAAAGACGACGCCATTGCGCGCTTATCACGCACAGCGCGGCGACGACCCGACAGCGGCCTGAACCGCCCCCGTGAGGAGCAACTCCCCGGGCAGCGATGGCTTCAGGAGCACGGGCCGACGCGCCACCGAACCTGCCAGAGGTTGTAGCCCAGCTGAGTGCCGCAGCGGCCGAGTTTGGGCTGCAGCTCCTCTCCATCCGGCTCACGGGGGCTGCCGGCCCCCGCCCTACCGTTACCGTCAAGTACGCCTTCGACGCGACCGCACATAGGTCGGCGGCAGGGAGTCGCAAACGACGACGAGAGGCAATCGGTGCAATGCCGACCGGTGGAGAGGGGCAGGACATGACAACGTCGACGGTGGATGCGGCTGAGGGCCCCCCAGCACTGCGGGGAAACCCTCTGTTGGCGATGCTACGCAACGAGCGCAAAAGTGTGACGCTGGCGGGTAGTGGGCGAGGCGTCGTCGCGGAGGATCCGGTGGACATGGGCCAGCAAATGGTGGAGCTGCCGGGCCTCGACGACGTGGTTGAGTTTTGTAGGGACATGGTGGACAAGCCCAACGTTGCAAGAGGCGGGTCGACGACCAGGCGCGAGATGGGAAGAAGCAGAGGCCTTCAGGAGGAGCCGAGTCGTGGACTCACGCCGCGGGAGAGCCAGGAGGAGCAGCGGAGAGCGGCAACAGAGCGGCGAGAGGATTACGCCCCGGAATGGCGTCCCGCGATGGACGGAATGGATAGGTGATGGGGCGGACAGTGCACGGACAGGAGGGAGACGGGTTCAGGCGGCGAACGGACATGGCAGACATGGGGAGACAGCGTGGAGTGAGCGTCGCTGACCGGCGGTTGCGTGGCTGGTGGCTATGTACATTACGATGCTGAG
>JAKSAW010000728.1 GCA_022361455.1 Pseudomonadales bacterium | reverse complement strand
CTTGCTTTCAATCTACCAGCAATGATGACAAATGAGTTTGATGACTTAGTTCAAAATTATGAAGAGTTATCTTTTATCTTAAGCTCAGACTACCCGAATCTAGTTTTGGAATTATCTATTGAGCAAGAGAAATATGAGCAAGCAATAAAATCTATAACGGCTAGATCGGAATTCTTATTAAAAGAGTTCCAACCTATTTTGGAAAATAGGGGGTTAAATAAAAAGGAATTCCCAAAAGATGAATTTAAAAAATTGTTAGGTGAGCGAGTTTTTGAAACTTGCTTCAATTATTCAAAAGATATGAAGATGCATGTGATCAGTACGTGCGATTCATTACCTAATACTCTTCGTAAAGTTAGAGAGTATGGGTTAAAGGAATTTCCAGGCGAGAAGTTCTTAAATTACAGCTTGGTATAACAATGAGCATGAACCTGCGCCCCCTACGGTTGTTCGACGATTTTTCCGTGTGGGCTCGTTTCCCGCAAGCTTAACATAAAAGCTCATATTCCAAAATTGCGGATTATGCAGCGAGGCACACCATGATAAAATGCCTACTAAGAATAATAAGTGAGCGAATATAATCTCCACGTAAAGTTTTTATGAAAATAGGATGAGATTGCAAGAAATGACAGAAAATTTGCCAGAGCATGAATTACAAGCTTTATTAAGTCTTCCAGAGGAGGATGTATTGTGTCTTTTAGGGAAGGAGTTGATCGGCAGAAGTGCAGCACCTCAAATACCTTCACATTTGATAGAACGAGCCGAGCGCTGGCTAAATGCGCAAAAAAATATGCTTCGGAAGGCGGTGTGTGAGAGTGATAAAATCAAAGAAATCGCTACAACTGATACGGACCAGATGGCGATTGCATTGGCTACACTTGAAATCTTAGTTAGCCTCGTAATTCCGGTCAATCCAATAACTCTCACCGCTTTACTGATAAAAAAAGGGCTTACCAGCTTTTGTTCGACAAAATGGAAAGAAGATGAATAATAACGCTAATCAAAGATTAAAAACAATCTTGCTCGAGCTGTGTGCGAGTAAGGATGTGGAATTGCCAGCAATACCTGATAATTTAGGCCGCTCAAGATATTTAGAGTATATACAATGCTTTGGTTATAGCGAATCCGAGCTACTGCCAATGGTGCAGCATGAAAAACTCTCGTCTGAAGCTCACGGAGCGATTCTAGCCGGACTAATGCAAGCGATTGATAGTGATGATAAAACCTTCGTGCAATCAATAGTTTGGATGGCACTTAATTCAATAGGGGAAGGCGATAATACAAACCTTTTAATACATCGACTTTCAGAACACTTGTTGAAGAAGTTTAGAACTTATCAGGACATTATTCCGGATTTTTACGCCGGAGTTTTTCCAATCGAT
>JAKSAW010000074.1 GCA_022361455.1 Pseudomonadales bacterium | reverse complement strand
CAATGCCAGCCGGGGCAGCACTTTGAATGATAAAATGCGCCAGCGTGAAACAGGTAACGACAGCATATATTCCATTGCTCGGTCGCGTTTTTCCGTCCGGAACAGGGTTACCCCGGAATAAAGCGCCAGGAGAACGATGTACATGACGAAGAGGGAACGGGTAATGGGGGCTTTTGCCACCATCGAGACGGGTATCAATACCAGGAACAGCGATGAATACAGCAGGGTTTTTAAGGTATCGTTGATTTCTTTTTTTAACATGATGACCTCCTCGGTATTCTTATCTGGTGTATTCACCGCCGATAAAGGCGTTGACAATAGACGTCAGGTCGAGGTCCGTCACCTCGCTGTTCACATGCCGGCGAAGTTCCGGTTCAAAGGGGTAGATAAAAAATTCGGTATGATCCATGTAATCGATATGAAACAGCACCGGCAGGTTTTCGAGGGGAGTATCGGAAGTGATCTTTTTAACCCGCTGCTTGAGCATATCGATTGGTTCATCCACAGCCACTTCTCCGTCTTTCAGCAGCACCACGCGGTCGATCATATTTTCGATGTCGCGGAAATTCAGGTTGATAAACACGACCGTTATCTCCCGTTCGGTCATCACGTCGATCAGGGTTTTAAGCAGTACGCCCCTGAGATAAATATCGATGGAATGGAGAACTTCGTCGATCAATAGTACTTTCGGTTCGATCGACAACACAAGGCTCAGATGCAGGATTGTGCGCTGACCGATGGACAGTTCCTTGATCTTTTTACTGCGTTCCACTTTGGTTTGCTTCAACAGGGAATCGTCAAATTTCGATAATTGGTAAACGGAGGTATGAAATTCGATGGCCTGGTTCACGGTCATGCTTTCATACAGACTGAGGGAGTCGGAAATAAAACCGGTATAGCGTCTCGGGTCGTTGCCCATGGATTCGTGGTAAGTGATGTCACCGGCAGCCGGCAGCAGTGCACCTGCCATTAAACGCAGCAGAGTGCTTTTGCCCACGCCGTTTATACCTGTGATCAATGTCACTTCACCGGTGTAAATGTCCAGATTGAGACCGTCGTATATTTTTGTTTTTCCGTAATTGAACGCCAGATCCCTGATGCGTATCATCGGTTGTTTCTCTTTTTCCATGATTAATCCTCCTTCCTGTTAAAATGCTTGCGCATGATCTCCAGCACATCGTCGAACCCGTAGCCCAGTTCAATGATTTTGGAGATATAGTCCATACTCTCTTTTTCAAATAATTCGAATCTCT
>JAKSAW010000377.1 GCA_022361455.1 Pseudomonadales bacterium | reverse complement strand
GTGAATATGGATGGCACCGCCATTATGCAAGGTGTGGCAACGGTATTTATCGCAAGTGCTTATGGTATTGATCTCACTATGGGAGATTTTCTAGCGGTGATTGCTACCGCTACTTTGGCTTCGATTGGAACAGCTGCGGTACCCAGTGCGGGAATGATTACGTTGGCAATGGTTTTGGGTCAGGTAGGTTTGCCAGCAGAAGCGATTGGTTTGATATTAGGGGTGGATAGAATCCTCGATATGATTCGAACAGCGGTTAATGTGACTGGCGATGCAGCGGTCACCACTGCAGTAGCGCGCACGGAAGACGCCATCGATCTGGATAGATTTTATAGCGACGATGTTGTCGCTCAGAGGGCTTAAATTATGAATATTCTGAAGCGTTTTGGGTGGATGCTAGTACTTCTAGTCAGCTTTCAATCAGGGGCCCAAGCGTCTGATCTAGAGACCACCGCCGAAAACTTAATGATTCAGAATATTCTTAAGCAAGCAGGTGTGATAGAGCTGTTATACCAAATTCCTGATTGGATTGATCAAGAATTACAGAATCTGGAAGCAACACCTGTACCCTTCGACGCAAAAGAATTAAAGGTTGTTCGCCAAGACCTTGAATACAATTTCTCGACACCTACCTTAAAGAAAACCTTAATGGCCGCTCTAGCAAAGGAATTTGAACTAGAGGAGCTGAGAAAAATTCATCAGATATTCAAGCAACCGCAAATTAAAAAGTTTCATAACCTTCAGGAAGGTACTGAAAGCGAGTATATCCGAGCGGACATTCGTAGCTATAAAGCAAAGCTAAAGAATACTACTCCACGGGGATCGCGCGTGGATATGGTCGTGAAGCTTGATGAGAACCTGAAGCAATCTGATATTGAAGCCGATTTAAAAGTTGAGCTTCGAAAAAGCCTATTAACATCGGTGTCTTGGGTTAAGTCTAACGAGGTACTTGAAGAAAAAATTTTAGATAAGGAATTGGCCAGCTACCGACAACGAGTGGGTGAAGAAATTGATGGTAAAGCACTTATCTTTTATCTGTATCTATTTAAGCGCACCCCAAGCAACCAGTTAAACGAATTAGTGACGGCCTTTGGTGAACCAGAGTTTTTGCGCTTTATGAAAATTAGCCACAATGTCATGCTTTCAAGTATTCGCGAAGCAAGATCGCAAATACCTGAAAACATCAGCTTAGCGGAGAACTAACCGCCAAGATTTCGCGCCATATTGATGAGATCGTCTTTGCTTTCTACGATTTTTTCGAGAGCGGCTTCAGCATCCACAGGGTCCAAACTTAAGCTTGCAAAGGCTTGCGCTGGAATAGGTTCAGGATCACCTTGATATAGCCCCTGACTTTTCAGCATGTTGGTAGCCACATAGAGAATTCTTGAGTACTCGCAATTCTCATCTTCATAGTCCAAAGTGTGACTCCAACGAATACCTTTCACTACTTCTTCAGGCATTCCCCAAGATTCCATTAATAGTGCGCCAATCTGCTCACGACACACACCTATTAAATGGCGCTCTAGATATGAATGGTTGATGTGAGGGTTTGCCTCGATATAACGATTAACCAATTCATAGTGCGGTGGGAAAACATGGGCCAGTACTAGGTAACCATAATTATGCAGCAAGCCGCTTAGATAGGTTAAACCTAAAGAAGGGCGATGATCAGCTGATATTGCTTTAACTAAAGCTTCTGCCATGGCTGCTGTATAAACCGATTCTTGCCAGTAAGGATTAACGCCATAGACACCATCTTTAGGTACTTCCAAAGATTTGCCGAGTGCTAAGCCAAGAGCAAGGTTGATGACTAAGTCAAAGCCTAATACACGTACCACTGCATCGTGTACTGAACGAATGGTGCCAGGTGCTGCGTAGTAAGGGGAGCTGGCCCAGCTTACTACCTGAGCTGCCAGGCTGGGATCTTTTTCTACAATCTCTGCTAATTCGCCAACACCAGCTTCGGGATCTAAGCGCAATTGAATAATGCGCTCTGCTGAATCTGGTAGCGGAGGCATTTCCAATGTTTGATCAAGTCGTTGCTTGATTCTAAGCGTTGTGAATTGCTGTACTGCTGATTCAATTTCAGCGCGATCATCTTTTTGTATTGAATCTTTAAGTTGAGCGATAGGAATACAAAAGTTACCAACGTCTGCTTGGCCTAAGGCTTTCTTAAACTCGTCGTGGCTTAGTTCAACGTAGAAACCTTCATGTCCTGAATCGAGATATATTTTCTCGCTTTCCATTAAGGTCGCATCCACCACAATGGGTAAATTATAAAGTGAGGGAATAGCAGGTAAGGTTTCTGCGCCTTGCTCAGAAGCAAGGCGCTCTTGTTCTTCAGGACTCAGCGCTTGTAAGTTACGGCCGAGTTGCTCGCAGAGCTCGGATAAGTTAAGGAACGTGTCCTTTGGCAGCAATACTTGTAATCGCCCTAGGCTATCGTTCAACATGACGCTGATTGCTACTGCTTCACCTGAAACTGAACTAATGCTTTTTAACTCGTGCATTGGCATAAGGTCTTCACTATTAACCACTTGATAATTAATCCCCTGCTCAGCGAGGCATTTTTCTACCTTACTTGAAATAGACATTGCGTAAACTCCCGCCCATTGGTGCTGATTAAATAAGGATAGACATTAGGGGCGGTATCTGACAACCGTGAGATCTAAGCCCTTTAGGGGCTGGGATTTTTAAGCCATTGAATTGCGGTGAAATTAATTTTAGGTAGTCTTTTGGAGCAGAAAAAATACTTTGTTTTTAACTTGTTTTTCACGTTTCAGTTGCCAGCTGTTGGGTAGCGACGGAAGTTCAAAGGAGCTTTCCGCTTCGATATAGATATAACCATGTTCGTTTATATAACTATTTTCAATTAATAGCGTAAGTGTGTTCTCAAGTAGATCTTGATGGAAAGGAGGATCTAGGAAAATAATATCAAAGCCAGCGGTATGGTTTTCTAAGTAGGCTTGGGCTGAGTTATTTACAACGGTGCCGCGTTCGCACTTAAGTGTTGTTAAATGCTGTTTTATTTGTTGCGCAGCTTGATTTGATTTTTCAACAAAGGTCACAGCAGCAGCGCCTCTGGACAATGCTTCTAGTCCAAGGGCACCACTACCGGCAAACAGATCCAAACAGTGAGCCCCTTCGGCGTCGAACATTAGCCAATTAAAAAGCGTTTCTCGAAAGCGATCCAAGGTTGGCCGAAGACCCTGTTCCGGTTTAAACGTTAGTTTTCGGCCTCGCCATTCACCGCCAATGATACGAAGTTGTTGAGTGCTACTAACTGCTTTTTGGCGTGGCATCTTCGCTGCTCTTGTTGCTATTTTGTTCTTTGTTATCTTTGTTCGTGGCAGGTTGATTTTCAGGACCAACAATAACGGTCAACATTTGATTCATGTCGATGATGTTCTTGAAGGCTTGCTTAATATCTTCAATCTCTACCTTTTCGATGTGTCGTAACTATTGGTCTAAATAGTCTAGTGGCAAATCATAAAAACCAATGGCGCCCAAATTGCTAACCATATTGCTGTTGCTAGCAACACTTAACGGAAAGCTGTTGATAATGTTTTGCTTAGCATCGTCTAACTCCTGCTGTGTTGGACCTTCGCTAACAAATTCCTCAAGGGTTTCTTTTATTATTGCTAGGGCTTTTTCGCGTTGATCATTTCGAGTTTGTAAACCCATTATAAAAGGCCCTTCTGCACCCATGGCAGAAAAATAACTATAAACGCTATAAGCAAGACCCTTATCCTGACGAATAATTTGATTTAGACGCGAGCTAAAACCGCCACCGCCTAATATCTCGTTGCCAACTGATAATGCATAGCGACTTGGATCGCTACGTTTGATACTGGTCGTACCGAAGAGTACATGACTTTGCGAAGAAGGAAATGCTTTGTGAATAGCAAGGTTTTCTGTCAAACCTTGTGGCGTGGGCAGGCGAGCTGCAGGGGCACCTTGAACTAGAACCTCATCGATATTTTGAGAAATAACATTTGCTTGCTCTTTTGATAGATCACCAACAATTGCAATAACAACATTGCTAGCGACGTAATAACGCTGATGGAAATCTATGAGCGCCTGTTTATTAATAGCGGGTAAACTTTCTGTTGTTCCGCCACCCTCAATCCCATACGGGTGGTCACCATATAGATGTTCAAAAAAAGCATTTGATGCCACACTTCCAGGCCGTTGCTTTTGTCGTTCAAGGGCAATTAATAGCTGTTTACGAATACGTTCTAAACTCTCTTCCGGAAAATTAGGCTTGGCAACAACTTCGTAGAACATATCCAGGGCACTGTCTCGAAACTTAGGGTCAGATAAAGATCTTAACGATACCACCGCCATATCTCGATAGGCGCCATTGCTAAAGCTTGCACCTAAGCCTTCGAAGCGCTTCGCTATATCATCAACTGAATATTTTTCGGTGCCTTCATTTAACATCGCATTAGTAAAACGAGCGATACCTGGCTGATTTCCATCTCTAGCACTACCGGCATTAAATACCAGACGAATGTCGAGCATCGGTACTTCGTGAGATTCAACAAATAAAACCTTTGCGCCTTTGTTGGTGTTCCAGGTTTCGATGTCGATTTGATGGCTTTTCACTGGCTTGCTTTCAATAATGGCGATAGAGCTAAGCGTGGCGCCACTAGAGTCCTCTTCAGTGAATAGCTCGGCATTTTGTGCTTCGCTGATTGGTTCGGAAACCGGTGCTCTCTCTTCAATGGGAGGCTTGCTTCCCGGTAAATTTAGGAACATTAAAATCATGATGGATGTCATGATGATAATGATGTTAAGTGTTTTACGACTGAATCGTGGTGAGGTATTGCTAGGCATGTTAAATCTCTAACTTTTCGGAATAAGTTTGGCGATAGTTTTGCGGCTATTAGTCAGGTACTTTTCGGCAACAGCTCTTACCTGTTCAGGAGTAACGGAGCTCAACTTGTCTGCAAACACCTCCATTTCTCGCCATGACCGACCAATAGATTCCATGCGCCCTATTTGATTGGCTTGACTGGAAATTGAATCCTGTTGAAATACGATGCCGGAAATAACCTGTGCCTTTACCCGCTGCATTTCTTCTTCAGTTGGCAACTCTTTTTGTAGCTTTGTAATCTGCTCATTCAATGCTTGTTCAACTTCTTCCATGCTATGCCCTTGGGCGGGTATAGCGCTTAAATAAAATAAGGTGTCGCCCAAAGAAAAGCCGCCATAACCTGCGCCGGCACTCGCAGCGATTTGCTGTTTGCGGATAATATCGGTTTCAATCCGGGCACTGTATCCGCCATCCAATACGCCAGCAAGCATGCGTAACGCGTAGACTTCCCACTCTTCTTCTGCGGTATTGATCCCAGGCACATTAAATCCCATATATAAGGCTGGTACCTGGGCTGGAACTTCAACATTAACAGTGCGTAGGCCTAGAGAAGGCGCCTCTATATTGGTTGGTGGTTTAGGTATGACACTTGGCTTTAAACTGCCGAAGTAATCTTTGGCGAGGGAAAAGACTTCCTCATGGTTTACATCACCAACGACTATGAGTATTGCGTTATTGGGAGCGTACCAAGTTTGATACCAACTTCTAATGTCATCGATAGTTAGGCGATTCAAGTCGTGCATCCAACCGATAATGGGGTGATGGTAGCCACTGGATAAATAAGCTGCGGCCATAAAGCGTTCATAGGTGCGTGCATTAGGATTGTCGTCGGTGCGTAAGCGACGCTCCTCTTTGACGACTTCGATTTCTTTTTTGAATTCTTCTTCCGGCAGTAGCGCATTGCGCATGCGGTCAGCTTCTAACTCAAAGCTAAGGGCTAAATTATTGGCCTGCATTTTTTGGTAGTAGCCGGTGTAGTCATAAGAGGTGAATGCATTTTCAGAACCGCCGTATTTAGCAACAATTTTTGAAAATTCACCGGTTGGTACTTTGGGCGTGCCCTTAAACAGCATATGTTCAACCACATGAGATATCCCGGTTAAACCAATGGGTTCGTAGCTAGAACCTACTTTGTACCAAACCTGACTTACCATAATGGGCGCGCGGTTATCTTCCCTAACAATCACCTTCAAGCCATTGTCTAAATGAGTTTCAAAGGTCTTCTGTGGTTTTTGCGTGTTTTGGGTGCTAGCGGTGTCGCTAGTTGCAAAGCCAGTGCTCGCAAAGACTGTGATAAGAAATAAGCTCGCGGTGCGAACCAAATAAGTGCGTAAAGCAGGGCTTGTCATGGGGTTTTACCTATTGGGTTGCTATCCATAGTGACCATGGGGAAAATAGCTGTTTATAACGGTAACAAATGGTAGGATACTCCGTCTTTCAACGCTATATAGACCTAGAAAAGTTTTAAGAGGTTCCCTCATGGCGGATGCCGCTACAGAAAAATCAATTTTCGAAGCGTATTTTGGCGGCCAGGTATTGGCAAATCCTTCGCTCGATGAATCTTTAGAAGTTGAACAGCGCATTTTTCAGCGCTTTTTTGAGCCAGCCAACGATGCCGCATCACAAGCTGCACCAGCTCCGAAAAAAGCAGAGGAAGCTCCCATCGCGGAGACTGCGGCCGAGGCTGTTCCCGCTGAACCTGTTGCTCAGGAATCCCAAGAGGGTGCCAGCCTAGAGCCAGAAGTTTCTTTTTTCACCCGCATGAAAAAAGGTTTGAGCCGCACTCGCTCAAGCTTTTCGCGCGGCATGGCCAATTTATTAATTGGTAAAAAAGAGATTGATGATGAGTTGTTCGAGGATATCGAGACCCAATTGCTTGTATCCGATGTGGGTATCGATGCAACTAAAAGAATTATGGACAATCTCGCTGAACGTGTGGGTCGTAAAGAGCTTTTTGACTCTGATGCGCTATATACCGCACTACAGGAAGAGCTTTGCGCCATCTTGGGCGACAGCACCATCCCTTTCAGCGTCAATCAAGAAAAGAAACCCTATGTGGTTTTAGTGGTTGGTGTGAATGGTGTGGGTAAAACCACCACTATTGGCAAGCTAGCTAAGCGTCTGCAAATGGATGGTAAAACCGTGATGTTAGCAGCTGGTGATACCTTCAGGGCGGCAGCGGTTGAGCAGTTGCAAGTTTGGGGTGGTCGCAACGATATTCCGGTGATTGCGCAGCATACTGGCGCGGACTCTGCTTCGGTGATTTTCGATGCCTTGCAAGCCGCCCAAAGCCGTCAGGTAGACGTGCTGATTGCGGATACCGCAGGCCGGTTGCACAATAAATCTAATCTCATGGAAGAACTGAAAAAAGTGACGCGGGTTTTGGGTAAGCTAGATCCTACAGCGCCCCATGAGGTGATGTTGGTGTTGGATGCAGCTACCGGTCAAAATGCCCTTAACCAGGCACAGCTGTTTGATGAAGCCGTGGGTGTTACTGGAATCACGCTGACTAAACTCGATGGAACGGCTAAGGGCGGTATTGTGTTCTCACTTGCAGAGAAAACCCATCTGCCGATTAAGTTTATTGGTGTGGGTGAAAGTATCGATGACCTAAGGCCGTTTAATCCGAAAGAGTTTGTGGAAGCTCTCTTCGACGAAGAAGACTAATCGGCAAGTGTATTGCCAGTTTACCCATAAGAACAAAATCACTTACTGAAAATGATTGAGTTTAAGCAGGTCTGTAAACGCTACGAGAATGGTAAGGATGCCCTAAGCCAAGTATCGTTTGAGCTAGGAGAAGGTGAGTTAACTTTTCTAACCGGCCATTCCGGTGCCGGCAAGAGTACCCTGCTTAAACTGATTACATTGATTGAGCGCCCCTCCCAGGGCCAGATCATTATCGATGGTCAAAACCTGAATGGTATTGGTCGTCGCGGTATTCCCTTCTTCCGACGTAAAATTGGTATTGTTTTCCAGAATCATCAGCTACTTTTCGATCGCACGGTATACGATAACGTCGCCTTGCCTTTGTTGATCGCTGGTTTCAGCCCTAAAGATGCCGGCCGCCGTGTGCGCGCAGCGTTGGATAAAGTCGGGCTGCTTGATAAGGAAAACCTATTTCCTATTTCTCTATCTGGGGGTGAACAACAGAGGGTTGGTATTGCCCGTGCAGTGGTTAATAAGCCACCCATATTGCTGGCGGATGAGCCCACCGGTAACTTGGACCCCAAGCTCTCGGAAGAAATCATGGATCTGTTCCAGCAGTTTTGTCAGGTGGGCGTGACTGTGCTCATAGCGACCCATGATCTCAATTTAATTCATCGTTACTCACACCGTATGCTCACCCTTAATGAAGGGCGTTTGGTGCACAACGATGTGCCTGCAGCAGTTCCGGCAGAAGAAGAGGCTGAACCATGAAGCCTGCAAATAAAGGCGCTGCTCCACGCCGCGGGGCCAGTGTAGCCAAAACCCAGTTTTCCCATCGCTTTGAAAGCTACAAGAATAATCACAAAGAGGTTGCCGCGAGCAGCTTGCAGCGCCTGCTAAGCACACCTCTACCGACTTTGATGACAGTGATGGTGATTGCCATAGCGCTCGCCCTACCTGTTGGTTTGTATGTGATGCTTAAGAATGCCCAAGCATTGAGTCGTGATTGGGATGGTAGCGCACAAATATCGCTCTACCTAAAGCTCAGCACTACAGAGCGCCAAGGGAAAGAATTGGCGACTCGGTTGGCGAAACGGGTTGATATTGGTAAGTCGCAATATATCTCTAAGGAGCAAGCGCTGGAGGAGTTCAAGGCGCTTTCAGGTTTCGGCGATGTACTGACCGAATTAGAAGATAATCCCCTGCCGGCAGTGATTGTGGTCTATCCCACGTCTAGAGATTTGGCCAAGGCGGAAGTGCTGCAACAGGAACTGAATGAGTTTCGCGAAGTGGATACTGCCCAGCTGGATGCTCAGTGGGTGCGTCGACTTCATGCCATGCTCGATTTGGCGGAACGGATAGTATGGGCCTTGGGGTTGGGCCTGTCTTTAGCGGTGTTACTGGTGATCATTAATACCATTCGCTTGGCTATTGAAAGTCGGCGTGATGAAATCGTGATCGTTAAATTGGTGGGTGGTACCGATGGCTTTGTGCAGCGTCCGTTTCTGTACACTGGCTTATGGTATGGCTTAGGTGGCGGCATTATTGCCTTGCTGGTGATTCAGTCGGTGCTATTTTGGGTGGATTCTCCAGTCGCCAAGCTCGCTGATCTCTATAGCAGTGCCTTTAACCTTAGGGGTTTAGGTTTTGGGCCGACCTTAGCGCTCTTGCTAGGGAGTGGCGGCCTAGGTTGGTTAGGTGCTTGGTGGGCAGTACGCCAGCACTTAAGGGCAATCGAACCTAGGTAATCACCGAAACCAGTCTAAATTAACACCAAATTAGACCCTTGGATTAGTTCCATCCCCGGAATTATCTGTTTCTGATCGAATTCGCTTGGACTCTCTTGCAATTCCGGCAAATAACCTCATTATTAATTGCTCCCCAGCAAGGAAAGCTTTGCGAGACTGTGGTCTGTAATGGGGGAGATGATTCGTAAAATCATGATTTAATGGAAGCTTTTTTGGAACTTTGGATGCGGTTAGCACTCTAACCTTAAGACTGCTAAACTTCCTATCCAAAGTGTCGGAGGAATAAATGAGTACAGCATTACAACCCGCAATGATCGCCGTTCCTGGTGTGAACCTGGAATCTTACCTGCAAGGTGTAAGTAGCATTCCTATGCTCAGCGCCGAGCAAGAGCGCGATTTGGCTGAGCGTCTCTATTATGAGGACGACGTTGATGCGGCGCGCCAGTTAGTACTTTCCCATCTCCGTTTTGTTGCCCATGTGGCAAAAAGTTACTCTGGCTATGGGCTACCCCAAGCTGATTTGATCCAAGAAGGCAACGTGGGTCTTATGAAGGCGGTTAAGCGCTTCGATCCCAACGTTGGTGTGCGATTGGTTTCTTTCGCGGTTCATTGGATCAAAGCTGAGATTCACGAGTACGTATTACGTAACTGGCGTATCGTGAAAGTTGCTACTACCAAAGCGCAACGTAAGCTGTTTTTTAACTTACGTAGCCAAAAAAAGCGCCTTGGTTGGATGACCAATGAAGAAATTGAAACGGTTGCTCAAGAATTAGGCGTTAACCCTTCTGAAGTTCGAGAAATGGAAGGTCGCTTAGCTGCTCATGATGCAGCTTTTGATGCGCCGGTTGATTCAGATGATGAGCAAGTAGGCCAAGCACCAGCATATTATTTAGAAGATTCATCTGCCGATCCAGCTGACTTACATGAGCAGCAAGATTGGCAGGAAAATACCAATAGTAAGCTTTACGCTGCATTGGCTGACCTTGATGAGCGTAGTAAAGATATCCTCGAGAAGCGCTGGTTCGCCGATGAAAAGTCAACGTTGCATGAGTTAGCCGATGTCTATGGTGTTTCTGCTGAACGCATCCGTCAGCTTGAGCAAAATGCGATGAAGAAGCTTAAAGCTTCTATGGTCGAGGTCTAAAACCTCTGATTGAGTAAAGTTATTTCATATCTATAAAAAAACCGCTGTATTCAACAGCGGTTTTTTTATGTCTGTGTTTGAACAAATTCCCAAGTCGTCAATTTGAGCCTGTTGTTTTCAGTGTATGAAAGATAAACTGCGCCTTATCTAATGCAGTGGGTGAATATAATAACCATGAAAATGTTACTTGTTCTAGGGGCTTTATTAATGGCCAGCGCTGTTGCCATTGGCGCCTTTGGAGCCCATGGGTTAAAAGGAAAGCTTTCTGCCGATATGATGCAAGTCTATCAAACCGGTGTTGAATACCACTTTTATCATGCGCTGGGAGTATTGCTTGTTGGTGTTATTGCCGGCTTTTATCCTCAAGCAAGCGGGGTCCAATGGGCTGGTTGGTTGCTAGTATTGGGTGTGCTTTTGTTTGCTGGTAGCTTATATGCGCTGTCTTTATCAGGTATTAAAGTGTTGGGAGCAATCACACCAATTGGCGGCGTCGCCTTTATAGCTGGCTGGATAACTCTGGCGGTAAGCCTTTATCGGCACTAGCGGTGACTCAGCAAAATAAGCGGTTGCTATTAATTGGCGATATCTTGGAAAATACCGGACTGTTTTTTTAGGCCATTAGCATGACAGAACAAGCTCAAATATTAATTACGGTTAACGGTGACGCTCTTGAATTAGATGAGGGCTCAACAGTGAGTGAACTGCTGGAAAGCATGGGCCTCACTGGTAAAAGATTGGCAGTAGAGTGCAATCAAGAAATTGTTCCTAAGAGCGCTCATCAAGACACTGTGCTGCAAAATAACGATACATTGGAAATAGTCCACGCCATTGGTGGCGGCTGATTTAGGTAGGCAACATGTCAGACAAGAAGATTGAAATAGCGGGAGTGGAATACGGTTCTCGATTGTTGGTAGGAACGGGTAAATACAAATCCATGGAAGAAACCCGTGAAGCCATTGTGACCAGTGGCGCAGAGATTGTAACAGTGGCAATACGACGCACCAATATCGGTCAAAATGCCGATGAGCCCAATCTATTGGATTATGTGTCTCCCGATGAATTCACCATGCTGCCAAATACGGCGGGGTGCTACACCGCAGAAGACGCTATTCGAACCTGTCGATTAGCCCGAGAATTACTCGATGGTCATAGCCTGGTTAAGTTGGAAGTGCTGGGCGATCAGAAAACCTTGTATCCAAACGTGGTGGAAACTTTAAAGGCGGCAGAAGTCTTAATAAAGGAAGATTTCCAAGTCATGGTTTATACCTCCGACGATCCCATTATCGCCAAGGATCTTGAAGATATGGGATGTGTGTCGGTGATGCCGTTAGCTGCCCCCATTGGTAGCGGCCTAGGTATCCGCAATCCCTATAACATTCGTATGATTTTGGAAGATGCTAAGGTGCCCATCATTGTTGATGCGGGGGTTGGTACCGCTTCCGATGCTGCTATCGCGATGGAGCTTGGTTGCGACGGTGTATTGATGAACACTGCCATTGCGGCGGCCCAAGATCCTATCTTGATGGCTTCTGCTATGAAGAAAGCGATTGAAGCTGGTCGTGAGGCCTATTTAGCTGGTCGTATGCCGAGAAAGCTTTATGCTAGCGCGTCCTCTCCTATTGATGGCACTTTCTTCTAAGTGTAATTGATCGTACTTATGACTGAAGAAACTCCTAAACGAGAACGAGGTGAGCGGCGCATTCGCAGCTTTGTGCGTCGCCAAGGTCGGCTTACTGAGGGCCAATCCCGTGCCCTAGAACAATATTGGCAGGATTATGGTTTAGCTCTCACTGATGGTGAGCTGGATTATGACGCTGCCTTTGGACGTAGCGCACCGACCATTCTTGAAATTGGTTTTGGTAATGGCGATTCACTGCTCGCTATGGCTCAACATCAACCCGATAACAATTATGTGGGTATTGAGGTTCATCGCCCCGGAGTTGGTGGTCTAATTAATAATGCGCAGCGGGAAGGTGTCAGCAATATTCGTGTCTACTGTGAGGATGCGATCGAGGTATTGAAACAGGCTATACCAGAGCAAAGCCTGGCGGGCGTGCAATTGTTCTTCCCAGACCCTTGGCACAAAAAGCGTCATCACAAGCGTCGCATTGTGCAGCCACAATTTGTTGAAATGATTGCCAGCAAACTTAAAGCGGGCGGTTACTTTCACATGGCAACCGATTGGGAAAACTATGCTGAGCATATGATGGAAGTGATGTCAGCCAGTGCATTGTTTCAAAATCAGGCTGGAGCAGGGGAATACTCGCCAAGGCCTGAATATCGTCCAGAAACTAAGTTTGAGCGTCGTGGCCTAGGTTTGGGGCATGGTGTCTGGGATCTAATTTTTATTAAAAAATAATAATACCTGCCCTATAGGCTTTTAGTTAGAAGCTAACATTAAAAGATAGTTTGCGGGCTACTCTATGAGGTTGTTATCGGTGAGTGTTTTTTTGCTTGTTCGAAACTTAAAACATTGGTTTGTGTTGTTGTGCCTTTGGCTAGCTATGGGTAGCGCGCATGCGCATTTACCAATTGACTCCAACATTGGAGCGCCAAAACCTACTGATGACTGGAAGACTTTAGAAACCCAGCATTTCAGAATTAACTTTCAGAAAAAACATCTTGCGTTTGCTCAGCGCATGGCAGCCATTGCTGAAAATGTTTATGACAAAACAACCGCTTGGATGGAATGGGAGCCTTCCGATATCACCGAAATTATTATTAACGATGCTTTCGATGGTTCCAATGGTGGTGCAAGTCCACTTCCTTACAATCGCTTTTTTATTTTTATGAATGCCCCTGTTGAAGGAGAGCTTATTGATAACTCTCCCTGGTTGGAATTGGTATTTACCCATGAGTTTATTCATATTCTCCATTTAGATCAGGCATCGGGTGTGCCCGCTAAGCTACGTAATATCTTTGGTCGAATTTTCTTTACCTTTCCACAAATATTTAGCCCCAAATGGATTAGCGAAGGCATCGCAGTTTATGGAGAAACGGATCATGAGGCTGGGTTTGGCCGTGGTCAGGCCGCTATTTATAGTGGCATGATGCGAGCTGAGTTGATGAAAGGTTTGCGTACGCTTACTGAAATTAGCTACTACGGCTATCAGGGTACGGATTGGCCATTTGGGCAAGTGTATCTATATGGTTATTACTTTATAGAATTTGTGGAGAAAGAATATGGCAAAGATAAAGTCAATGAATATATAAAAAATTGGAATGACAACATTATTCCATGGCGATTGGATTCCCGTTCCTCTCAAGTATTTGGAATAAGTGCACAAGCGCTTTGGGCCCAATATCAGAAATATTTACTTGATAAGTTTAAGCCTACTATCGCAAGCATCGAGCAGCGAGGAGTTCAACCATCAACTACGATAGCCGGGAATGGAATAGCCAACACTAATCCAGTATGGATGCCAAATGGCGATATGTATTACTACCATCGCAGTGGCTATGATCATCCCAGAATTATGTTGCGAAAAGCAGATGGCACTCAGGAAAACGTGACCGATGTCGATGGGTTTTCCATGTTCGATGTGCATGCTGAAAAAGGCCTGCTATTGTCCCGTGCAGAAGTTTGTGACAACACGAATATTTATACCGATCTCTATCAACTTGAACCCGGTGCAGAAGAGTGGCGTCGCTTAACGACTTGTGGCCGTTATCCAAGAGCCTTCTGGAGCCCTGATGGGAAGTTTATCGTGGCTGTTAAAGTGGGTAATGGTCAAACAAGTTTGGTCTTACTGGATTTAATGGGAGTAGAGCTTACCTTGCTCGACATGCGTGGGTTAGGTGAAACCATTGGGCATTTTCATTGGTCCCCTGATGGTCGTTCCGTTGTGGCAGCGATTAAGCGAGAAAAAACAGGTTGGAACTTAGAAGAATATGATTTGTATGAGCGCACGTGGACTTCGATAACTCACAATTCTTATATTGAATATCACCCCATCTATAGTGCTGATAGTAAATCTATTTACTTCATTTCCGATCAAGGTGGTGCTTTAAATATTCGCCAATTAGATAGGGCTAACGGAGTAATCACGACTCTGACAAATACCACCACAGCATTGTTAGATTTTTCCCCTAATGAATCAGGGGATGTCTTTAGAGCGGTAGAATATACTGCTGATGGCTTGAAGATTAAAGAAATTACGATTGATAAAACCTTTACAGAATACTCGGCTAAACCCAGTGATGCATTACCCAAGGTAGCTTCTTTCTCTAATACAGACGGTTATAACCCGGAACGTTTTACCGATGTTAAAGATTACTCCCCACTGTCTTCGATTCGGCCGCGATCATGGTGGGCTTGGCTGTTGGCCGACGGTTCTGATAATAGCTCGATTCAATTTATTGTTGATGGTAATGATGCGCTCAACTTTCATTTTTGGCAGGTGGCACCACAATGGTTTTTTGATAAACAGGAACTTGGTGGTGATCTAACTTATTCCTTTTATAATCGATTGACCTTTTTGGCGTCCCGAAAAGTAGATGTAGAAAGAGAAGAAGATAAAAACATTAACGAGTATGAGGTTTGGGATCTCGAAGATCGCTTTCAGGCCATCTATACGCAGCCCCTCAACTCGTTGGAAAAGCGAGTCAGAATGCATGTAGGAATCGCCCAAGAAAGAGTAGTAAGAACCTTTGAGGAAACAGGCGTTACAGCTGATGCTGAAAACAATCTCGCTGGCTTATTGTTTAATTGGAACAATACTAAACGCTTTCTTCACTCTATAAGCCCAGAAAGTGGACGTGATGTAACTTTGGCATTTGAAAAATATAGTGCCTTTGGTGATGGTTTTTATGACGGCGTGGTGAAGTCTATAGATTGGCGAGAGTATGTTAGTTTGCCAAAAAATAATGTTCTCGCTTTTCGATTTGTGTATGCAGAATCTGATAGTGGTGATAAGAACAAACCGCTAGAAATAGGCGGTAACTTTGATACTTTTGGTACTCTAGGCGCCAACATAGGCTTTGGCCGAGAAGAATTTATGCTGCGTGGTTACAGCAAAGATAACAGCAAACTTGAGGGCCAATATGTCAACGTAAATTCCATTGAATGGCGTACACCGCTGCTAGATTATTACGATGGCTTGATGATACCACCTCTTGGCCTAGGCAAGCTTTCCCTTACTCTGTTTGCTGATACTGGTGCAGCTTGGGACAAGAAAGAGTCAAGAGACTATTATTCTTCAATTGGATTTGAAATTAGCCCTGACGTTTTAATTGGTTATGATACTTTTAATCTTAATGTGAATATAGGGTTGGCCCAAGGTTTAGACAGTGAGCTTGGCCGTACCGAGGCTTTTTTGCGCTTGATCAGTAGCTTTTAGAAACAGTAGAGAATGCTCCATGGCAGATAATAAAAATGACGAAGATAAAAGCAATGTCAAAGGCGGTGCGCTAACTTGTGCTTTTTGTGGAAAGTCAGAACATGAAGTAAAGAAAATGCTGGTAATAGGGCCCAACAAGAAACCCATTTGTAATGAGTGTGTGGTGACTTGTCAGCAAATTTTAAAGGATACTCTTTAGTTCTAACTCTACTCAGTCTAAGAAAAGTTGCAGCAGATCGTTCAGATAGAGTCTGCCTTGCTCAGTAGGAATCCAAGCGGTGGCTGTTTCTTGTAGTAAGCCTAATGCTATCGCTTTTTCAATCGGCTTGTTTGTGTGTTCAAGCTTTAATCCAGTCAAGCACTCATAGTCAGATTTGCTTACTCCCTGGTTTAAGCGAAACCCATTCATAAAGAATTCAAAATTTAATTCGTCACAATCAATTGTCTTTTGCGAGGCAGTGAAAACTTTATCACTGTTCAAATAGTCTTTAGGGAGGCGGGTTTTTTGATATCGAATAATTTGTTGTTTCTTGCTATCGGTAATTTTTCCATGTGCACCCGCACCCAACGCTAAGTAATCTCCAAACCGCCAGTAATTTAGGTTATGTTTGCTTTGGCGTTCGTCTTGGCTATAGGCTGAGATTTCATATTGTTCATATCCGTTAGCTGCAAGCAGATCTTGTCCAGTTTCTTGAATCTGCCATAGAATCTCGTCTTTCGGGAGCCGAGGTGGCTTTGAATAGAAAATGGTATTGGGTTCAATAGTCAGTTGATACCAGGATAAATGAGTTGGCTTAAGGGTTATTGCTTGTTGCAGGTCTGCTAAAGCTTGCTCAATGCTTTGATTTGGTAGGCCATGCATGATGTCGATATTGAAATTGTTAAAGCCAGCAGATCTTAGTGAGTACATCGCTTGGCTAGCTTCATCCGCAGTATGAATTCGGCCGAGGGTACTTAAATGCTCTGAATTAAAACTTTGTACCCCGACGGAGAGGCGGTTAATACCCGCAGCATGATAGCCAGCAAATTTCTCCTGCTCGAAGGTGCCTGGATTCGCTTCTAAGGTAATTTCAATATCTGGCGCAAAATCGATGTTCTGTCGCAACTGCTTTAGTAGCTCATCGATAGCCTTTGCACTAAACAAGCTGGGGGTGCCACCTCCCATAAAAATGCTCTTTAGTTCACGACCTTGCCACAATGATGCATCTTGATGGAAATCATTCAGTAGAGCGTTGATATACTCTGTTTCTGGAATAGCATTCGTTTCATGACTGTTAAAATCACAGTATGGGCACTTGCGAACACACCAAGGGAAGTGGATATAAAGGCTTAGTGGCGGTTGTATTAACACGTTAATCTAGCCGGTTTATTTGGCTAAACGACTTTTAAGCTGTGTTAGTAGCTGTTGCAAAGCTTGGCCGCGATGGCTCAGAGTATTTTTAACCTCAGGCGTAAGCTCTGCCGCCATACATTGTTTTTCTGGTACAAAAAACAAAGGATCATAACCAAAGCCATTGTCGCCTTGTGGTTGATGGCCGATGACACCTTCCCAAGTGCCTTGGCAAATTAAGGGCGTAGGGTCTTTGGCATGTCGTAAATAAACCATAACGCATTGAAAGCGAGCTGTGCGCTTTTCGTCGGGTACGTCCTTCAAGGCATTCAACAGCTTTTCATTATTGAGTGAATCTGTAGCATTGGCCCCTGAATATCGGGCACTATAAATTCCTGGCTCACCCAATAAGGCATCTACTTCTAAACCAGAATCGTCGGCAAGCGCAGCTTTACCGGTTTGTTCGCTGGTGCTACGAGCTTTTAAGATCGCATTTTCCACAAAGGTTAGCCCGGTCTCTTCCGCCTCAACAACATTGAACTCCCCCTGGCCTTTCACCAAATAACCAAGAGGCGAAAGTATCTCATTTATTTCTTTGAGTTTGCCTTTGTTGCCGGTAGCAACCACTAATTCGATCATACCGTGTGCCTGTTCCGATATTAGATTATTTAGTAAAGAAGTCTTGTTTAAAGCTGAGCTTGATGGGTGAATGTTGTGGTGTGGGCTTTATTTTAATATCAAAGCGCAGAGTTTCTCGATTGGCGATGACCGTTTGTGCTAGGTAATAAATAGACTTGCCTTCGCCAACCATTTGAAATTCTAAGGGGCTCTCACTACCGCTGAGGCGAGTGGCGTAGCCAGAGAGCTGTGCAATTACTGGCTTAGTTGAACCATCTTTCATGCGTTTGTGTACCGCGATATTGATCATGCCACGATAGCGACTGCGATTGAGATTATAAGCTTTGGCAACTTCTTCGGTGATAAAAGACGCGTTAAAGGCACTGTAGTGAATTACATAACCTTCTTTTTCTATGGTCTCTGCTTGGGAGGTGCCACTAAATACAGCAACAAAAAAACAAACAAAAATGACAAGTTGTTGGCGTATGCTGTTTAACTTCATCCTATTGCTCCTTGTTAACGAATATTAGTTTTCTCGCTTTAATACAAGCTATAGCGACTCTAACGAGTAATATGATAAATCGCAGTTTCCCCAAACAAATTTGGAAACCAACGTATCAGTGGATTATCGTTATCATTAGAATCCACCACGGTACGATTGAGTATGGTAAGCGATTTGCGATGGCATAAGGCTTCAAAATCTCGGAACGTACACAAATGAATGTTTGGCGTGTTATACCAGGTATAAGGTAGTATTTTTGAAACTGGCATACGGCCTTTCAGTGCTAAATATAGTCGGCAGCGCCAGTGACCAAAATTAGGGAAGGTAATCACACATTCTTTGCCAATACGTAACATATCATCGATAACTTTATCTGGGTAACGCACCGCCTGTAGGGCTTGTGTCATTACCACAGTATCAAAACTTTGGCTTTTGAAGTTATCTAAGTCGGCATCAAGATCTTGCTCGATGACATTAACATTTTTCTTAATACACTCGATCAGGTGCGCTTCGTTTATTTCTATACCGTAGCCAGCAACATTTTTTTCTTTCGCGAGTGATGCCAATAGGCTGCCGTCACCACAACCAAGGTCGAGTACGCTACTGTTTGGTCTAATCCAAGTTTGTATGGTTGCTAAATCATGACGCATTTAATTGCTTTCCTCGCTAGTAGTAACAGCAGCTTCTAGCTGAATAGCATCCATATAGGCTTTGAACAATTGGGTATAGCGCGGCACATCTAGTAAAAATGAATCGTGACCTTGAGGGCAATCAATTTCTGCATAGCTAACATTCCGTTTCGCTTCTAATAAAGCCTCAACAATTTCTTCTGAACGGGCTGGAGAAAAACGCCAATCTGTCGTGAACGATACAATTAAAAAGTTACAGCTCGCTTGAGCAAAAGCTTTTGCTAGATCGTGATCGTATTCTTGGGCAGGATCAAAGTAGTCTAGAGCCCGAGTCATAAGTAGGTAACTGTTGGCATCGAAATTTTTCGAAAACACTTCACCTTGATAGTTGAGGTAGCTTTCCACTTGGAACTCAACATCATAATCAAAGCTAATGGCGCCATCACGCAATTCGCGACCAAATTTTTCCCGCATTGCGGCATCGGAAAGATAAGTAATGTGGCCTAGCATGCGCGCTAAAATTAATCCTGTTTTTGGAATAGTGCCCTTTTCATAAAAATGACCGTCATGAAAATCAGCATCGGATAAAATTGCCTTGCGGGCAATTTCGTTAAAGGCGATATTCTGTGCCGAAAGCTTTGGCGCTGCGGCAATGACGATCGCATTTTTGATACGCTCGGGATAATCAATCGACCATTGCATGACTTGCATGCCGCCGAGGCTACCGCCAACAATGGCAGCCCATTGTAGAATGCCTAAATGATCTGATAAGCGTACTTGGCTATTAACCCAGTCCTTACAGGTAACAATCGGAAAGTCAGGGCCATACTTTTTATTGGTATCTGGATTAATACTGGTTGGCCCAGTACTGCCATGGCAGCCACCAAGGTTGTTCACAGCCACCACAAAGAAACGGTTAGTATCGATAGCTTTACCTGGGCCAATAGCAGTGTCCCACCAGCCCGGCTTTTTATCGCCCATAGCATGGTAACCCGCGGCATGGTGATGGCCACTTAGCGCATGGCACACTAACACCGCATTGCTCTTATCACTGTTTAGCGTGCCATAGGTTTCATAAACCAATTGAAAGTGGGGCAGCACCTTGCCACTTTGAAGAGTGATGGGTTCTTCAAAGTTAACGGTTTCGGGTTTAACAATACCGACGCTGTCCTTGGGAATGGATTCTGGCATAGTGTTTACTGCGGTGTTCTATCGGTTCAGTGTTGCTTTCGAAATTTCAAGAGGCGCAGTGTACCCCGTTACGTGGGGGAAGACCACAGGATACGCGGCAGTCAGCTTCCTGTGGCACTAAACATCATGGATTTTCGTGTGGTTTCTGAAGGCGCGGGCTTGCGTAGTTGACTGATGATATCGTCTGCCTGTTCTAGCTGAATATCAATCTCGTGAACCAAATCGTCTAAATCGCTAGCTTTACGCTCTACGTCTTCAGTTTCGTTAGCTAGCGATTTGAGCCTCAACACTTGCTCATCCAACAAGTATTTGGTCTTTTGCGTGTTTTGGTAAATAGGTAGCAGAACGTTGTTTAACCAGTGCTTGGTTTCCTTGCGAAGCTCTAAATAGATATTCGCAGCTTCATTAGCAATGGTAAGGAAAAAGCGCTTAGAGGTTGATTTTTGTTCGGTCAGTAATTTCTTAAGATTACGGCGAAAGCTTCCCGATTTATTGCGCAGATCGTTTAACCGTGTGATGTAGGGGCTGACCTCTAATCTTGGATAATCGATGGGTGCCAATCCTTGCTCTCTTTCGTACTGGCTATAGATTTCCGCTACCGAATCTTGAATCTCTTGCTGTTGCTTTTCCATTGCTTCGATATCGCCGATGAGATGAGTAAAGAACACGTCTATAGCGTTATTCATTCCAACGATGGTCCAGCTAGAGGTTAATGCTTGCCCCGCTTTCTGGCGATGCTGCTCGATATTCTTTGGATCTATCGACGCTAACACTTCAGCGCCATCACGTTCGATAACCTTACGACTAGTTTTGAGCATGATGAGTTTCTTATGATAAAACGCTTGCTCAGTTTTAGTTTGTGACTCTAACTGCTCTAACTTTTGCTTACGATCTTCAGCGCTGGTTTCTAAAACTTCAATTTGTTCCAATAGATTTTCACGGCGGCGTTTCAGCATTTTTCGGCTGCCGTGCAACATGGTCAACGCATCTTTGACCACTTTGTTTTTCAGAATAAGTTCTTTGCGGCGAGTAATATCTTCCGAAAGCAGTTTTTCCAATGCAGGTAGATTGCTCTGCTCTAACCGATCGGTGTCTTTATCTGCTTTAGCCACTAGGGCTTCCTTGGCAGAAACCGGTACAATTTCATCCGGTGCAATGCTTAGTAAACGTGCGCATTGATTCTGCATTTGGCGAATCATTTCCTTGTTATAGGCTGGGCTTTCTAACTCATCCCACAAGGAATCAATTTTATTCAGAATGGCGTAAACACCGGTGGATTCCTGCAAACTTAAATCGCGGATATGGCGATTCCAAATATCTAAATCAGTACCACTCACACCGGTGGATGCACTCAGCAAAAAGCAAATAGCGTGAGCTTCTGGTAACAGGCTAAAGGTTAATTCAGGCTCACATCCCAAGGCATTTAAGCCAGGTGTATCCATGATGACCAAGCCTTGTCTTAGCAATGGATGATCGAAACTGATCATGGCGTGACGCCAAGCAGGTACGTAGACTTTGTGATTGTCTTCTTCGTGGCGTTCCAAAATATTAATTTGAAAGCCCATTGCAGCAGCATCTTCTTCTTTAACGGCTTTGACCGCGGCAATTTCTGAAAACGCGCGCTTTAAGGTGTCAGGGTTATCTGGATCGAGGGGAACATAGATCCAATGGTCAGGTATTTTTTTAAAGCTTGTTAAGCTGGAGCCACCCATGCGGGTTTCAATAGGCAGTAAACGTATATGGCTGCCTTTTGATTGACCATCGTAATAGAGCTCAGTTGGGCACATGGTGGTTCTACCACCCCCAGATGGCAGCACTTTCATGCCATAATGGGCGAAGAACAGGGCGTTAATGAGTTCAGTTTTGCCACGGGAAAACTCGCCAACGAACGCTAGGCGAATCTGATCTTTCTTGAGCACTTCAACCGCTTCATCGAGCTGTGCTTCTACCTCGCTGGTTTCTAAGCGGCTTTCTTCTAACCACTTACGATAGCGCGACAGCTGGCGAAATAGCTCTTTTCGCCACTGCATATAAAGCTCGACCTGTTGTGATAGCAGGCTATTACCCATGAATCCCAGCGCTTGAATAGTGTGTTTAAAAGATTATCTAACCGGTTGACCTAACTTTATATTTTAGTCTCTATACCCAGCTTTGCAGGAAATTTCTTTGGGCTGCGGAGTCGAACCAATTTCGTTCGCGCTAGCTCGCCACTTTCAATCATCACCTGGCTTTTACTGACTCCAAATGATTTTGCCAGAAATTTAACCAGGTGTTGATTGGCCTTACCTTCGATAGGAGGGGCTGTGATGCGAATTTTTAGCTGCTCGCCTTGTGCTCCGTGCTCGCCAACCAGCTCGTCTTGACTGGCCTTGGGTTGCAGTTTGCAAGATAACAGTAGATCACTGCCTTCCCATCGATAAAAACCACTCACGGAGTACCAGAGAGTAGGAAGAACTCTTTAATTACCATGAGCAACAAGATCACCACCATAGGGCTGAGATCTAATCCACCCATGGGGGGAATTATTTTCCTAGCTGGCGCCATGATGGGCTCGGTGACCTGCCGCATGATATCGGCCATGGGATTGTAGGAGCCCTGCGACACCCAACTCAGTATCACCATAATAAAAATACAGAAAGTGAAGAAGTTAATAATGGTGTTCGCCATGGAGCGCATAAACAGGATTAAAAAGTCGAGGCTCGGTATTAGTGCTAAACCATAGCCCTTGAGCATCAGCCAAATGCATAACTTTAGGAACACCAGCAGCATAAAGAGTGCGATGGATGCAACGTCTAAGCCGCCAAATCCTGGGACAATGCGGCGAAGAGGGTTCAACACTGGGCTGGTAGCTTTCACAATGAATTGCGAAACGGGGTTGTAAAAGTCCGCGCGAACCAACTGCAGAATAAAGCGTGCAACTACGATCATGATATAAATATCACAGATCATGGTGACGATGAGCTCTAGTGCACCCGTTGGGTTCATGGCTTACTCTCTCCTAAGTCTTTGAATTGCATCAATCATAGCAAACAAAACAAGTGGCTGGCCAAAAGCCTTTGGCTAAATTATCCCGATAATTCTTTCGAGCGATCGTAGGCTCCTTTTAGAGCCTCTAAAAAGGTGTCTCGTAAGCCTTTATCTTCCATGGTGTTAATCGCTTTTTCGGTGGTGCCACCTGGAGAAGTTACCTTGCGCCTCAATTCTGCGGGATTGTCTTCACTAGTAATGGCCATTTGAGCGGAACCCAGCGCCGTTTGTAAAGTAAGCTGTTTGGCCACTTGTTCTGACAAGCCCAAATTTTTGCCAGCTTCCACCATGGCTTCCATGACCAAGAAATAGTATGCCGGCCCAGAACCTGATACTGCGGTGACGGCGTCGATTTGATCTTCGCTATCGATCCATAGGGCTAGGCCAACTGCTGAGAGAATGCTTTTTGCGAGTTCGCGGTTGCGCTCGGAAACATTTTCGCTGGCATACATGCCGGTGGCACCAGCTTCTACGAGTGCTGGGGTATTTGGCATGCAGCGCACGAAAGGTAGGCTGTCTCCAAGCCACTGCTTAAGTTTTTCAATAGTGATACCCGCGGCGATGCTGATGATGAGGGCGTTGCGCTCGTTGGCAACCTCTCGAAGCGGGCTGATCACCGTTTCCATTACCTGTGGTTTTACAGCGAGAATGATGACCTCGGCTTTCTTACAGGCACTGACGTTGTCGCGACTGGTATTAACCCCCAGCAGGCTGCGGCAGCTTTGCAATGCCTGTTCATTAACGTCTGACATAGTGATCTGGAGCGGATCATATCCTTTAGCAATTAATCCCCCTGCAAGACTGCTTGCCATATTGCCGGCACCAATAAAGGTGATTTTTGCTGACATAAAGCTTCCTTTAATTTAGTTCTGAAATTCTAAGTTATTATCTTTTAAACGATGATCTTTTTTGAATGCTTTTGGCTGGTTCTCTGCTAGGCGGTTCTTGCACCAAAAAGAGCGGTACCGATCCTAACAATCGTAGCTCCCTCAGCTATTGCAGCTTGGTAGTCATTGGTCATGCCCATTGATAGGGTGTCCAATTGCTGCCTTAGTTCAGCATCCAAGCTATCTGTCTGTTTTAGTTGCTCAAGCAACTTAGCGAGAGTAGCAAAAGGCAAACGCTGGTCGTGCTCATTACTTTCGGAGCCAAGTCGCGATGGTAAGCACATCAGTCCCCGTATTCGTATTTTTGGTAGTGCCGCAATTGCTTCGCACAGCGGTACTAAATCTGCTATTGCGACCCCGGCCTTTGAGGCCTCTGTGTCGATATTCACTTGAACGCAAATGTTGAGCGGTTCGAGTTCGTCTGGCCGCTGATCATTTAGGCGCCGAGCGATTTTTAGTCGGTCGATACTGTGCACCCAAGAAAAATGGTTAGCGATTTCGCTGGTTTTGTTGGACTGAATGGGTCCAATAAAGTGCCACTCTATGGGTAGATGAGCTAACTGCTGCTGCTTCTCAATGGCTTCCTGAGCATAGCTCTCTCCAAATGCGGTTTGACCAAGCTGGTACAAGGTTTCAATCGCTTCTGCAGGATGCTTTTTGCTCACTGCCAACAGTTGCGGTATTGGGCGCTGGAAGCGCTCCGCCGCCTGCTGTAGTTGTTGCGCTATATTTTGATAGCGTTCTTTAAGGTCGTTCATGGTTAGCGCATATTCATGACAATTCATTTAAATGCCAAGAAATTACAGAAATATATCTAATTCTATGATAAATAAACATAATTCGTTTAGGTTTTGGTTGCTATACGAGACCCCTTTCAAAAGCCCTGGAATCCGTTAGACGTTCCCCATAAGGATGCTAGTCTAATCTATATAAGCTCGAATTTCTGCTATGGGCGCTCGGTTCTGTTGTTGGCACTGTTGCTATAACTGGGGGTCTTTGTGCTTGAGAATGAAGGATAATCATGGATATTACAGAACTACTCGCGTTTGGCGTTAAGAACGGCGCTTCGGATTTACACCTTTCGGCAGGTTTGCCACCCATGATACGGGTTGACGGTGATGTGCGACGCATCAACTTGCCCCCTATGGATCACAAGCAAGTTCATAGTTTGATTTACGATATTATGAACGATAAGCAGCGTAAGGATTACGAGGAATTCTTGGAAACTGACTTCTCTTTCGAAGTGCCTGGTGTGGCTCGTTTCCGTGTTAATGCGTTCAACCATAACCGCGGCTCCGGCGCGGTATTTCGTACCATCCCTTCCAAAGTATTAACCATGGAAGATTTGGGTCAGGGTCAGGTCTTTAAAGATATCTCTGATACGCCTCGTGGCATTGTACTGGTTACTGGTCCAACAGGTTCCGGTAAGAGTACCACCTTGGCAGCAATGCTCGATTACATTAACGAAACCCGTTATGAGCATTTGCTAACCATCGAGGACCCTATCGAATTCGTGCATGAAAGTAAGAAGTGTCTGGTTAACCAGCGGGAAGTGCATCGAGACACCCTGGGCTTTGCTGAAGCATTACGTTCAGCGCTGCGGGAAGACCCCGACATTATCCTCGTTGGTGAGATGCGTGATTTAGAAACGATTCGCTTGGCACTCACCGCGGCAGAAACTGGTCACTTAGTGTTTGGCACCCTACATACCACCTCAGCGGCCAAAACTATTGACCGTGTTGTTGACGTGTTTCCCGCGGCGGAAAAAGCCATGGTACGTTCCATGTTGTCGGAATCCCTGCAAGCGGTAATTTCGCAGTCGCTGTTAAAGAAAAACGGCGGTGGCCGGGTAGCCGCTCACGAAATCATGATTGGCACCCCGGCGATTCGTAACCTGATTCGTGAAGATAAAGTGGCTCAGATGTACTCTGCGATACAGACTGGTGCGCAATACGGTATGCAGACATTGGATCAATGTTTGTCGGATTTATTAAGAAAGGGCCTGATTTCACCAGAAGCGGCTCGCGAAAAGGCGAAAAGCCCAGAAAACTTTTAAGCGGCTGCCTTCTAGGCAACTGTTTTTTAAGCAAGTTGAGTGCTATGTCCGGTTTGCGCAACAGATTCCGGGCACAATCGGGCATCATCAATCTGCAAGCAACAGGCAATATGATCGGCAACGAGGCAATACATGGATTTTGAAGGTTTACTAAAACTCATGGTTGAAAAAGGTGGTTCTGACTTGTTCATTACTGCCGGGGTTCCACCAAGCATGAAGGTTCATGGACGCATCGTACCCGTTACTAAAACTTCCCTAAGCCCGGAAAAAACCCGCGAAACTGTATTGGGCGTTATGAACGAAGCCCAGCGCAAAGAATTTGTCGAAACGCGCGAATGTAATTTTGCAATCAGTGCTCGTGGCATTGGTCGTTTTCGTGTCAGTGCGTTTTATCAGCGCAACCTGGTTGGCATGGTGTTGCGTCGCATCGAAACCACCATTCCAGATATCGATGAGTTAGGTTTGCCATCGGTAATCAAAGACTTGGCCATGACCAAGCGCGGTATCGTTATTTTCGTTGGTGCAACCGGTACCGGTAAATCTACATCGTTGGCCTCTATGATCGGTCACCGTAATAAAAATTCCAAAGGCCACATTATCAGTATCGAGGACCCCATCGAATTCATTCACCAACACCAAGGGTGTATTGTGACTCAGCGTGAGGTGGGGCTGGATACGGATAGCTTCGAAGTGGCTTTGAAAAATACCCTGCGACAAGCGCCAGATGTGATCATGATTGGTGAGATTCGTTCTCGCGAAACCATGGAATACGCCACTGCGTTTGCGGAAACCGGTCACTTAGTGTTGGCAACCCTTCACGCCAACAACGCAAACCAAGCGTTGGACCGTATTATTCACTTTTTCCCAGCGGATCGTCATAGCCAGTTATGGATGGACCTTTCACTTAACTTGCGTGCCATGGTGGCGCAACAGTTAATTCCTACGCCGGATGGTAAAGGCCGTCGCGCGGTTATCGAGGTGTTATTGAATACGCCGTTGGTTGCCGACCATGTTCGTAAAGGTGAAGTGCACTTGCTTAAACCGCTGATGGCGAAATCTAAAGAGCTGGGTATGCAGACTTTCGACCAAGCACTTTACGATTTATACAGTGCAGGTGAGATTACCTACGAAGACGCCTTGGCCCACGCGGATTCACCTAACGATCTGCGCCTTATGATCAAGCTTGGTTCCGAAGCCCATGCGGAATCGTTGGAAGATGCAACAAAAGGCCTCTCCATTCAAGACGACGACAGCGGCTTAAAATTCTAGTCGCTGCCAAATTCTTAATCTTCTTCAATCACTTCCCCTAAAACCTTAATTCCGAGCATTTATTGATGAATAGGCGACAAGCGTTTTAGGGGTTGTCGTATGTGCACAATTAATAGCCAGCTTTGGTAATTTAAACCCTGGTTTTGAGGATAATTCGTTATATCGTCCCATTGTCGAACAATATTGGTCTAGACTGCATAGACAGCCAAAAAATACGATAACAATGAAGAGGGCGCTGATATGGTTCTAGATGACATGTTAATGGGCATGCCTACCTTTGCGCGCAAGCGTGTTGAAGCGACACTGGATAATATCTCTGTCGTGCTGCAAATGAAAAATCCCCGCGTATTTCGCTCCATGGCACCTTCAGCAATGCGAGGTCTGTTTTTAAAAGAAGGCAAGCGCAAGGAAACTGTTGAGATGCACTCTAAGCATCCGGTCACCTTCGACTTAAAGTACAAAATGGATTTTCCGGAAATGCGTAAGCTTTATCAGCGTGCGGTAGATATGCAGTGGAACGCGGATAAAGATATTGATTGGTCCATCGATGTAGATCCTTTAAACCCGGAAGTGCCCATTATTTCTAATGAGTTTATGTCTCCTGAATTATTTGATGCGCTGCCTACGAAACTAACCGAGAAAGAGAAAACTCGTTTAAGTTATTGTTTCGCGACTTGGATGCTCAGCCAATTTATGCACGGTGAACAAGGTGCATTATATGCATCGGCACAGGTCACTGAGAGTGTCCAATGGATGGAAGGCAAATTCTTTGGTGGTACCCAAGTAATGGATGAAGCGCGTCATTTAGAGGTGTTTAATCGTTACTTAAATGAAAAGATGAATCGGGTTTACGAAGTTAATGATAATTTATTTGTGATATTAGATGACTTGCTCACTGATGCTCGCTGGGACTTTAAGTTCCTAGGCATGCAAATCATGGTAGAGGGTTTAGCGTTAGGAGCTTTCCGAACCATGCACAGTATGAGTAAGGAACCATTGCTCAAAGACATGCTGAAATATGTGATTCGTGATGAGGCCCGCCATGTTCATTATGGTGTGTTAGCGTTGGAGCGACACATTAAAGAAGAGCTTGATGAAGCTGAACGTCGCGAACGTGAAGATTGGGCATTCGAAGTAGCTTTATTAATGCGTAATCGCTTTTTAGCTCATGAAGTATATGAAGAGTGGTTCGAAGGAATGATCTCTCGTCAAACTTGGAATGAGCTGCTAACGGCTTCGCCTGCGATGCAACACTTTAGAAAAACCATGTTTGATCGCTTGATTCCTAACTTGGATTACATTGGCTTAATGTCCCCTCGTATTCGTCATCACTATGATCGTGAAGGTTTAACCAAGTTCTTGGGGGGCAAGAATGCTGCAGAGTTAACAGAGCACGATATGGTGGCGGATTTGCATTAAAAAAAGTTTGTTAATGCTCCCTGGTTATTAAAAAAGTTCAGCCAAGCTACAATTCTCCCCCGCGATTTCATTTACACGCCATAAGCTGTTTTAAATCAACAGTTTATGGCGTGCCTGCCGTTTACAAACTGAAACCAAAAGCCCCCTGAGTCCAAAAGTTATATTCCTATAATTAATAAATATTAGTTACTAAGTATTATTTGTTTTTTCAGGGGTTTCAGAAATTAGAACTATGTCACCGAAATTTGTTGTTGGCGTACTTGTTTCTATTATTGCGGCGGTGTTGATTGTTAATAAGGGGATTGTTTTTGGTAACGATCACCCGCACCAAAACCGTGTGCATGTGACAAGCCAAATGTCATACCAAAGTATCACCTCGCAAATTCAAATGCGCAGTGATCGTGATGGTGCGCTTGGTTTAGAAGACATTTCTAGCGACTTATATCAAAGCCAATTTGCTCATCTCGGTTCTCCAACTATTAATTTAGGTTATTCCAATCATGTTTATTGGTTCCGAGTAATGCTCGATAACTCGGAATCAGAAACGGTTGATTTGATGTTGGAAATTCCTTTTCCTTTAATCGATAAAATCGATGGTTACCTTACCAATGAAGATTTAGAAGCGTTGGTAGTAAAAGAAACTTTTCAGTATGGCGATCATTACGAATTTAGCAAACGACCAATATTATCGCCAAGCTTTGTTCAGCCGTTAAAAATAGATCCCGGTGCCAGTTGGCTATTCTTAAAAGTTGAAACTTCAAGTCCAGTGCATGTTCCTATCTATGTCGCCGACGACCAATCCTATGCTGAGTACATCACTATTAAACAGTGGTTGTCGGGTATTCTATATGGCATTGCATTCGCTCTAGCCTGTTATAACTTTATGTTGTTCTCTGCATTAAGAGACAAGATTCATCTTTATTATGGGTTGTTTTTAGTTAGCCTCTTCCTTTTCTATGCCTGTGTGGATGGTTATTCCTATTGGCTATGGCCAGACAATATTAATTGGCAGAGCAAAGCGCATATTTACTTTATATATATGAGTTTAGGCTTGGGTGTAGAGTTTTCGCGGCGATATTTATCCATTAGCGAATTACAGCCAAGGCTGATGCAGCATATGCACATCATTATTGGTTTGTGTGTTAGCTGTATCCTTATCACGCCATTCTTGCAAGAAGTCTACGCGGCTACTTTGATGAGTGTGGTATCCGGTGCAAGCTTAACGTATATGTTTATCGTGGGCCTGCTAAGGTTGCGCGATGGAGTACCATTAGCGGGTTTATATGTTCTCGTTTGGGGTATGTTGATCGTAACTGCCTTTATGAACGTACTGGCATCGAATGGTCTAATGTTCGACTTTATGGACGTTAATGGCTACATGAAGATTGCATCGGTAGTGGAACTATTATTACTTTCCTTTGGTGTCGGCTCAAAGTTAAATGCTATTCGCGACAAGCAAATTCGTGCTGAGCGACATGCGTTGCATTTTTCTGAGGAAGCAAGACGTGCTGAAAAGAGAGCGTTGGAAGTAGAGCGCGAAGCCAATAAAACCCTTGAGGAAAAAGTTCATTCTCGTACTAAACAGCTCGAAGACGCGATGAAAGACTTGCATCGTGCTAATGATGAATTAAAACGACTTAGCGAAACAGATAGCCTAACGGGTTTATATAATCGACGTAAATTTGAAGAGTGCTTCAACGAAAAAATCCTCTATGCGAACCAGCATGATGCTCAAGCCCTATTTATGTTTATCGATATCGATCACTTTAAAAAGTTTAATGATCAATTTGGCCATGATATGGGTGACCTCTGCTTGCAAAAAGTCGCTTTCCGATTAGCCGAGTTGGCAGACAAGTTTGGTTTTGTGGTAGGCCGATTTGGTGGTGAAGAATTTGCGGTGGCTACAGTAGTTAGTCAGCGTGAACGGGCCGCTCAGTTGGGTGAAATTATTCGCGCTGAAATCGAAAAATTAAGAATTCCTAACCACGATGATATTCGCGTTACCGTCAGCATCGGTTGTCACTTAGAGGTCAATCCACCGATCGAAGAGCGTTCTCGCTTAATGAAGCATGCTGATGTGGCACTTTATCGTGCGAAAGCTAATGGGCGAAACTGTGTACTTTTCGATGACCAATTGCATCAAGGCACAGCTACAGTGAATAGCATCAGTTTCACAGACAAATAAGAAATAATAAAAGTTGAAAGTTCTGTGGATATGAAAAGCCGGCTTACCCGGCTTTTTCTTTTCTTATCGTTTTATCCTTTGTAACTAATGTGGCCATCGCAGATAGTTAATAACACTTTTCCTGGTAGTTGCTGTTCTAGCCAAGGGCTGTTTTTTCCATCGGACAGTAAATTCTCAGCGGTGATGCTAGTAGTGCCCTCAGGATCAAATAAGGTCACATTCGCTTGGCTACCTTCGCTGATGTGGCCTGCATCAATATCTAGTAATTGTGCCGGATTTTGCGTTAAGGCTTTTACCCAACGATTCTCACCAAGGCAGTTTTGTTTTACCCACTGAAAGCTGCTTGGCAATAAGGTTTCTACACTAGAAATCCCTGGTTCGGTTACCGCAAAAGGCGCAGCTTTCGCGGCAGCTTCATGGGGTTGGTGATCGGAACAAATCATTTCGATAACCCCAGACTCTAGACCTTCAATTAATGCCTTACGGTCGCTCTCGTTGCGGTAAGGAGGTAGTACATGATGAACACTACTAAATCCATTAATAACGTCGTCAGTAAACGCTAATTGATGGGCGCATACATCGGCAGTAACCGCTAATCCCCTTGCTTTGGCATTAGCAATTAAATCAACACTGCGGGCGGAGGAGAGTTGCCCGAAGTGAGCTTTAACGCCGGTTTGTTCCACTAATAACAGATCACGACATAGTGCAATGGTTTCCGCGGTGCTTGGAATACCGGGCAGGCCCTGATTGGATGCGTTGATGCCTCCATGGGCTACCCCGTTTTTTGCCAGTGCGGCATCTTGGCTTTGAAAAAAAACAGTGATATCAAAAGTGGCAGCATATTCTAGGCAACGTAACAATACCTTGGTGTCTTTAATGGGGCCTCGTAATTGGGTTAAGGCAATGCAGCCTGCCTCTTGAAGCGCGTGCATTTCACTTAACATGTTTCCTTCGAGGTTTTTTGTAATCGCACCTATAGGAAGCACATGGGCGTAGCCAGATTGATACGCCTTTTCTTGAATGAGATTGGCGACTGCGGGGGTGTCTATTACGGGCAGTGTGTCTGGTGGGCAACACAGATGAGTAATACCACCTGCGGCGGCGGCTTTAGTTTCTGAATGAATGGTGCCTTTGTGTTCTAAGCCAGGTTCGCAGAGACGAGCCCATAAATCCACAGCACCAGGCAGTAACCATTTGCCTTCGCCATTCAAAGTAAAATCCGCGCTAAAGCCTGCTGGAGACTGATGAAAACTTTCGATCAGGCCATCCATGATATAGACGTCGCAAATATCATCTTTGCCATTGTCCGGATCGATCACTCGTACATTCTTAATGCAAAGGTTGGCTACTGTTTTACCACCGGTACTGTATTCCATGTTACTCAACTCCCTCGGTGGTATCGCTTAATCCGGCTGCTGACGCTTGGCCGCTCATAGCCATTGATAGCACCGCCATGCGCACTGCAATGCCATAATTTACTTGTTTGAGTATCACCGATTGTGGCCCATCAGCGACGGAGGTTTCTATCTCAACACCGCGGTTGATTGGACCTGGATGCATCACAATGGCATCCGGTTTACAAAATGCCAGCTTCTCTTCCGTTAAGCCGTATAAGCGATAAAATTCATGCTCACTGGGAAGTAAGCCAGAATTCATACGCTCCTTTTGTAGGCGTAGCATAATTACTACATCCACATCACTAAGGCCCTGTTCCATATTGTGATAGATCTTAGCGCCTAAGGTTTCCATGCTCGATGGTACTAGTGTTTTTGGTCCTATAACCCGTATGTCTTCGGTACCCAGTCCTCTTAGTGCATGTACTTGTGATCGTGCTACCCGCGAGTGGGTTATATCCCCAACAATCGCGACCGATAAATTCTCAAAGGCGCCTTTGTGTTTGCGAATGGTGTACATGTCCAACATGGCTTGAGTTGGGTGGGCATGACGGCCATCACCAGCATTGATCACAGCCACGTGCGGAGTCACATGTTCGGCAATAAAATGCGGCGCACCACTGTTTTGATGGCGAACAATAAACATGTCGCTCGCCATGGCTTCCAAATTCCATAACATATCCATTAGCGACTCACCCTTGGAGGTGGCCGATTGGCTAATGTTGATATTGAGTACGTCTGCGGATAAACGCTTCGCTGCTAGCTCAAACGTGGTGCGGGTTCGGGTGCTGGCTTCGAAAAATAAATTCACAACGGTTTTACCTCTGAGCAGAGGTACTTTCTTCACGGCTTGCTTCTCAATGCCGACAAAAGATTCAGCTCTATCGAGAATTTCAGTGAGTATTGATTTGGAAAGGCCTTCGGTGGTGAGAAAGTGTTTGAGCTGACCGTCTTCAGTCAGCTGCAACTGATGCGCGGGATTCGCCGGTGCTAAGGTCATAGTCTCTTCTTTATAAGAGTTATTAAAGATAAGAGTTGTTTAATCTACTTCAATCAATTCCAAGCTCATTGGCTCAGGACCTGATAATTTTACGCGCTGCCGGGGTGATAAATCCATCGCTTTACCAACAATATCTGGTTGGATGGGTAATTCTCTTCCTGGAACAGTTACTAATGCAGCTAAGGTTACCGATGCGGGTCGGCCATAATCAAATAATTCGTTCATGGCGGCGCGAATTGTTCTTCCGCTCATCACTGCGTCATCCACCAGGATTAGATGTTGATCCTCGGTGACAAAAGGCAGTTCTGAAGTTTGTACACTGGGGTGCAAGCCTTTCTTAGTAAAATCATCTCGGTAAAAAGTAATGTCTAATAAACCGAGGGGTTGCTCAAGCTTTAGTTTTTCATGAAGGGCCTTGGCTACCCAGGCACCGCCCGTATGAATGCCGACCATGGCAGGGTTCGAAATGCCTCTTTGTTGCAACAGGCCTTCGAGTTGCTCGATCATATTGTCGATGATGGGGTTAACTTCGATCAAAGACATCGTTTTCTCCTAGGGCATTATATTCTGCAATTCTTTTTCTACGGCTAGCATTTACAGCACTTAGCGTTCATCTTGCGCATGGCTGGCAAACCAGGTTTCCAAAATTAAAGCTGCTGCCACACTATCCATGAGCCGGCCCTTTTTGGGTCCAATACCGGTTTCTCTCGCGTTTGCCGCTAAGGTTTTTCTAGCATCGAAACTGGAGAGCCTTTCATCCACGGGAAACCAAGGTAAACCATAACGGGCGTTTAAGCGATTGCCAAACTTTCTTGCGCGGGGCGTGCATTCGTTCTCGGTATCATCCATGTTGAGAGGCAGACCCACCACAAAGGCGTCTGGCTGCCATTCATCGACTAGCGCGCTAATGTCATCCCAATTGGGGATACCGTCTTTGGCGCGCATTTCCGGTAAGGGTGTGGCGGTTTTGGTAAGTGCTTGGCCAACAGCGGCGCCGATTTTTTGAGAGCCCCAATCAAAGGCTAACACCGTGGTAATCTTTTTTTTGCTCATGGTGCTAGTTATGCGTGTCCAGCATCCATAGAAATCAGTGAGAGGTCAATGCCGAGTAAGGAAGCCGCAGCTTGCCAACGTTGCTCCTGGGGTGTGGTAAAGATGATGGCTGGATCTGCAGGCACACTTAACCAAGCGTTACTGGACATTTCTTCATCCAGCTGACCCGGACCCCAACCGGCGTAACCAAGAGCAACCAGGTGTTCTTCAGGGCCATGGTCATGTGCTATCGCTTCCAGGATATCCTGGGAGGTGGCCAAATAAAGACCATCATGGATTTCGTTAGTGGCATCCCAGGGGAAATTAGATTTATGAAGCACAAAACCGCGCTCGACTTGGACGGGGCCACCATTCATGACGGGCATATCGTTAAAGTCTTCGTCGAAATCTTCGATCTTAAGGTGACTAAATACTTCTCCCAAGCTGAGCTCCATGGGGCGGTTCACCACAATGCCCATCGCACCTTCTTCGTTATGTTCACAAAGGTAAGTTAACGTATGCGAAAAGTTGGGATCGGCCATATTGGGCATGGCGATCAAGAAGTGATGCTTTAGTGAAGTATGTGTTGCGTTCATACCTTTAGTATTGGGCATAAACCTGGGTCACGGCAAGGATAAATTGCCATGTTCAGCGTGAATAGCTTGTGACATAAAAAAGAATGCGAATGGGTGAAGCTAGTTACTGCTGGTTAACTGATTACCTTTTTCAAAGCGCCAGGTGCGTATGATTTCCAAGATGTCAGTATCTTTGGCAATTTCAGGAGGAAAAGCCGCAAAGGGAGATGCACGGCGAACGATTTGTATCGCTGCTTGATCGAGTATGCGGTGACCGGAGGAACGCAACACACGAATGTCTTGCACTTTGCCATCGGCGCTTACCGAAACTAGCATGCGCAGACTGCCGTAGAGCTTTTGCTTGCGCGCTTCTTGGGGGTAAAACTGATTGCCAACCCGTTCTACTCTTTCTCGCCAGTTATTGAGGTAATAAGCATCGACAACGGCTTTGGCGCTGGCAGCAGTCAATTGACGCTTGCGTGGGCGCTTAGCATGCGCTTGACGCTTTTCTTTAAGCTGAGCTTCTAGGCTTGCAATTTCAAGGCTGCGTTGCAGCAGGGAAACTGTGGATTCGTTGGCTAATTCTGCTTTTGGATCGACTTTATCCGGGCTTTTTAGCACCGTCTTGTTGCGGCTAGAAGCTGTGGTGGAGATTAACTTGGTATTTTGGGTTTCTTGTGGCCTTTGTGTGGCAGCTTGCTGAATAGGATCAATTTTCCGCACCACGTTATCTTCAAAGTTTGCCATTTCCGTGGTGGAAAGCTCTTGTTTCTCGTCTAAGGTGCCGCTGCCTTGTTGGTTGGCTTGTGCTAAGAAGTCCGCATCTTCAGGTTCGATTTGTGATTTATGCTGTGCCAGTGTTATTTCCAAGGTTGGCGACGCCATTTTGTGCTCTACATAGGTCCAACCAATACCCAAAATCAGAATGGCATGCAGCACGCCCGCTATAAATGTGGTGAACATTAAGCGATCATTGGCGGAAACTTGAGGTGGATCCGATCTAAGGGCGTCTGCGTCTAGTGTGGCGGCCATAAATTAAAACGTATGATAATGCTTGTTTCGGGTTACGTTATTTAGCGTGTTGGTATTATTGCTTGTCAGCGATTTTGGTTTCGAGCACATCCATTAAGGTGGCAGCGATATCCAAGTTGCCTCCGGCATCGATCTCGCGAATGCAGGTTGGGCTAGTGACATTGATTTCCGTTAAATAATCACCAATCACGTCTAACCCTACGAATATTAGCCCTTTTTTCAATAAAGTGTCTCGGACTTGCTCACAGATCCAACGATCTCTATCGGTAATGGGTTGCACAACGCCGGATCCCCCTGCTGCTAAGTTGCCGCGGTTTTCTCCCTCCGCTGGAATTCGGGCTAGGCAAAATGGCATGGGCTCGCCATTGACCACAATGATGCGTTTGTCGCCGCTTTTGATCTCTGGAATGAATTTTTGCGCCATTGCAGATGTTTTACCGTGCTCAGTAAGGGTCTCGATGATCACGTTAAGATTAGGATCTTGGCTGCCTGTGCGGAAAATGGAAGCGCCCCCCATGCCATCTAAGGGTTTTAAGATCACATCTTGGTGCTCGTTGACAAAGGCTTTGATCTTCTCGGCGGTCGCGCTCACAAGTGTAGGAGTGCAGCATTGAGGGAATTCAGTGGCAAATACCTTCTCGTTGCAGTCTCTTAAACTTTGCGGTTTGTTCACCACTAACACACCCGCTTTCTCTGCTTTATCAAGAATATAGGAGGTGTAGATGAATTCCATGTCGAAGGGTGGATCCTTACGCATAAGCATAATATCCAGGTCACTCAGGGGCAGCGTTTCTTGGTCACCAAACTCGAACCAGCGCTCAGGATCTCGAAATACGTTCAGCGCTGTTGCGTTGCCATAGGCAACCCCGGCTTCAATGAACAGGTCTTGTTGATGAAAATAGGAAATTTGCCAACCTTTATCCTGGGCCGCCCATAACATTGCCAGCGTACTGTCTTTTTTGTAAGTGATGGAATCAATGGGGTCCATGATGACGCCGATTTTTAAGGTCATGATTTAATGCTCTCCATTTGTTCCGGTATTCCAGTCTTTCCCCACATGCATACGATCCATTTAAGTCTCAAGGTGCTGATCGTATGGGGGTGTTATTTCTAAGACTTATGGCTGGTTTTGGTTTGTATTCGCCAGGCAGCGAAAAAATTTGTTTAACAAAGTGCGCTTATTATAGTGATTTATCAGCTATTGAATATGAGCAGTTTTAATTTAATCCGTTCCATTTGCGGATAAAAATAAAGCAAAAAGCCGCTGATAAATTGCCCAATTGATTATAGATCTGGTGACTGATAGCTTATCTTGTTATAAAAAAATGGAGCAATTTAAAAATAAAAAAACACTTTAGCGACAATAGTTTATAGATCGGCTTACAAATCTATGTTAAATATTCCGCTGTTTGAGGAATTCTTCGCAATTAAAAGCAACATCAAGTTTGCGTACTCCCCATACTGATATTATAACTATATCTATAAGGCTCATTTTTTCGTTGCTAAAAACATAAAGGCACCGTCGATGGAAGACAATTTCGAAAACCTAAAAGTAATGGTCATTGATGACAGTAAGACCATTCGTCGTACGGCAGAAACTCTCTTAAAGAAAGCGGGATGTACGGTAATTACTGCAACCGATGGTTTTGACGCACTCTCAAAAATTGCTGATACACAGCCAAATATCATATTCGTTGATATTATGATGCCACGTCTCGACGGTTATCAAACCTGTGCTCTCATCAAAAATAACACCGCGTTTAAAACCACTCCTGTGATTATGCTTTCCAGTAAAGATGGTCTTTTTGATAAAGCGAAAGGTCGAATCGTAGGTTCCGACCAGTATTTGACCAAGCCTTTTAGTAAAGAAGAATTGCTTGGCGCAATCCGCGAACACGTTAATTAATATCCAATAGTTTGAGTGCTGTACCTATAGGGTGAATTGGAGGAGCTATGCCTCGCGTACTGATTGTTGATGACTCTCCAACAGAAACGTACAAGTTTAGAGAGATCTTAGAAAAGAACGGCTTTGAGATTATCACTGCCGACAATGGGGCCGATGGCGTGGCGGTAGCCCGTCAAGAATTGCCAGATGTGGTGCTAATGGACGTGGTGATGCCAGGGTTAAACGGCTTTCAGGCAACTCGTCAAATTAGTAAGAACGAAGAAACCAAGCATATTCCGGTGATCATCGTTACCACTAAAGATCAAGAAACCGACAAGGTTTGGGGTCGTCGTCAAGGGGCGACTGATTACCTGACCAAACCCGTCGATGAGAACTTATTAATGGAAACCATTAATCGAGTATTGGGATAAGTTAACGATACATGGCTGATTCTCCTGCTTTTAACAAACTGGTCGATATTGAAAAACGTAGTCGTCAGTTTGCCAGCGATCTTCCCCAACAAGTGGCTGCCAAGACCATGTGGAGTGGTGTTGGATTTTCCCTTGCTGGCCGCAAATATGTCGTTCCTATGAAGGAAATAGCAGAGATTTCTCATGTTCCTCGTTTTACTCAAGTGCCTGGCGTGCAGTCTTGGGTTAAAGGTGTGGCCAATGTTCGTGGTCGTTTGATGCCTGTACTTGATTTGATGTCTTTTTTAAACCGCGTATCAGATTATCCACTAAAGCGCAGACGCTTATTGGTCATTGAGCGTGGCGAGCTCTACAGCGGATTAGTTGTAGATGCGGTATTAGGGATGCAGCATTTTCCGGTGGATTCCTTCGTCAATGAGCTACCCGGCGCCTTTCAGGTGACCAAAGATTATTTAAAGGGTGGCTACGAAAAAGAGGACGAAGTGTGGGCTATTTTTAGCCTCCATCAACTTGCTCAAGATCCCAATTTTATGAACGTGGCCTCTTAATTAGTCATTAGAAGGCTATTTAAACCACGCTCACTAGGGAATGCCCGAAGCTGATACTCATTAGGTGATATGAGCTTCTGCAAAAGCATTACAGCACTGCCTGGCCATTGATAGTGTTCTATGAATGACCAGGCAGTGTAGTAATAACGAAACTAAAACTATTTATTAGGCAAATCGCATTTATGTGTGCAATAAACGGCCAGGAGTCCGCCTATGTCGTCTAGCACTGGAAAGCTGGAATCCAGCACGTCCACTAAGAGTATTTATATTTGGGTAGCAGGATTAGTGCTCGCAATGGGAGCAATGGTCTTTAACTTCGTCGCGGTGGGTAACCACACGTCGCAGTCTGCTAGTTATATCACGAAAGCAACCGAGCTTAGGGTACTCTCGCAAAGGATCGCGAAAAACGCCCTGGAAGCTGCCACCGGTAACGCCGATGCGTTCTCCTTCTTGGAGCAAGCGCGTATCGACTTCGGTTTGGTATGGGACCAAATCAAAAGCGGAAACCCCGATGAAGGTTTGTCATCGGATTCAGTTTTTGTCACCGGTGCCGGCCAGGAAGTGGCAGACGTGGACAAGGTTTGGCAACGAGCTTCGCAAAACGCGGACGTGATCCTACAGGGTCGCCAAACGGTTCTTAACCTTCATGACGTGGCAAGGGTTCTCGCCGATACGATTCCTGTTTTGCAGGAAGAGTATGATCTGGTAGTGGAAACACTGCTGGAAAACCGAGCGCCAGCTAGCCAGGTGGCAGTGGCACAACGCCAATCGCTGCTCGCGGAAAGAATCGTGCGAAGTGTTAACAAGGTGCTCGAAGGTGGCGATGACGCAGTCATGGCGGCCGATAGCTTTGGTCAGGACACGGAGCGATTCGGTCGCGTGTTAACTGGCATGCTAGAAGGCGACGCTGCACTGAATATTTCCCGTGTTCGTGATGCTGATGCGATTGATTCATTGAACGAGATTGCTGATTCGTTTGCTGAAGTGAACGAAAGCGTTGACGAGATTCTGCAAAGCTCGCCAGAACTTTTCCAAGTTCGCCGTGCGGCAGACGATATCTTCGTTGACTCGCAAACACTACTTAACGAAACCGGTGCTTTGGTAAGCCGCTTTGAAGATACGAAAGCGCCAGGCATTTGGTCGGATATCACCGGTGCAGCCTTTGCACTGTTAGCAGTACTTTTCCTACTCGGTATTTTCTTCTCCTTCATCGGTCAAACCCGCGCTAACTTAGCGGTGGAAGCACAACGACGTGAGGAAGAGGAAGAGCAGAACCAACGTAACCAAGAAGCTATCTTGCGTTTGCTGGATGAATTAGGTGATCTTGCGGACGGTGACTTAACCATTCAAACAACGGTAACCGAGGACTTCACGGGAGCGATTGCAGACTCTATTAACTTCACCATCGACCAACTTCGTTCACTGGTATCAACCATTAACGAAACCGCGGTACAGGTGAGTTCAGCGGCACAAGAAACGCAGGCAACTGCGATGCACTTAGCCGAAGCTTCTGAGCACCAAGCGCAAGAAATTGCCGGTGCATCTGCTGCGATTAACGAGATGGCGGTTTCGATCGACCAAGTATCTGCGAACGCTGCCGAATCAGCCGCGGTTGCGGAAAGATCGGTATCAATCGCCAACAAAGGTGCGGAAGTGGTACAAAATACCATCCACGGTATGGATACCATTCGTGAGCAGATCCAAGAGACATCAAAACGTATCAAGCGTCTGGGTGAATCTTCTCAAGAAATCGGTGATATCGTATCGCTGATCAACGACATTGCTGACCAAACGAACATCCTCGCATTGAACGCCGCGATCCAAGCATCGATGGCGGGTGAAGCGGGCCGCGGTTTCGCGGTGGTTGCGGATGAGGTGCAGCGTCTTGCGGAACGTGCTTCGGCAGCAACCAAGCAGATTGAGGCGCTGGTTAAAACGATCCAAACAGATACCAACGAAGCGGTTATCTCGATGGAACAAACCACCGCGGAGGTGGTACGTGGTGCGCGCTTAGCACAGGATGCGGGTACAGCACTGGAAGAAATCGAGAAGGTATCCCAGGAACTTGCGGAATTGATCCAGAACATCTCGAACGCTGCGAGACAACAGGCATCATCTGCTGGTCACATTTCCAATACGATGAACGTTATTCAAGAAATTACTTCACAGACTTCGTCT
>JAKSAW010000116.1 GCA_022361455.1 Pseudomonadales bacterium | reverse complement strand
TATTAGCTTGTGGTTTTCATTGAACTCCTGGATGTATCTAGAGCGGCCCAAGTAGCGATTTGAATCTGTGTTTTCGTGTTGGTTGCGACCGTAGGTTAAATAGTCTTGCTCTGAAATATGAGAAAATATAGTGGTAATTTGGCTGTCGATTCCAAACCAGTTCCATACCAACCCTTGGCTATCGAATCCTGCTTTAATTTCAGCGGGGCCCGCATAATCAGGATCTCTTTCTACCAATTCATGCCCTTCACTTAGTGTTGCCGCCACAATATCTGATGCTCCAGCCGCTATCATTGACAGGCTGTTACTATCGTTTATATCAGCGCTATATTTAACCTGGTAGTCGTCCCATATAGGTAGTTGAGTCAATTGAATACCGATCTCATCGTCGTCTTCATCTAGCAATACATCCATCATGCTGCGCCGGAAAGACGCGTATATACCTTGGTTGTCTCCAAGCCCCGATTCAAGTAACACGCCAGCGCTTAAAATGCTGGTATGCAGCGTAGTAGTGAAATCTGATCCCCTTGGTTCTCTTAGCTTTACATCGATTACTCCACCGGTTGCGTTGCCATATTCGCTAGAAAACGCCGCTGGTTTTAGCTCGAAAGAATGAATGAGGCGATGATCAAAAATACTATTACCAAAGTTGTGAAAGATATAACGCACCGGAACCATATCTATGTAATATCCATTGTCTTGAGGAGATGACCCTCTTATGACTGGTTCAGAAGCACCTCCCGTTTCTCCTCCACCAGCAGAAAATGTGACACCAGGCAATGCGTAGATGGCCTGCAATGGATCATTAGCTGCGCCAGCGACACCAATCAAGACTTTTGTTTTATCTTCGAGTTCAGACTGTTGCGTGAGACTTTCACCTGATACAACGATATCTTCCATGTCTGTAGCGATTGTCTCTACGCCATAAAGATGAAAGCTGGCGCTAAAAGCCAATAGAGAAATAGCTAAGCTCTTTGTTGCTCTGGTAATTTTCAAACTAGACATTTTAATCCTCGATACTAACGATACGATTCAAACCGTCAGTACTAACTGGAACGTCGAAATTCGGGAGTAATGTCTAAGTTTAAAAAAAGGAGCGTGAACCAGATGTGAACCTAATCTGGGATGAATGTTACTTTAGCTGAGAATAGTGATGCCTGATTTTGACACTGAAATTGCCAGCCTAATGTATTGGCAATCCGCTCAACAATTTCAAGCCCATAGCCATGATTCTCTTGATTATGCCTTTCTGGTGCATGAGCTTTATTCTCTGGTATTAGGTTCTCAACCTCAATCTGTCTTTCATCATAGCGGACATTAAGAGAGCCATTCCCATGGTCTATGGCATTTAGAATTAGATTAGTCATCAGAACTTTAAACAAATCATGATGAGTTAAAACCGACTTGCTTTTGTCACCTTGTATTACGATGGTTAGTTGCTGCTGTTCGATCAAGTGATTGATTCGACCAAGCGTTGCTTCAATTAAGTCATGGATGTTGATGGCAGTGGAAGTAATTGATGGACTAGGTCTACCTAGCATTAAAAAAACATTCGTGAGCTGCTCTAGATCCTTACACGCATTGCTAATTCTTTTTAAGCTTATTTCTCTTTTCTCTTGGCTTATATCGGGAATGTTTATGACCGCTAATGAGTTTTTTATCACACCAATAGGCGTACGCATCTCATGACTTGCATGACGAGTAAAAGCCTTTTCTCGTTCTAAAACTTCTTGAAGCCTCCCCGCATAAGATTCAAGCCCCTTACTTAGTTCGCCTATTTCGTCCTGTCGGGTGGAGCCACTCAAAGGTTCACCAAATTTCCACCCCTGTTGTAGCTGACTCACTAGCTTTTCAAGGGGATATGCTAGTTTCTTTGCTATAAGTGCAGATGCTACTCCTCCAGCAATCAGCAGCATTAAGAATGCCAATATCACCAAACCACTGCCCAGAAAGATTTCGTAAGCTTCAAGATCACTTAAATCTTCTTCATTAAATACAATAAATAAACGCTCGTTTACTTGAGGTACTTTGGCAACCAGTAAATGGCTTGTTTGATCTTTTAGATCGAAAATTCCTGAGCTCAATTTGGAATAGGATGTTGGTAGTGCTGGGTCCGATTCCCAATAGGTAACTAGAAATCGCGTGTTTGTTGCTTCCTTTGCCACCCTTGGATCTTCAGCTTGAATAATGCGAGTTGCTTCAGCATCTAAAAAACGATGGATAAGGTAGTCTTCAGTTTGTTTTGTAGCTTCTTGAACCAGATAGCTGTAAACCAACACAAGAACTATAATAAATGGCAGTAGCAGTCGAAGAACTTGAGCGTAGAAAGATTTAGCTGGGAATAGCAAGTCGATATCCTTTGCCGTGAATTGTTTTTATAAGTTCATCTTCTAGATGCTTGCTCAAGGCTTTCCTAAGCCGGTAGACATGAGTTCTTAGGGCATCGCTATCTGGTAGCTCATCTTCCCATAAAGCCGCTTCCAGCCTTTCTCTAGAAATGGGATCTGGTGCTTCTTTGGAAAGCAACTGTAGCAGGCGGAATTGTATGTCATGGAGAGAAACAGGCTCGCCATTGACGAGCAATGTTTTGGTTCCATGATCAAGCGTTAAGGGACCGATTAACTGAACCTTCTCTTCTCTGGTGCGACGCCGCTTTAGTAAAGCATTTAAGCGTACCACCAATTCCTCTGGGGCAAACGGCTTCACCAGGTAATCATCTCCACCAGCATTAAACCCGGCTAACTTGTCTTCGAGTGTATCCCTAGCGGTTAGGAATATGATGGGCGTTGCATTGTTTAGTTCATTTCTGAGTACATGACAGGTTTCCAAACCGTCTAGTACTGGCATTGCAACATCCATAACAATTACGTCATAGGTGTTATGTTTTGCTAATTCAATGCAAGCGCTGCCATTAAGTGCAAAGTCTGTCTCAAATCCGATTGCGCAGAGATAATCACCGAGTGATCCTGATAACTCGCTATCGTCTTCAACTAGTAACACATGAGCTTGTTGCATAATCACATAT
>JAKSAW010000117.1 GCA_022361455.1 Pseudomonadales bacterium | reverse complement strand
GTATTCTTATCGAAGCGTTAGGAGTAACTTTAAGTCGCAACGCACGCTGCCGAGCCTTGCAATTACCTGCATGGAACGAAGCGTTATCCCTACCCCGCCCTTGGGATCAGCAGTGGTCTCTGCGCTTACAGCAGATCCTAGCTTATGAAACTGATCTTTTAGAATACCCGGATATCTTCGATGGTTCTCCTGTTGTTGAATCAAAAGTTAACGATCTTAAAGCACAAGCCAAAGCCGAAATTCAAAAGATCTTGGACGCCGGCGGCGGCGTAGAAGCCATTAAAAATGGCTATATGAAATCACAGCTGGTGATATCTCAAGCTGAGCGTATGAGCAAGATCAACACTGGTGAACAAGTCGTTGTTGGTAAAAACCGCTGGGATAATGGTTTAGATTCTCCGCTTGTTGGCGGAAACGACGGTGGGATCTTTATGGTTGATCCTGAATCAGCTGCGGAAACCATTCGTGCATTAGAAGAAACCAAAACTAAGCGTGACCAAGCCGAAGTAGAGGCCTGCCTGAAACGCCTCGAAGAGGATGCTAAAGCCGGTGCTAACTTGATGGCCGCTAGTATCGCCTGTGCAAAGGCTAGAGTGTCTACCGGAGAATGGGCTGCCACCATGCGCAGTGTATATGGCGAATATCGTCCACCAACCGGTGTTGAAGGCCAAACCATGTCCTTGGAAAATGAGACCTTGGAAACGGTACGCGGCAAAGTTAAAGCCTTTATGGATCAATACGGTCATCGCCCTAGAATCGTGGTTGGTAAACCAGGGTTGGACGGCCATTCAAATGGCGCAGAAATGATTTCTGTCGCGGCACGTCACGCCGGTTTCGATGTTATCTACTTCGGTATCCGTTTAAGTGCTGTCGATATCGTCCAATCAGCTATAGAGGAAGATGTGGACGTAATTGGTATTTCATTATTGTCTGGTTCTCATAATGAAATAGTCGATCAGCTAATGGCTGAGATGGATGCTGAAGGCGCCAAGGATTCTATTCCTGTGATTCTCGGTGGCATT
>JAKSAW010000118.1 GCA_022361455.1 Pseudomonadales bacterium | reverse complement strand
CGTCCGCGTATGCGTTGTACAATTCTGTTTGACGGCACCTACCGGCTACGGATCTGCCGTAAAACAGAGTGTGAAGGCATCTACCGGCCGTGGATTTACCGTAAAACTCCGTTAGACGGCAAAATCGCTTCCAATTCCTCAGGTTTTACAGAAAAAGATGGTCGGTTTCGCTTGGGTTGGCCGCGTATTTGCATATCCAACGGCGACCTCTGTCTTCGAAAACGACACCAAACGCCATTTTACAACTGAATCACAAGCGGGAATCGGCATTGTAATGAGAAAGACGGTCCGTACGCGGCCGGTAGGTGCCGTCAAACTCTGTTGTAAGACGCGTACGCGAATTTAAATGACGGTCAAACTCTGTTGTGCGACGTATCCGCGGACGGATGAACCATCTCATTCTGTTTGACGGTGGATACGCGGACGGACGGACGGCTTCACTCTGATTGACGGCGCATACGTGGACATAACAACAGTCAAACTCTGTTGGGCGGCGGATGATTTTGTTATTAGACGAAGTTATATGATGACGCTTGCTTCAAGTTAGCCAATCGACAAATTTATTTGATTTTTTCAATATCGGTTATAATCAGATGATTTTTTTGTGTGGGGCACACCATTTGGACCATTTGCCTAATACTATCGCCGCGCTAGATCTGGGTTCCACCAGCTTTCATTTGGTTATCGCAAGGGTCGAGGACGGGCGGCCCGTTATTATCGACAGTTTAAAAGAGATGGTGCGTTTGCGTGAAGGTTTGAATACGGAAGGCATCCTCTCCGAGACCGCGCAGGAGCGAGCACTGGATACTTTAGCCCGTTTCGAACAGCGTTTGCGCGGCATTCCCCGCGAATGTATTCGTACAGTAGGTACCAATACCTTGCGCGGTGCGAAAAACGCGTCACCATTCCTGAAAAAAATCGAGGATCTTTTGCAAGTCCGCGTTGAAACCATCGCGGGTCGTGAGGAAGCGCGGCTAATTTACCTTGGGGTTGCCGATCAATTGCCGGTGTCCGAAGACAGGTACCTGGTGGTAGATATCGGTGGCGGTTCGACCGAGTTCATCATTGGTTGCAAACAGGAACCGACTCATATGGAAAGTCGTCCCATGGGTTGCGTCTCTTATACCAATGAATTTTTTGAAAACGG
>JAKSAW010000150.1 GCA_022361455.1 Pseudomonadales bacterium | reverse complement strand
TAGACAGTAATGGCAAGCAACAGCCTTTCCATCAACTTGATTTCGATATAATTCAGGAATCTCAATTTTAGCTAATCCAGGAGCCTTGCAAAGCACCCACTGTATCAACCCCCTGACGGAGCTCAGATTATTCTGGTGGGAGGCAGCTCTTAGTGATTTTAGTGCCTTGCGAGTCGGATGCACGCCTTTTTCATCTACTCCAACGCCAGTAATAATCCTTCTTCCATTCACAGAACACTGCACTTTGGTTTTCCGCTCATTTATACGAAACCCCTCGCTTATGAGCGCATTTCTAACTATAAAAATCACTTTTTTTATTTCGGCATTATTATTAAAGCTGATAGTTATATCGTCGGCATAGCGAGTATACGAAAAAATCCCACACACAGCCCCCAAGGATTTATAAATACTCCTATCAACTGCGCTTAGTGCGATGTTAGCAATCAAAGGACTTGTTGGAAGGCCCTGCCTTGGGGCACCATCAATAAAGCAGAGCGAAATGAGCTCATCTTCAATAAACTCGTCAACATGCTTTCTTCTGATAGAATCAAAGAAATCTTCAATATCTAAAGATACCGAATACTTATAACCAACGTGTGGCTGAGCGTTCGTCACGCAGTTACGCCCCTTGATAAAAGCATGGCAAACATTGTGCTGATCTTGTTCCATCGCGATACGCTGCAAATGAGGCAAGAACGATCTCAGCTTACTTTTTAATTCCTCATTAGGGATGTAAAGCGACCTTACCCCCTTACGCCCTTTAGGAATATTGACTTTTCTGTAATTGATAGGGCTCAGCCTTGCTTCTCTGAAACTTCTATTGGCTAAATGCTTCCCCACCCAAGATTTACGATTTGTGTAACCTGCGTAGGTGCGCGAATGGTGCGGAGCACAGCGCACCCCCTAGGTATAAAGCTATCAATAAAAAAGCGGACGATACATCACGCCTAAGATAACTTTGAGCTAAATCTAGTTTTGGTGGGGAAGCCCATTGATAATAGTTCGTCAAGATATTCCACGCAACAAGCCCCCTTCTTTTCATTATTACCCCCCCTTTCCTGACCAATCCAAATTTTTATTTCTCTTCCTAAGAAGCAACCGGGATTCAAAATAATTTCAAACACATATCACCTCCATGAAGCCAGGAAGGAATGGCCTTCCTGACCCCACCTCATGGAGGTTTCATGATCATTCATTGTCCGTCCTGCCGCTCCATCCGAATTGTCGCTCTGCAAAATGGCCGCAAGGTCGGCGGAACTGTTGGCAC
>JAKSAW010000486.1 GCA_022361455.1 Pseudomonadales bacterium | reverse complement strand
GATCTCTGTAATCATGTTATAGAGCTTTATTTGGGCCTTCCATCTAGAGAAAAGATAAAGACTTATCGATCAGCAAAATAATCAAACAGGTCAATCGTACCATAGTAACGTTCGTCAATTTGTTCTTGCGTCCATCCTTCTACTCGAGGATGTGTGGAATCAATGGGTTGCATATTCCAGTTGTTTTCGTTGGGAATGATCACTGCGATCTTGTTTTTGTAATAAACCACTGATGAGACCATATCTTCATTTGGTCGGTTTTGATCATAAACACTAACTACGCTTAACACGATACCTCCACCATATAGCACGCCATCATAACTCAAGCCACTGGGCCCCATAGTCATTGCTATTAATAGCTTGATTTACCACATCTGATGAATTGGCTAAAGGGAGTTGTAGTAGCTCTGTAAAAGGCCTTTTAATTCCGTTTAAGCCTCGGCCACCATTATGGCCTGTAATAAAGCCATTGTAGTTATCTTCATCAGTAAACACGCTTGGTCTAGTGTATGTGCTGCCATCGTTTCTTACAGTAACTCTCATGGCTCTCAGATTTTCGTCGTCGCTGAATAAAAATTCCCAAAACGATTCATCATTTAAAACTGTTCTTCCCTGTAGGTCGATCAGTACGCCTTGAATATATTCAACGTTGTAATTCAGCATGTCAGGGTGTTCTGCTTGGATAATATCGAGAGCATGTTGCAAAGTGCCCGCATCTTCATTGCTATCACGAAAAACAATAGGTGTGCAGGTTGAGCATTTATCTATTTCTATGGGAACCGGAATGGCTGAGTTTCTCTTGATATTGGTTTTTTCTCTAACTGCTAATGTGGGTGCGATTGCGGTAGCTTCCCCTGAAGATATTGGATCTGTAGGCTTATCAGAAGAAATTGAGTCAGAACCGAGAATTGCGCTGTTTAATGGATAGCTAACTAAGGATTGAAGCCCAGTTTTATGGCTATAACTGGGCTTGTTTTGGCTATACGGCGCTAATGGGTGTCGATGCAAAGTTACCTGGCTTTT
>JAKSAW010000389.1 GCA_022361455.1 Pseudomonadales bacterium | reverse complement strand
GCGGAATCACAAATGCTGCCTTTCTCATTGACTGATTTTGAAGATAAGAAGAACGATGTCATTAATGGCTTAGCTGTGAGTGTGTCTTCGCAAGGAAAGCTGTTGCTGGTAGGTGTGCGGCCCGCAAGTATGATTGACCAACTAACGGAGCGGGAGAGGGAAGTGGTTCATTGGATCACTCAAGGGCTTACCTATAAAGAAGTAGCTCGAAAGATTGGTTTGGCACCATCCACAGTATCCAATCATCTTTACCGTGTATACCACAAGTTAGGAATTTCCAGTAAAACGGAACTGGTACAACTGAAAAGCGAATTCGCAGGAAATTTATCCGAGTAGATCGAGTTTTAATCGATAATTCGAAACTTCAACATCCGCTCGATACTTCATCACAGATATATGTCGTATGGACACAGGCACCCTATACCTTTCGACATGAAATTGTAGATTTTTGTTTCTCGTCACAGACTCTGTGTTTACATCTGGCCACGCAGTTGGGTACATTCGTACAAGTTTTAAGACCAGCAAAACAAGTACAATCCATTTTTATAATTAAAATATTATTCTCTTAGCCAAGTTCCCACAAATGCTGTCTGGCTTTGTATTGACCAACGAAGGACTTAGCTCTACAGGGTAGTTATTATGGCTTTCTTTAAAGACACGTTTAGATCGTTGCATGTACGCAATGCTAAGAACATCGAGGTGCTCGATGGGCTTCGTGCTATCTCTATGTTGCTGGTGTTGTTTTATCACGCCATGCTAGCGGTATCTGCTTCCTATGAAAATCCTCAACAAGTGTTGGAAACGGTTGGTCTTGGATGGCTTTGGATTTTTAACGGGGATTTAGGTGTTGATCTGTTTTTCGTTATTAGCGGATTTCTAATTGCGGGAATCCTGTTAAAAGAAGGTGAACGAAGTGGCTCGCTCGATTTAAAACGCTTTTATGCTCATCGCGTGCTAAGAATTCTTCCCGCTTATTATTTTGTGCTGTTGTTGTATTTCATGGCAGGCCTTCCAAATAAAGAGAACATGCTGAGCAATGTGTTGTTCTTCAATAATTTTCTCCCTGGCGATGCACAGGCCATGAACTGGTCATGGAGTATTGCTGTAGAGGAACAGTTCTATTTTGTGTTCCCCATAATGCTATTTATGCTAACAAAACTGAATCGAATTAACGTTGGGTTCTTCTGGGGGCTGTTAGTTGTATCGTTTTTAATTCGAGGCGGAATTATCGCATCAGATCCGATGTTAGCCACAAGACCAGTCAGTGATATTGTTACCGATCAGGCCTTTTATTATCACCGTTTCGATGTGCTCTACGACAATTTGTATTCTCGTTTCGGTTGTTTTGTGGCAGGTATTATTGCCGCCTTTTATCATGTGAAATATCCGCAGCGCTGCCAAGAATTTTTGCAGTCCATAGATGGTAAAATTGCCTTCGTGCTCGCTGTGGTAGTGATGTTTGCCATTCTATTTACTCCATTATACGACGCGCGCTGGGCGCCAGACGAAAGCTTCTATATTGGTTTCGTTGTAAGTTATCGCACTATCTTTGCCATGGCGGCTATATATATCATGATGAGCTGCATCTATGGGGTGTCTTGGGCGGCAGTGTTTAACGTGATTTTGAAGTCCAAGCTGTGGATCCCTTTTGCGCAACTGTCTTATTCGCTTTATTTAGTCCACCCAATACTGATGTTTATTGCTGGGCAGGCGGTTACGCAACTGATGGCCAAATCGGGTGCTGGACCCATTAGCTTAGTGATGATGACCTTTACTCTTGGGTTTGTGGTTAGCCTGATACTTTCGTTGTTGATATATGTGTTTGTGGAGCGGCCGTTTATGGCCTTGAGAAATCGCAAACGTGATCAAGCAGCAACGGGAGAAGTGCTAGTCTCTGCTTCTTAGAGCGTCATATACGACTAGTTGTTTTCTATGATATGCCCTTTGATAATTGATCGAAGGGCGTGTTCCTTTTCTTCAAAGGTGGTTAGCGTAGAGATCTTTTCTAGATGTTCTCTATAGATAGCGACACCAAACCTACCAAAATCCATTTGAATACGTTTTTCTAAGTAAAAGCTATCACGGTCGCTGTTGGCCTTTTTATCTAGACTTAAGATAAAGTTTGCTAAGGATTGGATACCAGTTTGTTTCAGTGCGCTGGTAAGGAAAATATTATCCTTTACTGCTTGGTGGTAATTATCATCCGCATCTAGGGCCACCAGTTTTGCCTGCTTTAAGGATGTTCTGAGCATGTGATAACTGCGGCGTGCTAAAAGTTCTTCATCACACTTGTTAACAATAAAGCTATCGGGAATCTCCATAATCCCGCATTTCATAAACTGAATTTGATCACCCGCTAATGGCTGCATCACCAAGAAGGTATGATCCGTCATATACTGAATATCCACTTCGTTTTGGCCAATGCCGACGGTTTCAATCAGAATATAGTCGAAGAAATATTGCAGTAAGCGCGTCGCTTGATAAGTGTTTTGCGTGACGCCGCCAAGCTCTAGATTCGACGCTTGAGAGCGGAAGAATAATCTTGGCTCCTTTCCTTGAGTTCGCATGCGGGTGCGATCACCCAAGATAGATCCACCGGAAACTTGGCTAGATGGATCTACCGCGAGCACCGCAATGGTAATGTCTTTGTCGGTTTCTAGCAGTGATTGGCAAACTTCCGCAATCAGGCTAGATTTTCCTGCGCCTGGTGTACCGGTAAAACCGATTACAACGCCTTTGCGAGCTTGGTTATTATTCGATAGCTGTTTAACGATAGTGTGGCGTTGTTGTGTGGCGGCTTCAGTTTGGTTTTCAAAAAGCGAGATAAGCTTTCCTAGGGGAAGCTTTTTGAGTTCCGCTGCTTGTGTGAGCTGTTGCTTAACTAATTCCGGTAATTCAACATCAGCTAAGGTTGAGTATTCCGGATAGGTAGGATTCTGGCTCACAATACACTCTTAAATGGTTAAGCTGATTCAATTGGAAAGTGCTAGGGCAGTTATACTGATAGCGACACCACTACCAGTATAACTGAAAAGAGGCTAATCGACTTTACGCAGCGGCGGTCGATTTATTTTCTAGAATGATATCCATAATACGATCCATTACTTCCATCAGATCATAGTCTTTAGGTGTAAAGATCGCCTTGATGCCTTTCTCTTCAAGGGCTGGCATATCTGGTTGTGGAATAATGCCACCGAGAATCACAGGAATAGAATCCTTGGCGCCTTCAGCATCCATCTCAGCCATTAGCTGATCGACTATTTCATTATGAGAACCAGACAATAATGAAATACCAATTACGTCCACATCTTCCTCTATAGCTGATTG
>JAKSAW010000549.1 GCA_022361455.1 Pseudomonadales bacterium | reverse complement strand
CGAGACCATTAATCCTAACCAGCCACTGCAGGAGTTAGGGTTGGATTCCTTAATGGCGGTTGAATTGCGAAATATTCTCTGTGCGTTAATTGGAAAGCAGTTACCAGCAACGCTGATGTTTAAGTACCCCACAGTTGCGAGTTTAAGTACTTTCTTAATCGACGACATGTTTGCAGAAGAGATACAAGGAGATGACAGAGAAGGGGATTCGCCACCCGATCTTTCTAGCAAAGAAAGCCAGCGGTCCGGATCTAGCGATACTGATCAAATCGATCATGACGTAGATGCAGCAACAGACGAAGAATTAGAAGCGCTGTTACAAGCTGAACTCTCGGACGAAAACGACTAATCGTTGGAGGCGGAAAATGACTGATTCGAAACAAATAATGCGGAATGCGCTAAAGCAAATTAAAAAGCTTAAGCAACAGCTCTCTGTCTATCAGAAAATGAATCATGAACCTATCGCCGTTGTTGGTATGGGGTGTCGATTTCCTGATGGTGCTGATTCTCCTCAGATATTCTGGGAAAAACTCGTTCGAGGTGATGACTTTATCAATCCCCACCTAAATAACGAACGATGGGACATGGATCGTTTCTTCGATGAAGACCCGGATGCACCGGGAAAGCTCTATTGCAAAAGCATGGGGCTGCTGGATGGCTTAGATAAATTCGATACGGAATTTTTCGGTATCTCTCCTCGGGAAGCGGAGGATATAGACCCTCAGCATCGCCTGCTATTAGAGGTAAGTTACGAAACCATGGAATATGCCGGTTACTCGCCAAATAGTTTGGCGGGTAGTAACACGGGTGTTTATGTGGGGATCGCGTCATCTGATTATGCGCATCTTGGCAGTATATTGGGTAAGCCTGAGCAGATTACTCCTTGGCAAGGTATTGGTAATGCCATGAGCGCTGCGCCGGGACGCTTATCTTACCTTTATAACTTTAAAGGGCCTGCTGTCGCTTTTGATACTGCGTGCTCTTCATCTTTAGTCGCTGTTCATCATGCCTGTACGGCATTAAGGCAGGGTGAATGTGATTATGCTTTGGCCGGTGGCGTTCATTTAGTGCTTAACCCTGCCGTATCGATTGTCTTTGCGAAAGCAAGAATGTTGTCGCCTGATGGACACTGCAAAACGTTTGATAAGAATGCGGATGGCTATGTGCGCTCAGAAGGCTGTGGCATGTTAATGCTAAAAAGGCTTTCGGATGCTGAGTGCGATGGGGATCAAATTATTGGCTTGATTAAAGGCTCTGCGATTAATCAAGATGGAAAGTCGCAAGGTTTTACCGCGCCTAATGAGACGGCACAAGTTGACGTAATACAGAAAGCTTTAAAACAAGCACAGGTGGAGCCAGCTAGTGTTGATTATATAGAAGCACATGGCACGGGTACGCCATTAGGTGACCCGATAGAGTTAAATGCACTAAATCAGGCTTATTGCCAGAATCGCCAATTCAATTCACCGTTAATTGTTGGTTCGGTTAAGACTAACATGGGGCATGCGGAAGCCGCTTCAGGTAGTGCGAGTCTTATTAAAATGCTGCTTTCATTGCAGCATCAATATTTACCAAAGCATTTGCATTTTGATACGCCAAATCCATTTGTAGCCTGGAACAATATGCCTATCAAGGTGAATAGCGAAGGGCGGGAGTGGGGTAGTGATGAATCCATAGATACTTTGCGTTGCGGTGTCAGTGGTTTTGCTTTTACTGGCACTAATGCGCATGTGATATTGGAATCTTATGCAGCACATAACGCTGAAAGCCCAGATAGTTTATTAGACGAGACCGATTCAAATTCCCCTGTATTGTTGATTAGTTCAGCAACTAAGCCGAGCGCTTTGCAGGCTAAGAGGAAGCAGTTAACAGAGTATCTCTCTCGAAATGTTCCTGGTTCCATTACTGAAATAGCGGCTAGTCTCGCCAAAGGTAAGGATCATTTTAAGTATCGAGAAGCGTTTGTGGGAGGGTCGATTGAATTAATACGGCAATCATGGAATCAAGATGTTGAGAAATCAGCTGATTACTTTTTTGGAGAAAAGAAAAAACAACATCAGAAGCTCTGTCTAGTATTACCAAGTTTAGATGAGTCTGCCTTGGTATTCTGGGAGTCCCTAAGTCAAAGCTTGCCAAGCTATGATGTCTATTTCAAAAAAGCTAAATCAACGATAAATGAATTATGCGAATCTACCTTAAGCGACATTGATACACGAGAGGCTATAAATAGCTCCGAAATAGATAACTTTATTGGACAATTAGCCTTCGCAAGCTTGTGGCAAGATTGGGGGCTAAAAACAGATTGTCTAATAGGACGAGATTTTGGTGAACTAATTGCTGCTTACATGGCGGGCGTTTTCAATTGGAACGACGCTTGCGAGCTGGCCCTTATAAAAATCATTGACACAAAAATCGATAAACTTGCTACCCAAGATATTAATCGCAGAGAGGTACAGTTCCAGAAGCCTAGACTAAGGCTACTTTCCCAATTCACTGGTGAACATGCTGGTAAGGCCATGTCTGACTATAAGTATTGGCTTCAGACAACAGCTAATGTGGTAAATTGCGGTGATTACCTTGAGTCATTGGAGACTCAGGGTATCGATATTGTTTTTCAATTGGGAGGTAACATTGAAATTGGTTCGAGTATTCTCTCAATTAGCTGTATAGCGAACCAACAAGGATTGGATTCGTTACATGTGGTTGAGCGCGCTCTTGCGCAACTCTACGTGTCGGGATTGGATTTTAACTGGGCGGAGGTTTACACGAATGTAAAAACCGTTGGACGACCCCTACCAACCTATCCTTTCCAGCGTAAACATTGTTGGAACCCTGTACTTGAGAATGCCAACCCTTTTGATGCAAAAGCAACTCAGCATACCGCATTGGACAGCTCATTCATTTACTCCTTAGGCTGGAATGCAACCAGTTACCCTATGCCATTATCTTTAGGGTCTAGTAGTAACAACCCCCTTATAGATTCCGAAGTTGATGATAATTGGTTGTTGCTGTATCCAGCTTCTTTTAATTTACCTGATGATATCGGCGACGATTCCATTAAATATGAGTTTCGTGCCGAGGCAGAATTACAGATTTCCAATATCGAACGAGCAATAGCGGAAAAGAAGGAACGAATAACATCGGGACCACTCAATATCGTTTTGTCATTCGTTGGCATGGAAAGTCAAGATTACATCGAATCTACCGGCGTGCTCCTAGATATTGCACAGCTGGTTAGGCGCATTGATAACACAACGCTTAGTGTATTGACTCAAAACGGTGTCTGTATCGATAACGATGTATCGGATCGCCCTCAACATAGCATTCAGCAATCAGCACTATACGGAGCCATTAAAAGTTTAGCGCTTGAGCTTCCCGAACGTTTTCGCTTGGGCTTGGATATCGATGAGGTTACCGATTTTAATCATCAGCTCTTAAAGAAAGTTCAGTCACTAGTAACGGAAGCTGATCTCAATCCTTGGCTAGTTCTTAGAAAAGGAACTCTTTTCGAACCAAAGGTTAATAGCGAAAGCTATAGTGCTACTACCCACTCTGATCCCAAAATTGACGATAGTGCATTTTATTTAATTGCTGGTGGTACGGGTAGTATAGGTTTAAGTGTCGCAAAGTGGCTTGCTTTAAAAGGCGCAAAGCATATTGTGCTGATGAGCCGTTCCGGTGCAACAACACAGCGTTGTCATACTGTTATCAAAAGTCTTGAAGAAATAGGTGTGCGTGTTTTACTTCCCCAGGTAGATATTGCTGATTCAATATCCCTTGAAGCCTGCTTGGCTTCGCTAAGATCTGAGAGGGATATTAAAGGTGTATTTCATACTGCAGGTAAGTTTGATTTAACACCCTTGCAGGAATTGACCAAAACTAAATGCAGCGCCCTTATGGACAATAAAGTTTTGGGTATGCATTGGCTAGATCAATTAACCCGAAGTGATGCTTTAGATTACTTTGTCGGCTTTTCCTCTATTGCTGCAGTATGGGGCTCGGCGGGCAACTTCCACTATGCTGCGGCAAACCACGTCGTGGATAGTGTGATTAATTATCGACGCGAACAAGGACTGCCAGGAATAGTCATTAACTGGGGACCATGGGAAGACTCAGGTATGGTATCTGAGTCCTCTAAAGTGATGGCCGAAAAGCGTGGTTTAAGAACCTTGGATCATGATACTGCAATCGCTGCGTTTGAATACCTGCTACTAGCCAATCAATCGGAAAAGATTGTGGTGGATGTGGATTGGTCTAAGTTCAAACCGCTTATGAGCCTAACATCGGTCGGTAAGATCTTTAGTCTGATCAGATCTGATAGTGAAAGTATCGATTCAAGTAATGAGAATGCGCTTACTGACTTAACATCTGCCTTAAGTGAGCAAGATAAGGAATTTAAGGACCATTTCGACAAAGCTGATCAGAATCAACAGAACGAAATGCTAGTTGACTATCTGAAGACACAACTAGCTAATGCGCTGCAAACTGAAATTGAGGATATCGATGAATATCAACCCCTAATCGAGATGGGTATAGACTCATTGATGGCGGTAGAGTTCAAAAACAGAGCATTAGCTATTACAAAAGCAGAGTTGCCTTTGGTACGCCTTTTAAACGGAGCGAATTTAAGAGATGTGGTTTCTCTTCTAGTGAATGATCAGGCAATGCAGGAGCAAGGTGATCTATTGCTTGATGAGCCAGAAGACGAAGTAGTTGAGGGGGTAATATGACAACCCCAGTGGATATAGTCGCGCGTTTGACACCTTACATTGAAAACGGATTGCATTTATGGGTAGAAAATGACGGGCTAAGATTTAAAGCGCCGAAGTCAGTTATTGATGAAGAATTAGTAGGCTTGTTGAGGCAGGAAAAGCCTGCACTGATCAGTTGGTTGACACGTCAAGAGCAGCAGAATGGCGCAAGTAATAGCAGTAAAGCAGGTTCTGCCCTAAACGATGAGGAAGTTGTGAAGGCGGAACTGTCCTCAACGCAATCTGCGATTTGGATGCTTTATAAGTTTTCACCTAATAATGCAGCTTATAATACTGCATTTATTTGTGAGCTTGATCCTGGTGTTGATGTAGCCGCATTAGAGCGTGCAGTACAAGCTCTGTTTGTTCTTCACCCAATGCTTAGAACGACCTTTGATCAAAATGAGATTGATGGTCAACAAGGTACACCGAAGCAAACGATCTGGAAGACACGTCCTTTTAAATTACAGGTTCAAGATATATCTGACCAAAGCGAAGAGGCGATCGATGCTGCTGTTGCTCTCGAGGCGGATAAACCTTTTGACTTAAGGAATGACTCTATTCTAAGAGTTAAGCTTTTACAGTGTTCAGGTGGTCGCCTTGTTTTGGTGGCGACGATTCATCATATAGGGGCTGATCTATGGTCGCTAGTTTTAATAGCAGAACAACTCAAGTCTTTTTATGAGCTTGCTAGCCAAAATAAGCCGATTTTGGTTAAACCCTTAGCGAAAACATACATTGATCATGTTACATGGCAAAATGACTACTTAAAGTCGGATCAAGGTAGAAAAGCAAAAGCCTTTTGGAGCAGCTATTTAAGTTCAGCGCCTATTAATATCACACTGCCAGAAGATCATCCGCGCCCGGCTTTATTGTCAATGGAGTCCAAACTCCTTTCGATAGATCTAGACTGTGAGACGACAGGGCGAATTCGCGATTATTCTAGGAAAGCAGGAATAACACCCTTTGTATTGATGCAAGCAGCCTTTCAGATACTAACGGCTAAGGAGACAGGGTTAAGAGATTTTCTTATTGGTACACCATCATTGGGACGCACGATACCTGGTATGGACAAGGTGGTAGGGGACTTTGCTAATCCAATTACTATGCGTTCATCTCTGAAAAACGCGAATACAATTAGTGAGTTTCTTCATAAAACCCAAGCATCACTTCATGCGGGATTAGAGTTTCAGGAATATCCTTTTCCCAACCTTGTTCAAGATTGTAATCCTGCTAGGGATGCTAGTCGTACGCCTTTATTTCAATTGATGTTTATCTGGCATCAGGCTAATACCGATCACCTATCACAAAACCCATTAATCAAAAAGCTATGGCGTGAATCAGGACCAAGGGGAACACCTTATGATGTGATGCTCTCCGTTAGTGATCTAGGTACAACTTTGGAACTTAACTGGACCTATCAAACTGCACTTTATGAAGAAAGGACTATTAAGCGTTTCTGTGAGAATTATCTAAGCATTCTCTCTCTGTTGATGGATATAGACGCTAATAATTACTTAGCAGCTTTTCTAAGCTCGGTTCCTCAAGTGGCTATTGGTAACTCCACTATTAGCCATACCAGCAAGATTTCGTTGGATGATCTGAATGAAGATCTACCAAAACGCAATGCTTACTATCGATATCGTCATGCGGACTCGATCGACAATATCTTTAAACAGATTTTCGTGGAAGGCGATCCCTTTGAATCTGTCATGCTATCGCAAGCCTTCCACGAAGTAATTTTTGTTGAAAGATTACCTTATGGTGAAGATGGCGATGTCGATAACACGATCTTAGATGAACTCTTATCAGTTAATCACTCAAGACTACAAAATACACTGACTAGTAATGAGACTATCTCTGAAAGACCTTATGTTAACTATCGATATGAATTGTATCCCACGATTGCGGAAGAGATTAAGCCTACCTCAATAGCGTTAGCTTCCAGTGATCATGCTAAGTGTGATTCATTAGGACTAGATAATCGCGGTTTGGCATATGCCTTGGGACCCTCATTGGCTTCAGATTCAGGACATACTCAAAGTCTCATTGAAGCACTAAAGCTAACAGCAATCCGTAAGCCGCTCGGAGGCTTTACCTTTATTCAGATGGGTGGGGCGGATGAAAGATATTGCTATCGGGACCTGTTTAGAGATGCTCTAAGCGTTTCCGAAAAGTTATTAAGTCAGGGCTTTATCGACCAGATTGGGCCGAAAGCGAATATAGTGATTTTGCAAATGGATGTATGCAAAGCATTTTTCGCTGTCTGGTGGGGGCTTGTTATTGCTGGATATAAGCCTTTAGTGATTGCCAAACCTAACAAACTAGAAAGAGATAATGCACTCGCTGCAAAGTTGTATAACGTAGCAACTTCCATGGATGATATCGCCGTTATAGCCGATAGCGCTGTTGTTAAAGAAACTAAAGCTTTTCTCAATCATAAAATAGCAGTGGTCTCT
>JAKSAW010000120.1 GCA_022361455.1 Pseudomonadales bacterium | reverse complement strand
GGGCGACGCAACGTACCGGGCAGGCAAAAAAGCGGAGGTTATCGAGGAACTCGCTATTAGAAAAGCGTATGGGTACGACGATCCGGTAGTTAATGCCGCGCTTGAAGGAAAAAACAACAACGACGTAAAAGCAGTGTTCGCACGTCTTGACGAACCCGCAAATGAGTTGCCAAAGTATCAACGGAATATCACCATGTTTGGCGCAAATTACAGCGTATTCAGCAAACAGTTGAACAAAGAACTGACCCTCATTAGCCGTGCAACCCCCGAAGAGAGGGCTAAAATCGCCCGTTTAGCAGAGGCAGAGGACGACGCTGATAGAGACGCTGTAATTGCCGGAGATAAGGCGTTTGCGCGTCGCGCCTTTCAGGAGTGGAAAATCATACAAAAAGCGTATTATGAGAGCATATAATTGAAGTATGGCAACTCTTCTATTCATTGGTGGACTATGGGGAGCGTCGGGAGCCCTGCTTTTCTTGGCGAAGAGAAATCACGACAGTATTATGTCGTATGATCCGACATCCGTAGTGGGACTTTGTATCGCTGCATTTTATGCTTTCGCGTGTGGAGTCGTTGTAATACTCGGCACTATATGAAACTCCGTACCAAAATCTACACTACGAGCAAGTCGCTTTGGCCGATGCGTCATTTTGACGACATATATCCGGTTGTTGATCGGGCGCGTGGCGTAGAGGTGCACTCATTTCATATACAGCATTTTGACCTGCCAAAAGAAGTACCGACTTTTGAGGTCGGTGGAGGCGTCTATATTGACTGGAAGTGGTTAAAACAAAACTTGCCCAGCAAGGGATATAGCGCCGTGTGCCTCCACATCAGTCGCCGAGAGCGCGACGAGTTGGGGCTTCGACACCCCAAATACAAGAAGGGGATTAAACTCGGTGGTGTCTACAACCCCGATCCGGACGATGTTTTTGACTTTGTGGTTATAGCCGACAAAGACGACCGTTCTTACGTTGGGAGCGAGTTTGAGCGGATATTCCTGCACGAACTTTCGCACGGTTTCTCACGTTGGCGAGGGGTTACAGACTATACGCACCTTTGGGATTACACGCTTAAAGCAATTCGGTTTATTTTCTATTTCCATGATTTTACAGCGTGGAATAAATTACAGGCGTTAATTATAGAGTTAAGAGCAAGAGTAGCGGCACTTATGAACCAAGTTGATTTACAAAATCTACCTGACGCTCCAAAGGAGGAGGTAGAAAATAAAGAAGATTTTGCACAGCGACTTTACGAGGCGGCGGTTGCCTCACTCGGTACAGACGCGAGCCCGAACGACGCGGCACCGGACGAACTCGGGTGTGCTGACACAGTATCGAACATTATTAAGCGTGTTGTTCCGTCATTTCCGGTGATTACGGGTACGTGGACGTTGTGGGACAGGTTCGAGAAGGACGACCGTTTTGAGCGCATTGCAGCGATCGAGAGAGGAGCGATCATTATTTGCGCCACGGTACCGGGCAAGCCGTTTCCGGGGCATGTTGGTATAATGGGTGATGACGGCGAAAT